>JAGWTW010000059.1 GCA_028868735.1 Hyphomicrobiales bacterium | reverse complement strand
GGAGGGCACGCGCCGCCCCGTCGGCGCGCCGCCGCGCTACAAGTTCGGCGTCACGCATGTCTATACGACCCTCGGCGCGCGCGTCATGCCGGTCGCCCTGAACACAGGCGTGTTCTGGCCACGACGGAGTTTTCTTCGGCGCCCGGGCGTCGCGGTCATCGAATTCCTGCCGGTGATCGAGCCGGGGTTGCCGGCCGACGCGTTTTCAGAGCGTCTTCAGAACGAAATCGAAACGCACACCGATGCGCTCGTTGCCGAAGCGTTGCGAACCGATCCGTCGCTCGCCGCGACCATAGATGCGTCGAACACATGAGCGAGGCGCCACTGGAGCCCGACGCTCCGCGACTCCGCAATTTCGCGTTGCTCGTCCTGTTTTCGCTCGTATTCCTGACGGTTGGTTGGTCGATCTACTGGTATGTCGCGCGCCGCATCGCCGCCAGCGAACTCGAATCGGCGCTCGCGCGCGAATCTGCGCAGGGACGCACGTGGTCCTGCGCCAGCCTTCGCACAAGCGGTTATCCGCTCGCGATCGAATTCACCTGCGACCGCTTGGCCGTCGTGGCGAAGACGCAAGGCGCCGACTTCGTCGCGCATGCGCATCAAGCGATCGTCAGGACGCTCATCTACTCGCCGAGACGCGTTGCGATCGACCTTCGCGCGCCCGGCGACGTCTCGATCGAAAACATGCCGCTGAAATTCGACCTCGACTGGCGAACGTTGCAATTTTCGACGCGCGGACTTCCCGACCGCTTCGACCGGCTGTCGGTGTCGGGAACGGACGTCGAGGTGCGCCCGGACCACGGTCTTGCCCCCGCGTCGATCCGCGCGCTTCAGATGAACTTCCGACATCCCTGGGGCGTTCTGGATGCGCCGTTGAATTATGAGATCAGCATAGCCGGCGTTCGCTCGCCGCTGTTCGACGCGACGATCGGCGGCGTCGAGCCGGCAGTGATTGCGACGATCGGCTCGATCACGGAAATCGACAAGGCTGCGGGCGCAACGTCGCCGGAAATGATGGATTCGTGGCGAACGGCCGGAGGGCGCGTCGCCGTCACGCAATTTTCTTTCGTCAAGGGCGATTTCGCCGCGCAGATGGAAGGATTGCTCGGCCTCGATCAAATGCATCGGCTCGACGGCAAGCTGGATGTGCGGCTTCACGACGCAAAGGCGCCTTTCGTCAATCTTGCGGCGAAGCTGGGCTTGGGCGGAGCGCTGCTTCCCTTGCTCGCCGGATCGATTTTCGGCGACCAGAATCGCGAGACGCATGTGACCGCCTCTTTCGCGGACGGCAGGCTCGGCGTCGGACCCTTGAAGGGTATATTGCCGCTGCCGCCGCTCTATTGAGGATCGGATTGATGTCGGCCGAAGTCGGGAACGTCGCTTTCCTGGCCGATCTCGATGATGCTGCGGCGGATGTCGCGCGTGCGCGTGAACAGCGCGAAGAGACCGTCTCCATCGCCCCACCGGATCATGCGCTGCAGGGCGCTAAGGTCTTCCGTGAAGCGGCCGAGGATTTCGAGCACGGCGTCCTTGTTGTTGAGGAACACGTCGCGCCACATCGTGGGATTGGATGCGGCTATGCGCGTGAAGTCGCGGAAGCCGCCGGCTGAAAACTTGATGACCTCGGACTGCGTGACCTCTTCGAGATCCGCGGCGGTGCCGACGATGTTGTAGGCGATGAGGTGCGGCACGTGGCTCGTGATGGCGAGCACGAGATCGTGATGCTCGCACGACATCGTTTCGACATTGCTGCCGGCGGCAGTCCAGAAGGCCGACAACGTTTCGACCGCATGCGGATCCGCGCCCGCCGGCGGCGTGAGAATGCACCAGCGATTGAGAAAGAGCGTCGGGAAGCCTGCATCGGGCCCCGATTGCTCCGTGCCGGCGACGGGATGGCCGGGAATGAAATGCACGCCCTTTGGAATAAAAGGCGCGACAGCGGATGCGACCGCGCCCTTGACGGAGCCGACGTCGCTGACGATCGCGCCCGTCGACAGAGCCGGCGCGATTTCGGCCGCGATGGCGGCGTTGGCGCCGACAGGCGCGCAGAGAATGATGAGATCTGCGTCGCGAACCGCATCGGCCGCGCTGTCATGAACCTCGTCGGCAAGACCGAGTTCGACAACGCGCGCGCGAACTGGCGCAGACGCGTCTGTCGCGACGATCCGCCTCGCAAGATTCCTCCGCCGCGCAACGCGCAGCAATGAAGAGCCGATCAGCCCGCAACCGATGATGGCAAGACGCTCGACGACGGGACGTTCGAGCTTCGGTCCAAGCTGTTCAGACATTCCGGTTCGCCGATTGGGTGGAAAAGGGCTCGGCATGGCTGCCGACAAGCGCGGGCGCGACATTGTCCATGCCGGCGGCCTTCAGCGCCTGCACGGCGTTGTCGACGCCGCTCGGACCCGGGAAGGATAGAAGAAGCGACAGGCCGTAGTCGTTCGCGGCATTGCCGACGAGCGCGCCGCCGCAAGCGCGCACGGCCGCCGGAAGCGCGTCGTTCCAGCGATCGATCCGTACGGCGAACAATTGCACGTCGAGCGCCGCAGCTTCCGCCAAAGGTTTCGAGACAACGTAGAGCGGAATGCCCGCAGGATGGTCGGGCCGGTCTACGAACGGCAGGCGCGCGATGACTTTCGGCGCCGTCGGCTCCGTGAGTTTGCTCCACCAGGCGCCATCGCCGACCGCGCTGACGACCCGGACGAGACCAAGATCGCCGCCGGAACGTGCGACCGCATCGATCACCGCGTGCGGCCCGTGATGAGGCACGTAGGGCGGCGAAAAGCCGAAATGGAATCGCGCGGAATCCCGCATGGCCGCGTCGCCGGCGGAGACGTCGACGTGGATCGCATAATTCGCCTGCACGTAGGTGAAAGTGCCGATGATGATGCGCCAGATGCTTTCGACCGTGTCGAGCGGCAGCAGCCCGCCGTGGCGTTGCACCAGCCGGCGCATCATTTCCGCCTCGCGGCCGGGGCGGAACGCGGAGCCGCCGCCCTGTTTCGCCTTGGTCGCGATCAGGTTTTCGATGATCTCGCCACGCTCCATCAGAAGCCGGTGGATCGATTCGTCGATGCGGTCGATATTCTGGCGCAGGGCGGCGAGGCTCGCCGCCGCGCTGTCGGCAGGAGAATTGGTCATCGGGTCATCCAGAACTCGGCCTTCTCATAATCGAGGCGCCCCGCGATGAACAGCGCAGGAAGGTCGGACTTGACTTGAACCGCAAAAGAATATTCTTCTTTCCGTACGAAACGTTCGACATATCGAACGACATGCGGGTGCGGGCCGGTGGGCGTAGAGGCTTTCAGGGAGGTCGAGAATCCTAGCAGCGAGGTCGTGCGCTTTCACGCCGACCAGCCGCTTTCGATGGACGCCGGCGTCTCGATCGCGCCCCTTTCGATCGCCTACCAGACCTATGGGCGGCTGAACGCCGACAAGTCGAACGCAATTCTGGTCTGTCACGCCCTGACCGGCGATCAGCACGTCGCCAACATTCATCCCGTTACCGGCAAGCAGGGCTGGTGGACCACAATGGTCGGACCGGGCCGGCCGATCGACACCAACCGTTATTTCGTCATCTGCTCGAACGTCATCGGCGGCTGCATGGGATCCACCGGACCGGCCTCTCTCAATCCGGCGACCGGCCAGGTGTGGGGGCTCGACCTTCCCGTCGTCACCATTCGCGACATGGTGCGCGCCCAGGCGATGCTCGTCGACCATCTCGGCATCGAAAAGCTCTTCTGCGTCGCCGGCGGATCGATGGGCGGCATGCAGGTGCTGCAATGGGTCGCAAGCTATCCCGACCGGGTGTTCGCGGCTTTGCCGATTGCGACAGCGTCGCGGCATACGGCGCAGAACATCGCCTTCCACGAGGTCGGTCGCCAGGCCGTCATGGCTGATCCCGAATGGAGCGGCGGCCGTTACGCCGCGCTCGGCAAGCATCCGACCAAGGGGCTGGCCGTCGCCCGCATGGCCGCGCACATCACCTATCTTTCGGAAGGCGCGCTGCAGCGAAAGTTCGGGCGCAAGTTGCAGGACCGCGAGGCGCCGACATTTTCGTTCGACGCCGACTTCCAGATCGAAAATTATCTGCGCTATCAGGGATCGAGTTTCGTCGATCGGTTCGACGCCAATTCCTACCTCTACGTGACGCGCGCCTGCGACTATTTCGATCTCGCCGCCGACTATGGCGGCGTGCTCGCGCGCGCCTTTCTCGGCGCAAAAACACGCTTCTGCGTCGTGTCGTTCACATCCGACTGGCTCTATCCGACGTCGGATGCGCGCGCGATCGTACACGCGCTCAACGCGGCGAGCCTGCCCGTTTCGTTCGTGGAAATCGAGACGGACAAGGGTCACGACGCTTTTCTTCTCGACGAACCCGATTTCATCGCCACGACGCGCGGATTTCTGGAGGCGGCCGCCAATGCGCGCGGACTGACGGCGCCTGCGGGCGTCGCCGCGCAATGAGCGACTTTTCGAAATCGACGACGCGCGTCGACCTCCTTCTCGTCGCGGACATGGTCGAGCCCGGAAGCCGCGTTCTCGACGTCGGCTGCGGCGACGGCGCGCTTCTCGAGATCCTGCAACGCGATCGAAAGGTCGACGGAAGGGGAATCGAACTGTCGCAGCTCGGCGTCAACGGCTGCGTCGCGAAGGGACTGTCGGTCGTGCAGGGCGACGCCGACACGGACCTGGCCGATTATCCCGACGACGCCTTCGACTATGTCGTCCTTTCGCAGACGCTTCAGGCCACGCGCCGTCCGCGCGAAGTGCTCGAACACATGTTGCGGATCGGTCGACGCGCGATCGTCTCGTTTCCGAATTTCGGCCATTGGCGCGTGCGGTCGCAATTGCTCATGTTCGGCCGGATGCCCCAGACGCAGACGCTCGCCTATTCCTGGTACGACACGCCCAACATCCACCTCTGCACGATTCGCGATTTCGTGCAGCTCGCCGACGAGATGGACGCCTCGATCGATCGCGCCATCGCGCTCGACGGCGCAGGCGCGAAAGTGCGCGTCAATGCGCCGTGGTGGTTCTGGAACCTGTTCGGCGAGCAGGCGGTCTTCCTGCTCCACCGCAGCAAGCGATAGTCAGGCTTTCTGAGCCTTCGCACGTTCGATCGCCTCGACGATCAGCCGACGCGCCTCGTCGGCGTCGCCCCATCCGGCGAACTCGACCCATTTGCCCGGCTCGAGATCCTTGTAGTGGCTGAAGAAATGCTCGATCTGCTCGACCGTGATCGCCGGCATGTCCGTGTAGTTCGCGATCTTGTCGTACCGCTTGGTGAGCTTCGACGACGGAACCGCAACGATCTTTTCGTCGCCGCCCGCTTCGTCCTTCATCCGCAACACGCCGATGGGGCGCACCGAAATGACCGCGCCCGCAATGATCGGACGGGTATTGGCGACCAGCACGTCGCAGGGGTCGCCGTCTTCCGAAAGGGTGTGCGGAATGAAACCGTAGTTCCCGGGATAGCGCATCGGCGTATAGAGGAAGCGATCGACGACGAGCGTGCCGGCGGCCTTGTCCATCTCGTATTTGATCGGCTCGCCGCCGATGGGCACTTCGACGACGACATTGACCTCATGCGGAGGATTTGATCCGATCGAGATGGCGTCGAGACGCACGTGGCCGCTCCGTCTTTTGAAAACAGGAAAGATCGGGCTCCAGAGCCCTGATCACGTCGCCGCAAAGCCGAAGGCGACGCGCGCGCGGGTATCGTTATCGAATTGCTCGGCTGCGCGCCAGACCTCGACGCCGCCCATCTTCTTGTAAAATCGTAGGGCTCTCTCATTGTCCAGAAGCGCCCAAACGATAACGGAAAAATAGCCTTTTGCTGCAAGGTCTTCCCGCGCCGCGTTAAACAGGCGCTCGCCGAGCCCGACGCCCTGGAAGGCCGGCGCGAGATAAAGCTCGAAAATTTCACCGGCATAGGGGATCGCGGCGACCCGATTGCGCCCGTAGCTGACGTATCCGACGACGCGATTGTCGAACTCCAGCACCAGCATGCGGGACCCGCGTCGAATCGCCGACAGCCACCAGCCGGGCCCGCGTCGAGCGATCATCGCCTCGAGCGAACGGCCGGGTATGATGCCTCGGTAGGCTTCCCGCCATGCTTCGTCATGGACAGCTGCGATCGCATCCGCGTCCGCGGGGCGCGCGCGCCGTATGGAGTGGAGAACCCGAACCATGCCTGATGTTAGGCGGTCGCGGGCGCAGCGCGCAACTGAATAGCGCGACCAGCCGATAAGCTGTTCCGCACGCCGAATTCTTGCCCTAGGCTCGATAACGCGCGATATCGGCGGGAGGGACAAATGAGCGGCAAGCCCAGGTCTTCGCGAACCAAATTGCAACCGTCGCCGCCTGCTGCAACGCACGCGCTGCCCTCGTACCTCGATCAGACCAACCTCGGGCCGTGGAGCACCTATCTTCAGCAAGTCGATCGCGTGACGCCCTATCTCGGCGATCTCGCGCGCTGGGTCGAAACGCTCAAACGTCCGAAGCGCGCGCTGATCGTCGACGTTCCGATTCATCTCGACAACGGCGAGGTCGCGCACTTCGAAGGATATCGCGTCCAGCACAACACCAGCCGCGGCCCCGGCAAAGGCGGGGTCCGGTTTCACCAGAACGTCACCCTGTCGGAGGTGATGGCGCTGGCGGCATGGATGTCGATCAAGAACGCCGCGGTCAACGTGCCCTATGGCGGCGCCAAGGGCGGCGTGCGCGTCGATCCGCGCCTGCTGTCGCAAGGCGAGCTGGAACGACTGACGCGGCGCTACACGAGCGAGATCGGCATCATCATCGGGCCGACGAAAGACATCCCGGCGCCGGACGTGAACACGAACGACCAGATCATGGCGTGGATGATGGACACCTATTCGATGAACAGCGGCGAAACATCGACCGGCGTCGTCACTGGCAAGCCGATCGATCTGGGCGGCTCGCTCGGCAGACGCGACGCGACGGGACGCGGCGTCTTCACCGTCGCCTCGGAGGCTGCGCAGCGGATCGGCCTCAAGATCGAGGGCGCGCGCATCGCTGTGCAGGGGTTCGGCAATGTCGGCGGCGTCGCCGCGCGTCTGTTCGCCGAAGCCGGCTCTAAAGTCGTCGCCGTGCAGGACCACACAGGCGCCGTGCAGCGCGCCGCCGGCCTCGACGTCGCAGCCCTTCTAGCGCACGTCGCCGTGCGCGGCGGCGTCGCCGGTTTCAAGGACGCCGAAACGCTCGATCCCGCGGACTTCTGGGCGGTCGCTTGCGACATTATGATTCCGGCTGCGTTGGAGGGGCAGATCGACGCGAAGAACGCGCGCAAGATCAAGGCTCGCATGGTCGTCGAAGGCGCAAACGGACCGACGACGCCCGAGGCCGACGATATTCTCGGCGATCGCGGCGTTCTAGTTGTCCCGGATGTCATCGCCAACGCAGGCGGCGTCACGGTCAGCTATTTCGAGTGGGTGCAGGACTTCTCGAGTTTTTTCTGGACGGAGAGCGAAATCAACCAACGTCTCGTGAGGATCATGACGGAGGCTTTCGCGGGCGTGTGGAACGTCGCGCAGCGGCACAAAACGTCGCTGAGAACCGCGACCTTTATCGTCGCCTGTTCGCGCATCCTGCAGGCGCGCGCCATGCGCGGCCTCTATCCCTGACGCCTGCCCCGGATTTCACGACGCGCCGAAAGGCGCATCGGTCGAACAAAGCGCGATGCGCGGGCGGACGAAACCGTATGATCGCGACCGTCAGGAATCGCGCGAGCCCTGCTCCAGAATGACGTGAATTTGCGACTCCAGGAAAAACGCCACGCTCGGATTGCCTGAGGCGACGAGCGCGAAGGCTTTGCTGAGGCTCTGGCGGGCGGCGGCCTGATCGATATCGCCTTCGAGGAATTTTTGCAGAACGATGTCGATGAACTGATCGAGCAACTGAGAATCTGCTTGCGACAATGCGCCCATCTTACCGACCTCGCTTGGCGAACGGAGGCTAGGACAAGCGCGCGCCGATCGGCAACCTGGATCATGCGAGCCGCCCTCCCCCGGCGAGCGATACGATTTGGTAACCCTAAGAAATTGTTAACTCCGTTTGTTTAGAAGTATGGCGTCAAAAAGGCCCCAGAGGAATTTGAAATGAGGATTTGTCCTTGGCTCGCCGCCGCCGCGAGCGCATTGGCTCTCAATGCCGCTTCGGCCGCCGATCTGCCGTCGCGCAAAGCGCCGCCGCCGGCGCCAGCCATGATGGAGCCGGCTTCCGCCTTTACGTGGACGGGCTTCTACGCGGGTCTCAACGCCGGCGGGCTGATCAACGACTCCAGCCTGAACGCATCGCAATTTTCCGGGAAGGAAACCGGCGCGAGCGCGATCGGGGGCGTCACGATCGGCTACAATTGGCAAATTCGCGACACCATCGTCGTCGGCGTCGAAGGCGACGTCGACTACAGGAGCCGGCTCGCCGTATCGACGCCCGCCACGAGGATCACATCGGCGAAAGAGGGCTATCTCGGGACCGCGCGCGGACGTATTGGCTACGCGTTCGGTCGCGCCCTTCTATACGGGACTGGCGGCGTCGCCTTCGCGAATGCGATCGCGCCCGACACCCTCGCGGTCCCGGCCTACGGCTACAGCGGCGTTCGCGGGGGCGCCAACGGGGGAACGCAAATCGGCTGGACTGCCGGCCTTGGTCTCGAATATGCGATCAGCGAAAGCTTGTCGTTCAAGGGCGAATATCTGTATGCGGGGCTCGGGCAGAAGACGTTACAATACGTCGCCCCCGGCACATCGCTTGCGACAGGGCTTGTTCCGACAAAAATGGGCGCGCACGTCCTGCGCGCGGGTCTCAACTACCGGTTCGGCACAGAAAACCCGTTCTGGTTCGGGCGTCCCTGAGCGGCGTTTCGATCGGAGAAGCCGAAAAGCGGGTCGCGCAATCCAGCGGACAACTTAATCGTTGCCCGCAGCTGAGCGCTTGTTGCAAACCGCCGGCTGAGGCGAGTCTCGTGCGACCTGCGAGCTGACGCCGGCAAAGCGAGTTGAGGCGCGGATGTCTCAATGCGCAAATGGCGGCGCTTTGCTGACTCAATCCATCACGCATGATGCGATGGAATTGCGTTTTTCATACAATGGCCGATGCCGATCGCTGCCTTATCGCGCTTACTCGTTCACGCTTACCGTGAGCATTTGAAACGCCGTAAACCAATATCTATTCCACAGTGACGCTCTTTGCGAGATTGCGGGGTTGGTCGACGTCTTTGCCCATGAAGACGGCCGCGTGATAGGCTAGCAATTGAGCAGGGATTGCGTAGACGATGGGCGTGAAATCTGGCGCCATCGGCTTCAGCGTCACGCAGCCGGCAAGCGTCGTCGCGATCTCGGTGCGCGCGTCGGCGTCGCCGATCAAGATAATTCGGCCGCCGCGCGCGGCGACTTCCTGGACGTTGGATACGGTCTTTTCGAGCGTCACGTCCTTTGGCGCAATTACGATGACGGGAATGTCTTCGTCGATCAGCGCGATCGGGCCGTGTTTCAATTCGCCGGCGGCGTAGCCTTCGGCGTGAATGTAGGAAATTTCCTTCAGCTTCAGCGCGCCTTCGAGCGCGAGCGGGAAGGACGTGCCGCGCCCGAGATAGAGCGCGCTCCTCGCGTTCGCCATGCCATGCGCGATGGCTTCGACCTCGCTTTCGGCGGCCAGCGCCTGCGCCATCAGGCCGGGCGCCGCGATGAGTTCGCTGACGAGACGCGCTTCCTCTTCCGCAGACACTACGCCGCGTGCGCGTCCGAGCGCGATCGCAAGGCAGGCGAGAACGGCGAGCTGACAGGTGAACGCTTTCGTCGACGCAACGCCGATCTCGGGACCGGCGAGCGTGGGCGCGACGACTTCGGATTCGCGCGCGATCGTCGAGGTCGGCACGTTGACGACGGCCAGGGTGTGCTGGGCGGCGCTCTTGGCGTAACGCAGCGAGGCCAGCGTGTCGGCCGTCTCGCCGGATTGCGAGATCAAAAGCGTCAAGCCATCCTTCGGCAAGGGCGCCTCGCGATATCGAAATTCCGACGCGACATCGAGATCGACCGGCAACCGGGCAAAGCGTTCGATCCAGTAGCGCGCGACCATCCCGGCGAAATATGCCGTGCCGCACGCCGTAATCGTCACGCGCGAGAGCGCATTCGGGTTAAAGGGCAGATCGAAGGGGAGCGCCACCTTGCCTGCCGACATATCGAGATAGTGGGCGAGCGTGCGGCCGACCACTTCCGGCTGTTCATGAATTTCCTTCGCCATGAAATGACGATGCTCGCCCTTGTCGACGAGAAAAGCTGACGCCTGCGCACGAATTTTCTCACGTGAGACCTTCGCGCCGGTCGCATCATGGAATTCAGCGCCAGCGCGCGTCAGCACGACCCAGTCCCCTTCGTCGAGATAGGAGACCTCCTGCGTGAAGGGCGCGAGCGCGAGCGCGTCCGAGCCGAGATACATTTCGCCGTCGCCGTAGCCAACCGCGAGCGGAGAGCCGCGCCGTGCGCCGATCAGGAGGTTCTCCTCGCCTTCAAAAAGAAAGGCCAGCGCAAACGCGCCGCGCAATTGCGGAAGGGCGGCGGCCACCGCCTCGATCGCCGAATTGCGCGTCTTTAGTTCTTCCGAGACGAGATGCGCGACGACCTCGGAATCCGTCTCGGTCGCGAACACATGGCCCTTCTCCCGCAGCATGTCGCGCAATTCGCGAAAATTCTCGATGATGCCGTTGTGAACGATTGCGACCTTGTCGCTGGCGTGCGGATGGGCGTTATTTTCCGTGGGCCTGCCGTGGGTCGCCCAGCGCGTGTGGCCGATTCCGGAATGTCCGCTGAGGGGTTCGCGCGCGAGACGGTCGCCGAGATTGCGCAGCTTGCCTTCGGCGCGCCTGCGCGTCAGGCGGCCGTTCTCGAGCGTGGCGACGCCGGCCGAATCGTATCCGCGATACTCAAGCCGGCGAAGCGCCTCGACGATGTCGCCGGCGACGGGCCCCTTGCCAAGAATTCCGACTATGCCGCACATACCTTCGCCATTGAAAGTCGCCTCGAACATTCGTCCGGCGGCAACGAGAAACCCCACGGATTTTACGCTAGGCGACACGAGCGAAGCAACATTCGGCCGGCGCTACTTGCGGAGCTGCGTCACCGATCGAATGATTTGACAAGGTGGCGACGTGAACATTTTCGCGCAACCGACTGATGGCGTTAGAGCAGCGCCGACGCTTATCGAGGAACGCTCCGTCAAGAGAAATGCCGCAGAGATACGAGTGCGCATTCTGAAAGTCAGTGCGCTTTTGCCGCCCCCTTTCGGCCAGAAGCCGAATTACCTTCAGTGGTAGCCTCAGTAAGACAATATTTCTTGTCACGCACGCATCGGACGCGGCGAATGATTTGGTTCGCCTCGGTTACGGCTCGCTCCATTTCTGTGTTCAGACACGTGCGATACGCGAAGACCATTGCGACGTAACGTTCGACCTCCTGTTCGCAGGCTTGCAAAGCCTGATTCTTCGCGAGCGTTCGGGACATGCAATCGGGGGGCGTCGGTTGCGCGCAGAACCCGAAGTGAGCATAGGGTTGGGAAGCGGCGAATGAGAGCGCAGGCAGAACTGTCGCGAAACTTGCGAAGAAGCAAATACGCAAACAGCGCGCGCCCGCCTCGATCCGCGGTCTTCGCCGACCAAGGATTGACCGCCCCGCGCGCGCAAGACCAAATTTGGAACAAAAATGAAGCGCGACGACTCCGTCGCGCAGCAGCCGACTATCGCGTCGCAAGCGGCTCGACTTGAGCTTCCACATCGGCTTCGGCGTCGGCCCGGGCGGCGGCAAGCGCCGTCTGCTCGTCACGCGCTATCTCGACAGCGTCCAGCACGGCCTTGCCGAGCAAGCCGCAAATCGCCATGAACGCGAGCGCGAGAATGACGAAATCGATCTTCGACAAACCGGAAACGAGAGGCTCGTGCACGCCGAACGCAGCGGCGGTCACCGGCCAGACGATCATGAGGATACGGAATTCGGTCGCGCCTACGCCGATATAGGACATCTGATGCACATGTTGCGTGGCGGCGCGGATATACGTGTAGGCCGAGAACAGCAGATAGCACAGGAGGATCGTCAGCGCCGAAACGAGCGACAGATACGGAGAAAATCCGAATGCGACGATGATCAAGAGCTGCGACACCAGGTCGCAGGTATGATCGACCAGAAAGCCGAATCTCGGACGCTCTTCCTGCCGATATCTGGCAAGCGACCCATCGAGAGAGTCGCCGAACCAATTGATCGCCACGCCGAGCGCGACAACGATCAGCCACAGCGGCGTCCAGTTGCAGGCGACAAGCGCAAATGCGGCTGCGACCGACCCTACGAGGCCGATCGCCGTCAGATGGAGCGATTTTACCTGGGCAGGCAGCCTGGGGAGAATCCAGCGGATGAGCGACTGCTCGTTGGCTGCGAGAAAACTCCGGTTATGCCGACGCGGGTTACTGACTGACATTATCTCACCGCAGTCCTGAAATTCGCGGCGACACTGACTGATTGTGTGCAGTGCGTCAATACAATATCGACAATTGTCGATAGCCGCGGCGATTTTGCAACACGGTCAACGAAGTGACTCAGCACTTGCCCGAACTGCAAGCCGCGATTGCGATCGATCCGCCTGTGATGGCCGGCTGCGTGAGCGCGCTGAACAATTGCATCGCCTTGTAGAATTCCGCGGTCGGGGCCGCGGCGACGTAGATTACGTCCTTGTTGCGGACTGCGAAATTGCGCGCGAGGAAATAGGTGGCGGCGTCTTTCAGATTGATTTTGTAAACGACGTTTACATACCGCGCCGACGGGTCGACCGGGTAGCTCGGGTCGAGCGCCCGCGCGATCGGCGCCGGCTCCGCGCGAAGCAGGAAAACGCCGGCGGGGTCGGCCGTGCTGTCGAGCAATCCGCCTGCCTTCGCAACTGCCTCTTCGAGACTGATGCCGACCGCGTCGAACGGCACCAATGCGTTCCGCCCGGCGGAGCCGAACGCTGTGAAGGTCTGCGGCTCGCGAACGACGGTCAGAACGTCGCGCGGCCGGACGTAGATATTCTCGGCGGGATGGTTGAGCAGCGCCTGCATCGGCACCTTCGCTGTGCCGCCCCCGCGGGACAGTTCGATGAAGACCTCCGGCACGGGCGCGCGGATTCCGCCGGCGGCGGCGATCACATCGAGCACCCGGTCGCCGGCGGCCGACAGAGGCACGCGCGCGCCGTTGGTGACTTCGCCCGTCACCGTCACCGTATTGCTGACGTTGCGCGTCACCGTCACGAGCGCCTGGGGTTCGATCGCCTTTCCCTCGAGCCGATGGACGACCGCCTGCTCCACCTGCGCTGGCGTCATGCCGGCGACGTGGATCCGGCCGGCGTAGGGAATGGTGATGTTGCCGTCCCGTCCCACCGCCTGTTCCGGGATGGCGGCGGAGTGCGATCCCGCTGTCACGCCTCCAATAGCGGCCGAGGAAAAGAGTCCTCCGGACGCTGCCTCCCAAACGGTGACGGACACTGAGTCGCCGAGGCCGATCGTCGGCGACGCCGCGCCTCCGCGCGTCCCGAACCGGCCGGAAAGCGTTTGGTTCGGCTCATGCTTCAATATGGCGACGGTACGCGCGTCCAGATTGTCGACGAGGTAGCGCGGGGCCGCATCCGCGGTCTGCGCAGCCCCGCCGGAGACAACCTCCGACGCTGTAGGCCCTTGAGACGGAAGATAAGAGCAGCCCGCCGCCGCAAGGGACAAACTCAAGACCGCCCACTTGCCGAGCACCCGCATACAGACCTTCAATTCTCAACCCACGCCCTAATGTAACAGCCGCGAGCGATGGTCAATCGTCAGGAAGCTGCCGAGGCGGCACATTATATCTTCCGATGGTTAACTTGCGTGTCTTAACGGCCACACAAGAATTTTAGTTACCGAGGCCTCAAAAAAGACTGCCGAGGAACAGATCGAAATCTCTCACATACCTCTTCGGATCGACCGGTCGATGGCCGGCGATTCCCGCGGTCGCCTGGCCGGAAATCTGCCTCGGAATCGACGATCGCGCCTCGACCGCATCATACCAATCGAGCATCCGGGTCGGGTCCAGATAAAGCGGCGTCGCGCCGCCGAGTTCACGATGAGAAGGTATGTCCGAGACGATCGTCGGGACGCCGGCCGCAAGCGCCTCCGCCACAGGCAAACCGAAACCTTCTGCAAATGTCGGCGAAAGCAACGCGCAAGCCTGCGCGAGCAGGCTCCGATAGGCGTCGGTCGAGAGACCGGACGCCTCGATCACAGTTCCTTTGAGGTCGGGATTGTGCATGGCAGACACGATCTCTTCGCAATGCCAGCCTCGCTTGCCGACCACCACCAGCTTGGGCGCGTCCTTTCCCTTCCGGCCGACGAGACGGCGCCAGACCTCGAACAGCATAAGATGGTTCTTCCGAGGCTCGATTGTCCCACAGACAACGAAATAGCGGATATCCGCCAGCCGGCCGTCGGAGGAGACCGGCGCCCGGAAAATCGGAGCGACCGGCGGGGCGGCGATATGGATCGGCAAGTCGTCTCGCCCACGCCGTCCGAGCTCAGCCCTAAGGCCGTCGGCGACGACGCTGCTCGTGACGACGGCGCCGGCGCCGTTGCGCGCCAGCAAGTCCAGTCTGCGAGCGTGCCGCTCCGGTTCGCTGTTCCAGAACAGATCGGGCTGAAGCACCGGCAGGATATCGTGGATGAAGAAGACCGGCTTGACGTCGGCGCGCTCATCCAGCCAGGCGACGTGGCGTTCGAGCTCCAGCGGGTAGTGTGACGCGTTCAGATAGATTGCGCCGGCTGGAGCCGCTGCAGCGGGCCTTGCGCCACGCGCCAGCCCGTAGCGTTTGAGCGCACGAGCGACCCGAGCCGCCTTGAGCGCCTTTCCGCGCAGGAGCGAGTTCGGGGATTCGCGGACCGGCCCGAAGGACTGATCGTTCAAGGCGGCGACAAGCCAGTCGGGCGTCCGGGGAAGCAATGGCTCGGCCGCACGGCCCCAGGCCAAGTCGAGGTCAGGGACTGGGTTGGGAAGGACGCCCGGACCGAACAGGCGCGGTCCCCGAAAACCGAAAAGAAGCGCGTGGGCGCCCTGATCGCCGGAAAGGAAATGATCGGCCAGCAGGGCGTCGATCCAGTCGATGCCGTTGGGAGTCGCATTCAGGACTCGCGTGGACAGACGCGAGACGTCGTAGACGACATCCACGAGTTTACGTCCCAAACGCAGCGAACCGCGGCGCTGCGCATCCGACGTCAGTCGAACGGCCGGTCCAGTGCTTCCTCGTCGCACATGGCTTTGAACGCCGCTTCGAGCGCAGCGGCTTCGTTGGTCGGCGGCTGGCTTTCGGCGCCCCTGATGACGTCGAGCGTTCGTCGCGCGCGGGCGAACAACGCGCTATCTTCGCTGCCCGTAAGGAAATGACGGGCGAACACGCGCATGACGTGGGCGACGCCCTCCTCCCGAATCGTTCGTTGATCGTCTGCGAAATAGTGTCCGGCATGGCCACTCGCGATGATTTCATAGGACGGAAAATAGACCACATTGGGAAGCGCGCGAGCGAGCATGTCGCAGACGACGCGCAGCACTGATTTCGAATAGATCGTCGAGACGAGCACATGGCGGTTTTCTGCCGTCGCCGCCAGGGGCACCGGGGATACGGTGAGTATGATGCGCACGCGCCGGTTGACCGCCGTGAGCTTAGCGATGAAGTCACGCATGTCGGCGGCCACGTCGTCGACGCCGAAATTGATGAATTCGTGGTTGTCGGCTGAAAAGGTTCCGCCGGCCACGCCGGGACATACTGGAAAAATGGCGCCGTCCGCCTTCGAACGCCAGGCTTCGGTCAATCCGAGCGTGAACACGAAGACGTCCATGTTTTCAAACATCTCGCGTACCGCGCGAAAATGCCGCTCTCGGTCGAGATGGAATTCGCGTTCCGAATTGAAGCCGCCACGCTGAATGTTTGGTCTGAACGGATCGACGAACACGCGACCGCTTTCCTGCCAGACGTCCTCACGAGGAGCGAAACGTCCGTAAGCGCGGTCGAAAAGCTGGACCAATTGACGCGCCGTGTAGATATTTCCGTACCGCGCCGAAAACACGCCATAGTTCGCAGCGAGCGCCCCTTTGTCGGTCAAGACGGGGTGCGGCGCCTCCGTCACCATATAGTTCGATCCGCCGGCTTTCAGATAGCGGCCGATATGTTGTGCGAAGCACGACCCCGCCGTCGCGACGCTTTCACGGCGGCCAATCGTAAATGCGCCGCTGACGAATGGATCGAGTTCGCCTGCAGGAGCCTCGGCCACCGACCGGCGCCAATAGGCATAATCGGGGCGATTGCGATATGGGTGGTCTCTGTGAGTCAAGCCATATTCATCCTGCAAGCGCCGTTTGCCGCGCGACCAACTGCAATGCGCGTTCGATCATTGCCTCTCCGTACGCCTCGTTCGCATGCGTCGCATCTTTGCCGCAAAAGCTGAGCATCAACATGCCGTCGTCATCCATCATGTCGGCCGGCGTGTCGACATAATGCGCGCCGATCGATTCGCAGGCTTCGCGCAGCAGCGCCGTTTGAACGCGCCACATCTTGTAACGCAGCGTATCGCTGGACATCCGCCTTTGATCGAAAACCGTGCGAAAAAACTCCTTCGGATAGGCGAGCACCTGTTCTCGCGGCAACGGAGGCGGCGGTTCGATCTGCACCACGAGTCGCGCCGTCGTCGCGCTGATGGCGCGAAGCACCTCGACCTTCGGCTCCATCCAGTCGCGCAGCGTTTCGCGGATCGCGGCCTCGGGGATGATTTCGCTCCTCGCATCGAGCGGAAGTTCCGGTTGCTCGCCGAGGATGAAGTCAAAGCGCGGCCCGCGTTGCGCGATCGAGACGACATTGTGTTCGTTGCCGCCTACTGAAGTGAGCACGAACAGCGGATCGCCGTCGCTGAGCGCATCGGCAATCGACGGGTTGAGGCGCCGGCCCTCCTCGGTCTCCAGAAAGGGCGGTTCGTAAGGCGCATCGTAGAGGTAATGAAACTTGCTCGAAAAAGGTTCGCCCGCGAACTGCGCTCCACGAGCCTGCAACGCGTAGGCGCCGCGCGCCAGCGCGACCACATGACTGTGCCCTAACCCCACGAAGAACATCAGGCGCCCGTCGCTTCAGGGTACGGCCGTACTTCAACGCCAATCGGCTCTCCGGCTGCAACAGGGCCGGAGATCTGTCGCGAGACCGCAACGATCCGGTACCGTGCTCCGTCGATGCGGGCGATCTTGCCAACAAGCCCCGTCCCGTCGCCGAGCAAGGCAGAAGGCGCTCGGACCGCCATCATCGAGCGGCCCTGATATCCGTAGGGGTAGAAGAGTTCCAGAGCAATACTATCGTCCGACATAAGCAATCTCACGTCCGATGGAGCAGCCGCCGACCCCTCTATGTTTTCGATCTTGGAATGTATATATCCCTCCTACCATAATGGATAGTGGTGTTGCTGAGAGAAGTCTCGCCGGATGTTGGAAGCGATCGAACTGCAGGAGGTTCCGACAGCCGAATCCTTCGACGAACCGTCCTATCTTGCCGCCAATCCAGATGTCGCCGTGGCGGTGCTTCAACGAAAGTTCCGATCCGGAAAAGCGCATTTTTTGAAGTTTGGCCGGAACGAAGGCCGACGCCAGCTGACCGCAATCGCCGGCACGCCAAACGAAATGCACGAGCGCATATCAGCCCTGCGCTTACGCAAGCTCGAGAAATTGTCGCCGCTACTATCGCGGCGTCCGTTGCGGGGCGGAAAATTCGGCGCGCTGAATTTTATGCCGAATCGACCACTTGATCAGGATCTGCTCGACGAGCCGGAAGGCGTCAGCGAAAACGGCTACGATGCGGACACCGTCGAGTTGATAGGCGGTTGCGCGGACGGTCTCGTGCTTGACGTCGGCGCCGGGCGCAGACCGATCTATTACGGCAACGTCGTCAATCTCGAACTTTCTCAATACGTGACCACTGACGTCGTCGGGGACGCCGCAGACCTGCCGTTTCGAGACAATTCTTTCGATGGCGTTATCTCGATCGCCGTCCTCGAGCACGTGAAGAATCCATTCATATGCGCCGCCGAAATCAGCAGGGTCATCAAACCCGGCGGCTGGCTGAAATGCTGCGTTCCGTTCCTTCAGCCTTTGCATGGTTACCCGCATCATTATTTCAATATGACCCACGAGGGATTGCGCACGCTGTTCGAGCCTCATCTCGAAATCGTCAGGCAGGACGTGACCGCTCCGCTCCATCCCGTGTGGTCGATCTCCTGGCAGTTGCGCGACTGGGCCCGTGCTCTGCCCGAGAAATCCCGGAAACAATTTCTTCGAATGCGCGTCGAAGATCTCATCGGCTACCCGGCCGCGATGCTGGATGAACCGTTTGCACGCGATCTGCCGGAAAAGGCTCGTTTTGGACTGGCGGCAGCGACTTTGCTGCTGGCGCGAAAGCCGGACAGATGAGCGACTATCCTGCCCCTGCAGTGCTCGTTCACGAAGGACAAGACGGTTGGCTTTTCCTGCGCGGCGGGAGCAATTTCGTCACATCTCTCTACTCCAGAGACGGCGGCAACCTGCCTGATGCTCAATTGTCGCATTGGCGAAAGAGAATCGAAAGCCGGACCGCTCGGGCGCGTGCGCTCGGCATCGACTGCGTGCATCTCGTCGTGCCGGACAAGCTCACGATCTACGGGGACAAGCAGTCCGAGCCGCTCGTCGACCCGGAACAAGCGCCCGCGATACGTCTTGCGGCGCAGATGCGGTCATCACCGCAATCGACCGGCTATCTCGATCTCGTCCCAACCCTGCGCGCGCGTCGCTCCGAGACCGATTTGTATTGGCGGACCGATTCGCACTGGTCGCCGAAAGGTTGCCACCTCGCTTATCTCGCGCTTTGCGAGCGCTGCGGGCTCGAGCCCGAGCCAGGCCTGCTCGCACGACCTCATCAGACGTACCAAGCCACTATGGATCTCGGCGGCCGCCTCGATCCGCTGCGCTACGAGAAAGTTACGAAATACGACTACCTGCAAAAAGCGAAGCGCGTCTGGATCAACCGCATCACCGGCTATCTTGAAGATCCGAATTTCAACGAAGAGATTCATGTCGGCGCCCGCGCGTTGTTCGAGAACGCTGAAGCCCGCAACAACAAAAGAATTATGTTGATCGGCGACTCCTATGCGCGCCCGGGAACGGAAGCCCTGACCGGAATGCTCGCCGAGACGACGACCTCTCTGGAGTTCATCTGGTCCAGCGAGATCGACTGGTGGGCGGTAAGGCGGTTCAAGCCAGACATTCTGATCGTGGAGATCGCGGAACGATTTCTTGCCGTCTTGGCGAAGGATCGTCGGCCGCAGTGGCTGCTCGAATGGCGCCAGATGGCGCTGGCGAGGCGGCGGCGGCGCGAACGCGCCCGTTCTGCGGCGGCCGTGTGATCTAACGCTGGCTCAAGGCGTGGCCGTAGGTCTGTTTGATTCTCTGCCAGCGCGCGTCGCTGCGCACCTCGGCGAGAAAGACCCGTCCCTTCGGGGTGATGCGTCGAAAAAGCCATGAACCACGAAGCGCGCCCGGTCCCTCGATCAGGGACAGATCGGTCAGTCGTTCCAGAACATCGCGCATGGCGGCCGGATCGCAACCAAAAGGCGGCGCAAACTCCGCCAGACCAAGAATGATCGGCTCAGGCGGCGAGCGCTCCAGCGATTCCAGAGCCAGCACGACGCGGCGCAGGCGATCGACATCGGTCTCGGCGCTGGCCGTCATCTGCCTGCCGCTTCCTCCTGGTGGCCGGACGCGCTTATCAACGAGCCCGCAGCGCGTTATACCGGCAACCGGGATGTTGAGATAGTCGGGCACGGGGGCGGCGCTGGTTTCTGTCACGTTTGCGAAGCGCTCCATGACGAGCGTCTCGATTTCGCCAGCCCGGGATGTCGAGACCATCGAAAACGGATACCGCGCTCTGTCTGGCGCGCCCTGGCTCGCGATCGAGACGCCAAACCTGGCGGCCGGAAGGATCTACGAGTTACGCTATACCTGCGGCGTCGCTCAGGATGTGGTTCGACCGCTCCTGCGCTTCGTCCGGCGCGGCGAAACATTGGGCGTCGTGGCGATGCCCGCGCCCTTCCTGGGCTCCGGCCTCTGGCGGGGCCGCATCCCCAATGGAGTCGATGCGCTCTGGATCAACCCGGTCGCGAGACCGGGTCCCTTCTTCTTCGCTGTCGAGGAGTTGCGGCCTGCCTCTATCGCGACGCGACTGCGTTATGCGCTGGCCTCGCCGAAGCGCGCGTTCTTCGCGGCCTCGGCGCGCATGGTGGGCCTCGACGCGGAGGCCGATCTGAACCTTCGATGGGTCTACGGCCGGGCTGAGACTCAAGACTATCGCTTGTTCCGCGGGCGGCGCCGTCGCGTGGCGCCGACCGCAGCCGAAACGGACGGACCTCGCGTGATGGTGGTCGTCAAGGGGCCGGGCGACACAGAGGGGCTGGAAGACACCCTTCAATCGTTGATGCGGCAAACGGACCCGGATTGGCGCGTCTGCAGCGTCGACCTCGCTTCTGAAGCGACCGACTTGCTGAGCAGCCGATGTGCGGACCACATCATCAGAGGGTGCGCGGCGCGCGAAGGGGGGGACGAGATCGTCGTCTGTCTGCGGCCAGGCGACCGACTCGACGAAATGGCGGTCGCTTGCGCGCGAGCCCATTTTTGTCGCGAGCCGTCGCACACGATTGCCTACGCCGACGAAATCCGCGCGTCAGCAGGCGGGCTGGAGCCTGTCTTCAAGCCGGACTGGAGCCCGATTCTTCATGAATGCCGGCCCTACGTGGGGCGAGCCGTCTTCGTGCGCGAGCCGGGCGCGGCTGCCGCCTGTCGGGCGGCCGCCTCTTCGGAAGCGTGGGTGAACGCCGCGCTGGACCGGGCGGACGCAAAAGCTGTAGGCCACATCAGGCGACCGCTGCTGCAGGCGCCGCCGACAGCTTTTCCGGCCATGGCGCCGAGACCAGCGCTCGTGCGGCGCCGGCCGCCTGTCGGGATCGTGATCCCCACCCGCGACCGGATGGATCTCTTGCGCCCCTGCCTCCGCTCGCTGTTCGACCAGACGGACCATCCGTCCTTCTCGGTTCTCGTGGTCGACAACGGCAGCGTGGAGCCCGAAACCATCAGGGAATTGGACCGCCTGACGCGAGACGAGCGGCGGCTCTGTGTCCTTTCCGCGCCGGGCCCCTTCAACTTTTCCGCCCTCTGCAACCGAGGCGTCGCGGCGCTCGACTGCGAAAACATCGTTTTTCTCAACAACGACACGGAGGTCCTTCAGCCCGACTGGCTCGACAGGCTGTCGGAATTCGCCGGTCGCCCGGATATCGGCCCGGTTGGGGCCAAGCTTCTGTATCCGAACCGGCGGGTCCAGCACGCGGGCGTCGTCCTCGGCATGGGCGGGGTCGCCGGCCATTTCGGCGACGGGCTCGCGGAAAGCGCGGAAGGCTGGCTCGGCCGAAATCTTGTCCCGCATGAGGTTTCCGCCGTCACAGCCGCCTGCCTGATGGTGTCCCGCGCCAAGTTCGAGGCGGTCGGCGGGTTCGACGAGGTCAACCTGCCGGTGGATCTGAACGACGTTGATCTCTGCCTGCGCCTCGGCGCTCGGGGCTGGCGGGCGATCTGCGATTCTCGAACCGTTCTGCTGCACCGGCAATCGGCCAGCCGCGGCGGCGGGGCAATGCGGCTTCAGAAAGTCTACCAGAAGGAGCGCGACTATTTCCTCGCACGCTGGGGCGCGTCCGTCCGGGACGATCCTTATTTCAATCCCAATCTTTCGCTTTATGAATATGAACCTGCGCTCGGCTGACCTTGGCCAGCCGCACTGCCGGGTTGACGCCGCATAGCTCTCTGGTTCACCTGCCGCATGCACGAACCCAGACAACAGGTAACGGATCGCCGGGGCGTTCGCGCATGGCTCGGACGCTTGCTTCGGCGCGGCGGCGCAGCGTCCCGTGCGAAAATGGAAGACGCTCCTGCAACGCCAGGGCGAGCGCTCGCCCTTCCCGGGATCGCGCGTGCGCCGGCGGTGATCAGAGCGACGCTCGACAATCTCGCCGCGCTGAAGCCTTCCTCCGGCAATTGGTGGTTGCGCACGCTTGTCGCCTTTGTGGTGGTCCCTTCGATTCTGTTCTTTCTGTATACGACGCTCTGGCAGTCGAACGGCTACGAAGCCGAGGCGCGTGTGACGGTGCGCGGCGCCCAGGAGTTTCGTGGCGCCGTCACTGACGCTTCCGGCATCATCAGCAAGATCACCGGCGGCGGCGCGGGGTCCAAGACGACGATCCAGGACGCCTACATCGTTCTCAATTACATCAAGAGCGAAGCCATCATCCTCGATCTCGGCGGCACCCCGTACATGGAGAAATATTTCAGCGCGCCGGCGATCGACTATTTCTCCCGCCTTCCGAAGAACGAGAAGATCGAGGACTTGCTGCGATACTGGCTCAAGCGGGTGACGGCGAGCGTCGACACCGTATCGGGCATAGTCACGCTGAAAGTCGAAGGCTTTGCGCCCGGCGACGCCAGCGCGATCGCGCAAGACATCGTCCATCGCAGCGAAAGTCTCATCAATACGATTACGGAGCGCAGCCGCAGGGATGCGGTCGCGCGCGCTGAAGAAGAGGTTTCACGCGCCGCCGATCGTCTGGCGGCGACGCGCAACAAGCTCACTGCCTACCGGGACACGACCGCGGTGTTCGATCCCGCGACGCGCGCCAAGAGCGTCGCGGAAGTGATCGCGAAGCTGACCATGGACAAGATCGCCATCGAAAGCTCGATGGCGACGCTGCAGGGATCGCTCGACGCCAACTCCCCGTCGCAACGCATTCAGCAGACGCGGCTCGACACGATCAATCAGCAGATTGCAGCCCTCAACAAGTCGCTGACCAATCCGAATGATTCGGGCGCGCTTTCCGCGCAGCTCGCGACCTACGAGCGGCTCAAGCTCGACGAACAGTTCGACGAGTTCATGTATACGATTTCCCAGAGTTCCTATCAGCGCGCGCGCCAGGAGCTCGAGCGACAGCAATTATATCTCGTCGTCGTCGTTCCGCCGGCCACGCCTCAGGAAGCGACCTACCCCAAGATCTTCGCAAGCAGCCTGCTGCTGTTTGCGGCATTGTTCATCTTCTGGTCGATCGGCGCGCTGATCGCGGCCAGCATAGCAGATCAGATGGTATGAACCGCGCGCTCGGGAAGCTCGTCTCGACCGCCTTTCAGACCTGCCGCCAGCGACTGTTCGACGTAGAAATAGAGCGCCATGTCGTGTTCGAGCAGATCGTGCACGATACCGATGTTCGACAAAGATTCCGTCAGTTTCTCAACGGTGGGAAACGCTGCCGGCGGCTCCGCATCGAAAACGTCGCCCCCGAGAAATTGTTCGAGCATCGCCTTGAAAGCGGGAAATCGCGCGCGCGTGCCCACCACGTCGAGCGAGGACAGGTGGTCCAGCGCCAACGAAACATGATGATGGGTCGGTGGTTCGTCGAGCGTGCAGCCCAACATCCGCGTCATAGGGCTGACGAGCGCCTGGCGCTGCGCCTCGTCTATCTGGCGGAAAGCGGTAAGAACGTTCTTGTGATCGTCGAATTTCAGCGTCTTGGCGAAATCCACGAGCGGCGTCAGGCCGGTGGCATAGGTGGGTATGAGATGGGCGGCGTCCGATTTCGCCATGAGGCTCAGGAATAGGAGACGCTCGGCCAGCTCCTGGACGGGTTCGCGCAAAAGGGCCGCTCGGAGATAGCCGCCATTTTCGAGAAAGCTCGCATAACGGTTGAAGCTCGCGCGCCCGCAAAAGAAAAGAGATTTCGAGAAATGATTATTCAGCAGAACGATCATCGTCTCGAGCGAGTAGCGCTCGACATTGGTGTAATTGAGCGCGAACCGAGATGTCAGGCTCTGGATCATGCTCCGCTGCGGCATGGCGGCGCTGTCGAACAGAAACAACTTGCGCTCGAAATGACGGTCGGCCCGAAACCGGCGGTAAAGCGGGGTCCGCGTCTCGGCGTCGAGGATTTCAATGTCTTCAAGATGCGCCAGGCCGGGCGCGACCGCGTCAGTGATATTAAATCCTACGCGGCCTGAGGCGTGAAGACCGAGGTCCCTGATGTCCGCGCGTTCGATATCGGCTTCGATGACTGCTTCCGGCCGCCCGGGGATCAAGAGCGCAAGTTTAGGGACCGCCGAAGGATTGTCCGGCGCGACCCACCCGCTGATGGCCTCGCCAGTGTCAGAATCGATATTGAAGAACATAAATCTCCTGACGCGGCTCCTGCCAGCGTCGCAGACTGGCGACCCGCATTAGCGGGCGTTTCATGCACCGATCACTTCATTATACGGCCGGCGCGGCGTCCGCCCAAGCGATAGTCGCGGCTTGGCGTGCAAGCCGTCTACTTCGCCATGTTGTCGCGGACCAGGAACGCGATGGCGGCGGCGATCGCCCAGCCGAGGAGGCTCGGCAGGACGATAATCGACCACTCCCACCAGCGCCGCGGATAGGTCGATTCCTGGGCGAGCGTCGGGCGCAGCGAGGTCACGAGATAGGCCTGCTGAGTCTCCAGATTGACCCGCGCATTCTGAAAAACGGCCGAGGCCTGCGCATATTGCTGGCGGGCGAGATCCAGTTCGATCTGCTGACGCGACAATTGGCCGAGCCGGTCGGCCATCGAGCCCCCGGCAGCTGACCGCGCCCCTGCGATCTGACGATTGTAATCGTCGATCTGTCTGGAGACGGCGTCGATCCTGGCTTTCAGCACACGGCCCGACGGGGAGTCGGCGAGGACTCTCGACTGGCCCGCAAGATCCTGTTCAAGCTTTGCTTTTTCCAACCGCAGCACGGATACGACCTTGTCGAGCGACTCGGCGGCGGCCTTTGCGTCGAGCACGCCTTCCGCATTCCGGGCGTCGCGCATGGCCGCGGTCGCAGCCTGAAGGCGCGCTTCAGCCCGGTCGAGTTCGGCGCGCGATTCGGCGAGCGCGTCCCGTCGCGACCGCGTGGAGAGATCGTTGACCAGCGCCTCGGACAAGGCGAGAATCTGCTGCCCGAGCGCCAAAGAATCTTCCGGCGTGAAGGCGCGGACGTCGACATCGACGATCCCGGACAGATTCTCGATCTTCACGTCCACGCGCTTGCGCCAGTATTTTTCGAGATCTTCGATCCTTTTTTCCGGATCGAACCTCGAAAAA
>JAGWTW010000058.1 GCA_028868735.1 Hyphomicrobiales bacterium | reverse complement strand
GTTCGACGCCCAGACGTAGTCGGGATTCTGCAGGATCTTGGCGATGCCGATCGGCACCTTGACCCAGAAATCCTTGTCGCGGGCGGCGCCGGCTTCCAACAGCAGAACTTTGCCCGAAGTGCGACCGGCGAGGCGCGTCGCAACCGCCGCGCCCGCCGAACCTGCGCCGATGACGACATATTCCGCACGTGTATCAACCATGAGCGTGATCCTTCAGCCAGGCGGACAGCGTGCGGGCTTCCATGCCCATCCGCTGGAATTGGAGATCGGGGATTTCCATCTTCATCGGCGCGCCCGGGATGGGCGGCGGCGTGACGACGCGTAGTTCGACGAAGGTCGGGCCGACGCAGCCCAACACCTCTTCGATATGGGCGGCCAGAGCCGTCTCGTTTTCGAACCTGTAGGTCCGGCGATAGCCGGCGGCAGCGGCGAGGCCCGCATAGTCGACGCAAGCGTCGGCTGGCGTCGCGAGATTGGCGACGCCGCTGAACTGCGCGCCGTTGCGCACGACGAAATGCACGAAATTGACGGGCTGCCGGTCAGCGACGGTGGTCAGGCCGCCGAGCTGCATCAGCAGGCTCGCATCACCGTCGACCACGATGATCGTACGTGAGGGCTCGGCGATCGCGAGACCCAGTCCGAGGCTGGCCGCCCCACCCATCAGCGGCACGGAACTGATGCGCGGTTGCGCCGCCTTGATTCCGTCGAAGGCGAACATGGCGCCCATGGTCGCGACCAGAATGGCGTCCTTGCGCGCGTTTTCGATGATCGTGCAGGCTTGCAAAAGGTTCATCGTCGCCCCCTCAATTCCAGCCGGTGGGCGCGCCCACGATCAGCACCGCCGGACGGCTCTCCTTGTCCGCATAGGCGAAGGCTTCGTCGATGCGGCCGAGATCGTTTTCGTCTTCGAGGCGCCAGAACTTCACGCCGAGCGCGTTCAGCACCGGCTCAAGCAGCTTCACCGTGTTGCGGGAGGACAGCGACGGCTCCTGGCCGAAGTTGGAAAACTCGCGGCCGAACTGCCCGACGAGGAAGACGATCGGCAGCGAGGCGTCGAGGCCGACCGCGCGGATCGTGTTGATGCAGGCGTAAAGCCCCTGGTTCTGGACGACCGTGACTGGCTTCTTGCCGGCGATCCTCAGGCCGGCCGAAACGCAGACCGCCTGGTCCTCGTTGCAGCAGCGCACGAGCGACAGCCCCTCGACGCCTTTCTCGACGCGGTCGTGCAGGCCGAGCTGAACCCAGTCGGGCACGGTGACGAAATGGTCGACGCCGTTGCGCCGCAGCGCGTCGAGATAGCCCGACGCAGGAATGTTGAAATTGCGTTCGCCCATGCCGGATGACCTCCCTTTTCGCGTGTTGGAGGCAGTGTTAGCGGCAGGGCGCGGGCAAAATCTGTAAAAGTTCCGACAGAATCGGAAATGGACGAGGCGGGCTGCGACCCAGAAGGCAAGTCGGTTGAACGTCCACGATTTTTTGGTCAAGGCGAACGGCGCCTCAACCGACGGCGACCCGGTCTTGGCCGCCGCCCAGCAGTGAGCCGTCCGCCAAGATTCGGACCTTCCCAGCGTCTCACTAGGGTCAGGAGCAGCCGGGTGTCGCATTGAAGGAAGGGTTGCGCCATTAGCGGGAGTTCGACACGGCGCCGAAAGCTGACGTTCGAAGAGGCTACCCGGCGGCGCGCAGGTCTTTCCTGAGGATCTTGCCGACGTTGGATTTTGGCAGCGCGGCGACGAACACGACGTGCTTGGGCACCTTGTAGGCCGTCATTTCCTGACGGCAGTGCGCGATGATGTCGGCTTCCGTCACGCTGGCGTCGGGCTTCTTCACGACGAACAGTTTGGCCGCCTCGCCGGTCTTGTCGTCGGGCACGCCGATGCAGGCGCATTCGGCGACGCCGGCGCAACCGGACGCCACCGCCTCGATCTCGTTCGGATAGACGTTGAAACCGGAGACCAGGATCATGTCCTTCTTGCGGTCGACAATCTTCAGGAACCCGGCCCCGTCGATCACGCCGACGTCGCCTGTCCGGAAATATCCGTCCGCCGTGAACGCCTGCTTGTTGGCGTCGGGCTTGTTCCAGTAGCCCAGCATGACCTGTGGGCCCTTGACGCAGACCTCGCCGGCTTCGCCGATCGCGACTTCCCTGTTCTCGTCGTCCAGCAGCTTAACGTCGGTCGAGGGCAGCGGCAGGCCGGTCGTGCCGGAAAATTCCTGGATGAAGGCCGGATTGAACGAGACGACAGGAGAGGTTTCCGAGAGCCCGTATCCCTCGCGAATGAAGCAGCCGGTGATCGCCTTCCAGCGGTCCGACACCGCGCCGACGACAGCCGCGCCGCCGCCGCCCGGCAGCTTGAGGCGCGACCAATCGACCTCGCCGATGCGCGGATGCATCGTGAGGCCGGCATAGAGCGTGTTGACGCCCATGAAGACGGTCGGGCGCGCGGCTTTCATCACATCGACGAAGGCGTCCATGTTGCGCGGGTCGGCGACCAGCCAGTTGTCCGCGCCGACCGAGAAATAGGTGATGAAATTCACCATCAGCGCGAAGATGTGATAGAGCGGGATCGCCGTGACGATCGTCTCCTGCCCCGGCAGCGTCGCCGCCGGCATCATTCCCTTGAACTGTTCGGTATTGGCGACGAGGTTGCGATGGCTGAGCGTCGCGCCTTTCGACAGGCCTGTCGTTCCGCCTGTGTATTGCAGGAAAAGCACATCGTCGCCGCGGAGCGGCGGCGGCGTGAACTGCATCGAGGCGCCCTGCTTCAGCGCGTCGGCCAGCGACACGACATTCGTCAGGCGCGGATCGACGGGCGGCGAGGGAAGCTGCGCATCCGAACCGTCGCCGACGCCGGCGACAATGACGTTCTTGATCTTCGTCGCGCCGATCGCCTCGGCGAGCGTTGCGGTCGAACCGGAGAAGATCACGATCGTTTCGACGCCGGCGTCGTTCAACTGATGCTCGAGTTCGCGCGCCGTATAGAGCGGGTTGACGTTCACCTGGATCGCGCCGACCCGCACATTGGCGATCATGGCGAGCGGAAAGGCCAGGATGTTCGGCGTCATGACGGCGACCCGATCGCCCTTCTTCACACCGAGCTTCGTCTGCAAGAACGCCGCCAGCGCGCGTGATCGCGTGTCGACCTGCGTGTAGCTCAGCGTCTGGCCGAA
This sequence comes from Hyphomicrobiales bacterium, assembly GCA_028868735.1. Taxonomy (GTDB): domain Bacteria; phylum Pseudomonadota; class Alphaproteobacteria; order Rhizobiales; family Beijerinckiaceae; genus JAJXWB01. Next base: position 22,079 of record JAGWTW010000058.1, on the reverse strand, counting down.
CGACCGGAAAGCGGGCTTGTCGGCGAATTTCGTCATGGCGGCGTCGAGCAGGTCGCGCACGGACTTCCAAGCGTCGGGATTGATCGTGGCGGGGATCACATCGCCGTACGTCTTGATCCAGGGGCGTTGCATCGTCTGTTTCTCCGGGAAGCGGCAGGAAATGCTGAAGCGGTCACCGCGTCCTTGTGCTGGATCAGATGCACCAGCGGACGGCGACGAAGACGAGAGCTGCGATCCAGGCCGTTTCCGCGACCATCAGTCCAATGGGCCGCCAGCCCACGGCGAAGACCTTCCTGAAGGATGTCTTCATGCCGAGCGCGGCGATCGCGGCGACCAGGCACCAGCGGGAAACGTCGTTGACGACTTCGACAGCCGGCGCCGGAATAGCGCCCGCGCTGCGCAGGCAGACGAGGGCCGCGAAGCCGAGCAGGAACAATGGCAACGGCGCCTTGCCACGCGCCTGCGGCATCTTGCGTGCGAAAAGCAAGGGGATCGCGAACACGACCGGCAGGAGCAGCGCCACCCGCAGCAGCTTCACGTAGGTCGCGACATCGCCGGCGGTAGGCGAGATCGTGTAGCCCGCGCCAACCACCTGGGCGACGTCGTGGATCGTCCCGCCCAGGAAGATGCCGGCATGCCCGTCGTCGAAACCCGCCGCATGCGCGATGAGCGGATAGACGATCATTGCGACGGTCGAGAGCGTCGTTACGACAACGACAGTGAGAATGGTATCGCGCTCTTTGTCCTCATGCTCCGGCATACTGGAGGAAATGGCCAACGCGGCTGAGGCGCCGCAGATCGCCACCGCGCCGCCGCTGAGGAGGCCGTACATCGGACGAAGGCCGAGCAGGCGCGCCGCGACCATGCCGAATGCGATGGTCGAAACCACTCCGACAACGACTGTGGCGACCGGCCACGCGCCGAGCGCAGCGATCTGGCCAATCGTGATGCGCGCGCCGAGCAGCGCGACGCCGATGCGCAGGATCGTCTTCGAACTGAAGTCGATGCCGACGACGCAGCGGCCCTCCTCGTGCAGGAAGTGGAACGCCATGCCGAGTAGCAGCGCGAACAACATGACCGGCGAGGCGTAGTGCTGGGCGAGCCAGGTCGCGGCCAGCGCGATCGTCCCGCTCGCGAGAACGCCGGGGAAGAGCGCGTGGGCGCGACGGCGCAGCATATCGGCGCGAGAGGGCTCGGCGGACTGCGGCGGCGCAGTCTGCGAGGCGAGCGAAGGCGCGGCGCTGTCCATGCCTACGTTCCGCCGGACAACGAGATCGGGGAAGCGACACCGGATGCGCCGGCGCGCAGCATTACGACGCCGTCGACGACCTCGACCTGGTAACGGTGCACGGGAAGCGTCGCGGGCCCGCCCGACGTTTCGCCCCGCAGGTCGAACCACAGGCCGTGGGCGGGGCAGCGGACACGACCGTTTTCGACGCGACCAACGCTCAGGCAGGCCCCGCGATGCGGACAGGAATCGTCGATCGCATAGACGTCCGCGCCGATGCGAAACAAGGCGATGTCGAGCCCGCCAGCGCGAATGCGGCGGCCTGCGCCGTCGGCGAGCTCGTCGAAGGCGACGAGCGGAATGGCGGCGCCCGTGGTCACGACATCGAGCGCCATGTCAGCGCCCGGTCGCGCGCATGGCGACTGGCGCATCGACCGGCGACGCGACGAGCGCGGGCCGGTGCGGAGCGGCGACACCCGCGGCGTTGACCGCGCCGTTCAGCGCTACCAGCGTCGCCAGAAACGCCAGAAATCCGATGAACCCTCGCTCGACGTTCGCATGGCCAGGGGCGGCGGGGTCGTCGCTTGTCGAGGCGCTTGTCGCCGGCGCTTCGCTCTGACGAACGAGGCGCAGATGGGCCTGCGTGCGCTCGAGGCGCTCGCGCGTTGTGTTGCAGGGCACGGCCGGGACTTGCGCCTCCAGCCTGCTGATCGCTCGATGATGCATGACGGATCCAATTGCGCCGGATCGCGAAACACTCCTTCCACAAGTGCGCCGCGATCCGTCTGATCACATGGACTGGCGAGGCTTGCTCAGGCGGCCCAGCGACCGCTCGGCTTGAACACGCCACTGATGGCGGCATTCACGAGGGCGTCCGGATTCCCGAAGATCCAGCTCGGCCCGAAGCCGCCGCCCAGCTTGACATACTTGTAGCTGCTGGTGGCGATCGTCGTGCCCTTCGGATAGTGCCGGATCGGCGTCATCGCCATGCAGGTCTGATGGTAGATCTTGCCGCCGGCGTCCTCGATGATCTTCGCGTCGCCGTAGTGCTGCGCCATGTGGTAGGAGGGCGTGTCGGTCTGGACCCAGAGCTGAACGCCTTCCTTGACCTTCTTGCCCTTCACCAGCCGGGCGACCTCGCGAATTTCTTCGAACGTCGCGTGCGGGCAGCCGATGACAATAATATCGACCGGCTTCGCAGGCTCGGCGCCGGGCGGCGGCGCGATGGCGTTGATCTGCTGGAACATCTCGACCATGTCGTCCATCGTGATCTTGTACCGCTCCGGATTCCTGGGCATGGCGCCTTTGAACGCCGCCTCCAGCGTCGGCGATTCCGGCGTGAACCCCATGAGATGCAGCATCGGATCGTTCATGCCGGGCGAGCAGCACGCGATGATCTGCTTGGTGGCGGTCGGGCCCATGTTCTTGGGCAGGTTGAGGACAGCGGGGATACGGTTCATCGACTTGTCGGCGATGCAGGCGCCCAGGGCCGCCCAATCCGCGGCGCCCTTCAAGGCGTCCCTCACTTCGTCGTCCAGTTCGACGATGCATTTGGCCGCGCGGTTCTCGTCCAGATGCGTACCGTATTTCGGCAGGCAGCCGGTGTAGGCGCAATAGACTGTGTTGACCGGGGACTCGCGATTGGTGCGCGCGCCGAGGATCGTGTTGATGTAGGCGGCGGCGCTCGATTCCGAGCTGGCGGCGTACTCGCCCATTTTCGGAATGCGCGTATTGAAATAGGGATTGCACGACAGCCAGGGCAGCCAGCCGTGCTCCGTCAGTTTGTCGTAGCCCGCCTTGAGGTCGGTGACCATTTCGGGATCGAGCTTGAAGCTGCCCTTGCCCGGAAGCTCGAAGTTCCAGGGATAGCCCTTCTCCTCGGCCTTATCGAACTGCACCATGTACGGATCGTTGCCGCACGCAGTGCCCGACTCGTCGGCGACGTGCGCATCCTTCATCTTGAAGATCGGGTCGTAGAGTGCGCTGTGGCCCAGATCGTAGGCCGCGAGCTTCTTCGCCGTCTCCGGATTCTTGCGATCCTTGGAATAAATCGGGCAGCAGTTGAGAACGAGCACGAGATCCACCATTTCGGTGGCCTCGACGGCCTCGCCGAAATCCGTCAGCTTGCTCATGCAGAACTGCTTGGTCTCGCCGTGTTTGCCGTCGAGCATTTCCTGCTGGTACGTCGTGAGTTTCATCGTCACGGGTGTTTCTCCCAAATTTTGTACGCCGGAGATGCCGACTATTGCTTGCGGGTGATGGTGACGGTCGCCTTCTGGCCGACCTTGGGCGCATCGATCTCGACCCAGTCGCCGGTCTTAATCGTGGTGATCGGATCCTGATCCAGGCCATCGACCGCAGGGATTTCGCCGGCGATCGCGCCGCTGATGTCGATGTCGTGCACCTTCTGGCAGATGATCGCCGCAGGTCCGTGCATCGACTCCTTGCACTTGAAGTAGAGGCTGATGGCGCCGCTGGTCGAGCCGAGCACCGTGGGATAGACGACGATCTTGTTGGTCACGCATTCGCCCTGGATGTCGGCGCCGGGCACCAGGACGATGCCGTCTTCGTTGCCGACATGGTTGAAGGCCCACCCCATCCGCTGGCGGTTCACCAGGGCCTGGCCTGCCGCCTTGCCTTTCGACCGGGCGATGCCAGTCAACACGATCTTCTGTTCCACGGCGCTCTCCCGAGACGTTCGATTGATTGTTCGCCGGATCGCGTCGCGTGGCTTCGAGATCGCGGCTGGCAAGCCGGAGGCTAGGCGAGGTCGGAAAAATCGGGTTGTCATTTCGTAACATCGATCTATCATTTCGTTACTCACGGGCGGCGAAAGACCGATGGCGCGCAATTCAGGGAAAGGCGGGAGCACGGTTCCGATCGGCACGCTCGCGAACGTGCCCGTCGTCATCGACCAGCTCGGCTTCGACGGCTGGGGCTTCATGCAGGGCTATGGGCTTGCGCCGTCTGCCTTCGCGCGGCCGCTGCACCCTGTGCCGATCGCGCTTTGCGGCGAACTGCTTCAGCGCGCCGTCGCTCATACCAGTTGCGATGAGTTGCCGCTGCTCGTCGGCGCCATGGCGCGCATGCAGAACACAGGGCCTCTGCGCCTGCTCGTTGCGACCTCCCCGACCGTGCGCGAAGCTGTCGCTGCGCTTCTCCGGTTTCGGAAAGTGTTCTACGCGGGCGTGCTGCTGGGGCTCGTGGAGGTGCGTGGCGTCGCCGTCCTCACGGTTTCGATCCCCGAGAATTTTCCCGGCAAGGATCTGGTGCGTACGAGCTACCTGACCGTATTCGATCGGCACCTCGCCATCATCGCCGGCAAGGCCTGGCGGCCTGCACAGATCCAGTTTTCGCGAGCGACGCCGATCGACAAGGCCGCCTGGCGAAAGTGCTTTGGGCTGATGCCCGAGTTCGGGCAAGCGCGCGACGCCCTCGCCTTCGATGCGAAGATTCTCGATGTGTCCCGGCAGGACCAGCAGGACCCCGCGCTCAATTCATACTTCCGCAGCCGCCTGTCGGAGATGGAGAGCCTGCTCGGCCTCAATTTCGCGGATCAGGTCTCCGAACTGATCCGCACCTTGCTCGAGGGCGGCCGCTGTAACGTCGATGTCGTCGCGGACATGCTGGGCATGCACAGGATCACGCTGTTTCGACGTCTCCAGATGCATAGCGTTTCGTTCGAGAGTCTCCTCGACGGCATCAGGCGTGAGCTCGCGCAGGAAATGCTGGGTCGGCAGACGGTTTCGATCGCCGAGATCGCCGACGCGCTCGGCTACAGCGAGCCGGGAAATTTCACGCGCGCGTTTCGTCGCTGGACCGGGGACGCTCCCATCGTCTGGCGGCAGACTAAAGCGCGCTGAACTCACTTCGACTTCGTTAGAGCGCCCAGGAGTTCGACGCCGTCCAACAATGGCGTCGCGATTTGACGGTTTCGTACGCGCCATTGCGAGATGCTGCAGTCGAAGCGTTGTCGGAACCAACGCGACAACGCGCTCTGAGCGGAAAACCCGAGCAGTTCCGCGACAGCTGGCAGCGAACGAGAGTCGTCCTCGATCAGGCGAACAACGATCTCGGCCCGCTGCGCCTCCACAATGTCGAAAAATGTCGTTCCCCGCTCTGCCAACCGACGTTGCAACGTACGCTGATTGCAGCCGAGGTGCCTTGCGACCCGCCCCGCCGAACAGCGTCCGGTCGGCAGCAATGCCGTGACGAGTTCGCGCACTTTTCCCTCGATGTGGCTAGAACGCGCGGCGATCGCCTCCACGTAGTCACGCGCATATCGTGCAAGGGCCGCGTCCGCCGAAGGCATGGGCCGTTCCAGATCCCCCGCCGGAAAGATGATGGCGTCATATTCCGCGCCGAAGGCGACATTGCAGGCAAAGAATTTGCGGTAAATATCCCTGTTGCGCGGCGCTGGATGAGCAAATTGCACGTCGAGCGGCCGCCAGCCGGGTCCTAGGAAGGCCGCCAGGATACGATAGGCGAGGCCGACAACGAGTTCGATCGACTGACGCGCGGGCGCGGGAGTTCCGAAGAGCAGGGACGGAGCGATCGCGACTTCATTCCCGAGGCGAATGACGCGCACGCCCAGCGATTCGCTCTGGATGTGTACGTAATGCGCGAGCGCTTCCATTGCGGAGCCGACGGTCGGTTGCTCCCGGACCAAGAGTGCGACCGGCCCCAGATTGGACAGGCCGCCCCGCTCGGCCAGCCGCAATCCGAAATCATCGACTCCGGCGGCGATGGCGGAAGCCTCGAGCAATCGACGAAAGCCGCCCATCGGAATACGAATATCGGGATCGGTGAGCGCAGTCGGGGGAATTTCCGCGCTCCTGAGCATTTCCATCGGGTCTAGCCCTACTGATCGCGCCGTCGCTGCAAAATGAGTGAGACTCGCGCTGCGGACGAGATCGGCCATGGGTAAACCGCTCCTTTGTCGCGAGTCGTAAAAAATTTGTCGCGATCCGTCAAACCGGCCGCCCGAAAGTAGTTAGGATCGTCGACAAGGGACGATACGTCTCAGGCACCCGAGCGGGCGCACCAAGAACAAGCGACAAGAGGAAACGCAAGCGATGCACCTTCCAGGCGCGCCTCAAAAAGAGCACGGCTATCTCGTCAGCAAGCCGCAGGCGTGGCTGGCCTTCGCGCTGTCGTTCCTGCTGATGGCCTTCGACTTCATCGATCGTCAGATCGTCGTGTCGATGTTTCCTCACCTCAAGGAAGAATGGGGCCTGAGCGACCAGCAGCTCGGCGCGCTCGTCTCGATCGTTGCGATCACCGTGGCGCTCGGCACGCTCCCGATCTCGCTGTTCGTTGACAACTGGAGCCGTGTAAAGGGCGTGGTGGCGATGGCGACGGTCTGGAGCCTTGCGACCATCTCCTGCGCCTTCACCGGCACCTACGGTCAATTGCTCGTCGCACGCGGCTTCATTGGGCTCGGCGAGGCTGGTTACGGTCCTGCGGCGGGCGCGCTCCTGTCGAGCGTGTTCCCGACGCGCATGCGGGCGACGATCATCGGCGGCTTCCTCGCTGCCGCGACCTTCGGTTCGGTGATCGGCGTCATTCTCGGCGGCGTGATTGCCTCGCGGTGGGGTTGGAAGACCGCGTTCGGCGTCGTCGGAGTCCCCGGACTTCTTCTCGCCGTTCTCTATCTCTTCGTCCGCGACTATCGCGCGCCTGAACTCGTCATCGACGCTCCCTCGAAAATACACCGGGCGAACGGTATCGCACGCGAGCTGTTCCGCGCGCGCTCCGGCATCGCAGCGTATTTGGGCAGCGCGCTGCAACTCGTCACGACTTCGACGATGGTCGCCTGGTTGCCGAGCTACTTCAATCGCGTCTACGGCCAGCCTGCCGAGCGGGCCGGCGTCTGGGCCGCGGGCATCATCGTCTGCGCAACGCTCGGCGTCGTGTTCTGGTCGATCGTCGCCGACCGCCTCGCGCGCCGCGATCTGCGCTGGCGCATGTTCACGCCGGCCGCCTGCTGCTTTGCGACGCTGATCATCTTTTCCGTCGCCTTCGGCGCGTTGCAAGCCGGCCCGCTTCAGCTCGCTCTGATCGCTCTCGGCGGCTTCCTGATGGCTGCTACGACCGGACCGATGCCTGCCGTCGCCATCGACGTCGTGCACCCGGCGTTGCGTTCCACCGCAGCCTCGATGGTCACGGTCGCCCAGAATCTGTTCGGGCTCGGTATCGGCCCCCTGATCGCCGGCGCCCTGTCCGACAGGTTCGGCCTGCAGACGGCGATGGCGCTCGTCTCGCTTTCCTGCGGATTCGCCGCGCTCGTGCTGGTCGTAGGCGCACGCACCTATCGACGCGACCACGACGCCGTCGCCGGCCTGGCGGTCGCGCCCGACCTTGTCGACGCAGCGCCGCTCGCAGCGTGATGCCCTGAATCGCAGAGAATTCGACAGCTTTTACAGCGGAGGACCTACTGATGCATTTCCACGACGATTCCCTGTTCCCGGAAAACCAGCAACCGCTGGTGATCCAGGCCGCGCCCTACGGTCCGGAATTCCTGCCCGGCGATTCCGACGATATTCCCGTCACCTTCGCCGAGCAGGTTCAGAAAGCCGTCGATTGCTACAACGCCGGCGCGACCCTGCTCCACGTCCACTGCCGCGAGGAGAACGGCCAGGGATCGAAGCGCCTCAGCGTGTTCAACGAGATGCTGGACCGCCTGCGCACGGCCGTGCCGAAGATGATTCTGCAGGTCGGCGGCTCCATCTCCTTCGCGCCGGAAGGCGAAGGCGGAGACGCGAAGTGGCTCAACGACGACACGCGCCACATGCTCGCCGAACTGAAGCCGAAGCCGGATCAGGTGACGATCGCGATCAACACCAACCAGATGAATGTCTGCGAACTGATGAGCGCGGACGACGTGGCCGGCACATCGCTGGCGCAGCCTGCCTACGCCGATGCCTATCGCGAGATGTGGATTCCTTCGGGGCCCGCCTTCGTCGAAGAGCATCTCAAGCGTCTTCAGCAGAATGGCATCCAGGCGCATTTCATGCTCGGCGACATCGGGCAGCTCGAGTCCGTGGAACGGCTGATCCGCCGGGGTATTTACAAGGGCCCGCTGATCATGAACTGGGTCGCGATTGGCGGCGGCATGGACGGCCCGAACCCCTACAACATGATGGAGTTCATCCGGCGTACGCCGGACGGCGCGGTGCTGACGATCGAGGCGATCATGCGCACCGTCCTGCCGCTGACGACCATGGCGATCGCGATGGGGCTGCATGTGCGTTGCGGCATCGAGGACAATCTGTGGGGCCGCAAGGGCGAGCGCATCACGACGGTGGCCCAGGTCGAGCAGCTCGTTCGCATCTCGCGCGAACTCTATCGCGATGTCGCTACCGGCGAACAGGCGAAGCGCATCTTCAAGATCGACGAGTTCTACGACTCGACCGAAGAAACGCTCGCGAAGATCGGTTGGGCGCCGAACCGCGAAGCGGGCGTGCGCGGAGCGCCCCTGCGCGTCGCCGCTTGACGTGAACGTCGCCCCCGGCCGGCGTTTCGTCGGCCGAGGGGCTTTCGGGAGATCCGTAGATGAAGCTCGACAACAAGGTCGCCGTGGTAACCGGAGCCGGCGTCGGCCTCGGCAAGGCGATCGCCTGCGCCTATGCGCGCGCGGGCGCCCGCCTGGTGATTTGCGACATCAACGAGCAGTCGCTCGCTGCAGCCGCCTCCGAGATCGCCGCCATCGGCGCCGAATGCCTGCCTGTGAAATGCGACGTGTCGTCGAGCGCGGGCGTCTCCGCGATGTTCGAACAAGCCTGCGCACGCTTCGGCACAGTTCATGTGCTCGTGAATAACGCGGCGGTCGTCCCGTCCCGACCTGAAGACGACGCGCGCCGCAACGAGCACTACGCCTATCTCACGACGCCGCAACCGCGGCGCTCCCTCGGCTTCACCAGCGCGATGACCGACGCCGAATGGCTGCGCTTCTGGGACGTCAACGTGCACGGCGTTTTCTACTGCACGCGCGAAGCCCTGCGCCGGATGGAGCCGCAACGCGACGGCAAGATCATCAACATTTCCTCGACAGCCGGCTTGTGCAACCTCAGCGCGCACAGCCCGCACTATTCCGCGACCAAGGGCGCCGTCGTCGCCTTCACCCGTTCCGTCGCGGCGGAGGTGGCAGGCGCGAATATCTTCGTCAACGCGATCGCGCCTGGCGGCGTGCAGACGGAAGCCATGAACGCCTATCTGGACAAGATGGGCGACTCTGCCCGCAACCAGCTCTTTCAGCTCATCCCGCTCGGGCGCATGGGCACGCTCGACGAGTACGCGTCCCTCGCGCTCTATCTCGGGTCGGACAACCATTATCTCGTCGGTCAGACGATCAGCCCCAACGGCGGGATGTTCTGATACGCGCGCGGAGTCAGGTCAGGTCGGGTTCGCCGCTATATGCGCAAGAACGAGTTCTGAAATACGCCCGGCGGCTTCATCCATCATGAAATGGCCGGCGCCGGGTATCACCTCCATATGGAATGGCCCGGTCACGAACTGCTTCGTCGCGAGCGCGGCCTTCGGCCCGACCGTGGCGTCCGCATCGCCCCAGATGTAGAGCGTGGGTGTCGCGATCGACCCCATTTCCAACAGAATGTCGTTGGCTCGATACCACGCCAGAGTCGCCTCGAGCGCGTCGCGTCCATCGATCACTGAGAGATGCGCGTCGATCGCCGCGTTCGGAACGTTCTGCGCCGCCAGCATTCGACGAAAGCGCAGCGCGCCGTCCGCCATCATGAGATCGGCGGTCGTCGGTTGCAGGAACGCCTTGTGGTGACGGGATCGATACGCCTGATCACCGTCGGGATCCGCCATGGCGGCGCGGAACGCCATTGGATGGGGACGGGACAAGATCGTCAGCGATGCGAGCCGCTCGGGATGGCGGCTCGCCACACTCCACGCGATCTGCGCGCCCCAGTCATGGCCCACGAGATGAAATCGTCGGCCCACCGCCCCGCATGCGTCGGCCAGGTCCAGCGCGTCGCGAACGAGTCGATCGTAAGTATAGTTCGACAGGTCGGCTGGATCGGGACGAGCGCCCGCGGAATAGCCGCGCTGATCGGGCGCGGCGGCCCTGTAACCAGCGCCAGAAAGCAGGGGCACGGTCTCGCGCCAGATGTGGCGCGATTCTGGAAATCCGTGCAGCAACAGGACGAAATCGGCGCCTGGATCGCCTGCGATGTCTGTCGAAAATTGCAAGCCTGGATGAGTTTCGACGGTTTCGGTAACGATCGTCATGAGGCTGTCCTGGGCCGACGCAACAAATCTGTCGGCGGGAACGCCGAGGCGTGGCCTCCGCGCTCCCGTGACGAGGTCAATCGAGCGGAACGCCCTTCAAGGTCGCGCGCAGCATTTTTCGGGGCTGATCGCCGTAATCGCTGACCGCATAGTGTTGCGTCATGAGATTGTCCCACATGGCGATGGTTCCGGGACGCCATTTGAGCCGAACCTGAAATTCCGGAATCGACGCCTGGGACACGAGATAGTTGAGGAGAGTGCTTGCTTCGAGAAAGTCGTCGCCGAAGCGCACGGACTCGAAATTATAGAAATTCGAGAAATGGCTGGTGGCGAACCGATTCACGAACAGAATCTTCTCCTGCGTTTCCGGGTGCGTCACGACGACCGGATGTTCCACCATCGGCAGGGTCTGGCCGAAAGCAAGACGCTTCTCGCGAGGCGCTTGCGCGGCGAACACCTGCTCGGCGCAGTGCTTGGCGTAGAGGCCGTCAATTCGTTCCTTGATGCGCGCCGGCAGCATCTCATAGGCGAGAGCCATATTCGCCCACATCGTGTCGCCGCCGCACTCTGGGCACATCTCGCACGCGAGGATGGAGCCTCGTGATGGGGCGTTGAGATACGTCAGATCGTTGTGCCAGATGTTCTCGCGACTGTTCTTTTCCAGCCTGCTCTTTTTGCCCGGCTCCAGATTTCGGGCGATCGCCAGGATCATCGGCGCATCGGGGTGCATGCGCAAGGAAGGGTGGGCCTCGAGCTCGCCGAACTGTTCTGCGAAGGACTGCACGTTGATCGGCGCCACGTTCTGGTCTCGGAAAAACAGCACCTTCCGCTCAAGCCAAATCTGACGGATCTCCGCGGCCAGTCCTGCGTCCCGCGCAACATCCTCGATGCGCACGTTCTTGATCTCGGCGCCGATCGCCGGCGTGCATCTTTCCACCGAGATCGATTTGCGAAGCACTGCCGGGCTTGTAACTGGGGGCGTCGCGGCCGAGATCGTTGCGCGGGCTGTCGCCATGGGGCGTCCTCCATCCTGGTTCCGCGTTCCGCCGCGGTTCGCCGGGCAATGGAACGTCTCCAATGCCTGCGAGGCAAACGAAGGTTTTGACAGTTCCACTGAATGGAACTTAGTCTGCCGGGAATGGACGCGATCAAGACACGGACCGATCGACGCCGATTGCCGACTCCGCCGTCGGAAGTGCTTCTGCGCGGCCTGGAATTGCTGGAGGTCCTGAACCGGCGACAAGTCACCAGGGTCTCGACCATCGTGGACACAACCGGGCTGCCCAAAGCGAGCGTGGTGCGAATTCTTCGCGTTCTTGAATCCGCGGCCTACGTCCGCAGGTTGCCGAAACGACGGGGGTATTCGGTCGACGAGCGAGTTAGAGCGCTTTCTTCCGGATATCGCACCGAAGAGGCGGTTGTCACCGCAGCGCGGCCGATCCTTGCGGCGTTTACAGCGAGATACAAATGGCCCCTTGCGATTGGCACGCGCGACGGGCTGACAATCCGCGTTCGGGATGAAACGATCCTCGTTAGCCCTTTCGCCGCAACCGGCGACGACAGTTTCGTTGGACGCCGAATTCCAATGCTGATTTCAGCGCTCGGACGCGCACATCTGGCCTTTTGCCCTGATGACGAGCGCCGCGAGATAGTCTCGGGCCTCACCGCCTCGACCAGGGACTACGATCTTCCTGCGCGCGACGCCCGTTATGTGTCGGGCCTGCTCGCCTCGATCAGGCGGAAAGGCTATGCCGTGACCGAGCCGAACCGCAACGATCAGGCGTTCGGCCTCGCGTTGCCGGTGCGCCATGAGGGCCGCGTGCTGGCCTGCGTTTGCTTGCGCTATCTCGGAAAATCGAGCTCGGAAGCCATGGTGGCTCAACGCTATCTCGAGCCGATGAAAGACGCGGTGAGGGCCATCTCGGCTGCCATGATCGCAGCGGGCTCTGTAACACTAGGATGACCGTTGCATTCGAAGACTAGAATACTCGTTATCCTCGCTGTTTTCCGAGCGCCGGAACGCGCGCAACAACACCCGGAAGCGGACATTCCCAAAGTCTGCGATGGGTCAAGAATACGCGTTGGATCTAAGCCGGAAATGTCCGCTGACGACATGGTTCCGGCCATCGCGAGCAGAGCTTGAATGACGCTTTGAGTCGGAACTGCCGACAGCGCTTCGGCTGCTCGCCAAATGTAAGAGCCGGCGACGACGCGCTGAAGCCGAAGCGCTTCAAGTCATACGCCGGGAGCTCGACGGTTCGTGTTCCATACTCATGTGCTCTGGCCGTAAGCCGCAGTGTCGCGTCGCTGCGATCGTTGAGTTCTCCGCGCGGCTCGCTATCGGTCAAGCCGGTCCTGCCGCTCCCGCGATACGGTGAGCGATTCTTCTTATTGTTCCCTCTCGAACGCCATCTCGCCCAGCTTCTTCCAAACACCGCGCGCGTGTTCACCCTGATCGCTCTCGAGCTTGTCGGACACCCAGAGCAACGCGCCATAGATCATGCCGCGGTCGTCGCCGGTCAGGTCCACGATCCCGGACTTGACGACGAGGCCGCCGAGTTCGATCAGACGCCTCGTGCGCTTGCGGCGCTCGACCTGCCAGGCGCGCATGTCATGCCGCGCCCGCGCCGCCTGTTGGCGATTGCGCGCCGCCTGGTCGCGCGAGAGCGCCGCCAGCGTCGCGGTCAGGCGCCGATGCAGTTCGCCGCGACCGGCCCTGAAAGAACGCGGCCCCGCGTTTCGCCCACGCCTCCCTCTTTCCAGCATCCCTGGTTTCGGCCAGCACGATCAGCGCGCCCGCCAGTTCGTCCGTGCTGAGAGAGTCGGCGCCGGTCGCGATGACCAGCTCGCCAAGCTGCTGCACCTTTCGGGCTTTCACATCGCGCGCCTTGTCTTCCAGCGCCTTCAGCTCCGCATCGAAGTCCCGTGGCTTGCGCATCATCGTCTCCCTGAGCTGTCGATGGTGCGAAGATAGATGAGCGTATCGCGGAATGCTGTAAGGTCACCGGGACGGGCTGAAACGGCGCGAACAGTCCCGAGAAATTCATTTCGAGGGCGCGCTTATACGTCGTTCCGACGTGCGATTCGCCGTGCACATGATCAGATCGCGATGGCGATCTATCATCTTCACGTCAAGGTCATCGGCCGCAAGGCCGGCTCCAGCGCTGTTGCCGCTGCGGCCTACCGCTCGGCCTCGCGGCTGCGCGACGACCGGCTCGGGCGTAGTCACGATTTCTCGGCCAAGCGTGGCGTCGTCCATTCCGAGGTCATGCTGCCGGAGAATGCGCCGGAGGCATGGCGCGATCGCGAACGGCTTTGGAACGATGTCGAAGCGTTCGAGGTCAGGAAGGACGCACAGCTCGCCCGCGAGGTCGAGTTCGCCCTGCCGCGCGAGATGACGCAAGCCCAGGGCATCGAACTCGCCCGCGACTTCGTGCAGGCGGAGTTTGTCGATCAGGGCATGATCGCCGACCTCAATGTACATTGGGATAGGACCGAGGACGGGACGCCCAAGCCCCACGCCCATGTCATGCTCACCATGCGATCCGTGGACGAAAGCGGCTTCGGCCAAAAGGTGCGGAACTGGAACCGCACCGAGATAGTCGAGCGTTGGCGCGAACGCTGGGCGGAACTCGCCAACGAGCGGCTGGCCGAACTCGATATCGACGCGCGCATAGATCATCGCAGCTTAGAAGCGCAGGGCGTCGCGCTTGAGCCGCAAAGCCAGATCGGCGCGCCCGCGCAGCGCATCGAGGGCGAAGGAATCGAGGCCGCCGACCGCGCCGAAATGCACCGCGAGATCGCGCGCAACAACGGCGTGCGCATTATCGCCGATCCCTCCATCGCACTGGACGCGATCACGCACCAGCAATCCACTTTCACGCGCCGCGACATGGCCAGGTTCGCGCACCGGCACAGCGACGGCATCGAGCAGTTCAACGCCGTGATCGGTGCGATGCGCGGCGCGCCCGATCTCGTCGAACTGGGCAAGAACGGACGCGGAGAGGACCGCTTCACCACCCGCGAGATGATCGAGGCCGAACGGCGCCTCCACCGCGCCACCGAACTCATGGCCGAGAAGAAGCGCCATGAGGTCAGTGGCAGGGACCGCGAAGCGGCGTTGGCGCGTGCGGAAGCGCGCGGCCTTGTCCTTTCCGGCGAGCAGGCCGAGGCGCTTACGCATGTCACGGGCGGGCACGATCTCAGCGTCGTCGTCGGCTATGCCGGAACGGGAAAGAGCGCGATGCTGGGCGTGGCGCGCGAAGCTTGGGAAGCGGCGGGCTACGAGGTCCGGGGCGTGGCGCTATCCGGCATCGCGGCCGAGAATCTGGAAAGCGGATCGGGTATCGCGTCGCGCACCATCGCCAGCCTGGAACATGGCTGGGGACAGGGCCGCGACGTGCTCACTTCCCGCGATGTGCTTGTCATCGACGAGGCGGGCATGGTCGGCACGCGCCAGTTGGAGCGCGTGCTGTCCCATGCCGCCGAGGCCGGCGCCAAGGTCGTGCTCGTCGGCGATCCGCAACAGTTGCAATCCATCGAGGCGGGCGCGGCGTTCCGCTCCATTCACGAACGCCACGGCGGCGCGGAGATCGGCCAGGTGCGTCGCCAGCGGGAGGGCTGGCAGCGCGACGCCACGCGCGATCTGGCGACCGGCCGGACGGGCGACGCGATCCATGCCTATGACACGTATGGCATGGTGCATACCACCGCGACACGCGCGCAAGCGCGCGACGATCTCATCGGCCGCTGGGACCGAGATCGGCAGGCGTCGCCCGACCAGAGCCGCATCATCCTAACCCACACCAATGACGAGGTGCGGAAACTCAACGAGGCGGCGCGCGAGCGGATGCGGGAAGCCGGCGCTCTGGGCGATGACGTGCGCCTGACGGTCGAACGCGGCGCGCGCAGCTTCGCCAGCGGGGATCGCGTCATGTTCCTGCAAAACGAGCGTGGTCTTGGCGTGAAGAACGGCACGCTCGGGACCATCGTCCAGGTCAGCGAACGATCCATGTCCGTGCGCACCGACGACGGGCGCAGCATCTCGTTTGACCTCAAGGATTACGACCGGATCGACCACGGCTATGCCGCGACCATCCACAAGGCGCAGGGCATGACAGTGGACCGCACCCATGTCCTGGCGACGCCGGGCTTGGACGCCCACGGGAGCTATGTCGCCCTTTCGCGCCATCGCGATGGCATGGACCTGCACTATGGCCATGACGACTTCGCCAGCCGGGACCGGCTCGTCGGCGCCCTGTCGCGCGACCGCGCCAAGGACATGGCGTCGGATTACGAGCCGGCGCAGAGTTACGCCGAGCGGCGCGGCATCACCTTCCGCGAGCGAGTGCAGCAGGTAGTCGAGATCGTCAAGCAGGTGCCCGACAAGGTGCGCGGCATGTTCGACGGCCGGCGCCTGCCCGCCGATGGCGGGCAGGAGTCGGAACGGGTGCCGGAAAGGAAGAAGGCGGCAGACCCGGAGGCGGCTTTGCGCCGGGCCCGGACCGGGGCGCTCGTCCGTCATGCCCGCGCCGTTGATGCGATCTTCAGGGTGCAGGAGCGGGGCGGCAAGGCGAGCCCGGAGCAAGTCACGGAGTTACAGGAGGCCCGTAAAGCCTTCCAGAAGGTACGGCCCTACGGCTCGCACGACGCCGAAGCCGCCTACAAGAAGAACCCGGAGCTTGCCTCGGAAGCGGCGACGGGCCGGGTCAACCGCATCGTGCGCGCCCTCCAGTTCGAAACCGAGCTGCGCACCGATCCGCAGATTCGTGCGGATCGCTTCGTCGAGCGTTGGCGGAGCCTCGACCTCGCTAGCCGGCATCAGTACCAAGCGGGCGACATGTCCGGTTACAAGTCCACGCGGTCGGCGATGGCCGACATGGCGAAAAGCCTCGCACGCGATCCGCAGCTTGAATCCATCCTCGAGGGCCGCAAGCGAGACCTCGGCATCGGGATCGACTCGGGCCGCAGCCTTGGTCGGGAACTCGCGTTCAGCCACGGCATCGACCTCGGCAGAGGTCGGGGTATCGGACTGTAGAACTATCCTATTTTCCGCCGTCTCTACGCCACACTACTACGGTCTCTAAATATCTATTGCACAATAACAAATCATCGCTCTGTCTGGTCTCTGCAATCGTCAGAAACACCCAGCAGGAGGCAGCGCAACCATGCTCGTAGCAGACCGTATCGTCCGCATGAAAACCGTTCTCGCCCGGACCGGCCTGTCCCGGTCCACCATCTACCGGAAGATCGCCGAGGGCACGTTCCCGCCCCAGATCAGGATCAGCGTCAACGGCGCCGGCTGGAGGGAATCCGACGTCGATCGCTGGGTTGCCGATCCCGCAACGTGGCGTCCGAGAGGCCCGGTCCACTTCGATGATTGATTGCGAAACGGATAATGGCGGGGCGGGCTTCACCTCCCGTTCCCGGCGTGCGCGGCCACCCACAGCATCCGAGCAGCTTCAGAACGCGGGGCGCGCATAGGACTTCGAACGACGTCGATCTCCTCATGGCGTAAGCAATCGGATGAGCGGAAACTATCCATTGGGTATCAATCGCGATCGTATCGGTCACGCCCGCCGTAGCGGCACGACTTCCGCGCCGCGCCGGAGCGTGGCGAGATGGTCCGCCCACCACTTCATCATCTCGACACGTTCCGGCCAGAAGTCGGCGCGGGCATAGGCGCGGCGCACTTCGTCCGGGTCGGCGTGCGCAAGCTGGCGCTCAATGGCGTCGCCGCTCCACTTGCGGCTCTCATTGAGCATCGAGGACGCCGCCGCGCGAAACCCGTGCGCGGTCATCTGATCCTGCGCATAACCGAGCCGGCGCAGAGCGCCGTTCAGCGTGTTCTCCGAGATCGGGCGCTCGACCGATCGCAGTCCCGGAAAAAGCAGCCGGCGGCGGCCAGTGAGCGCGTGCAATTCGCGCAGCAGGGCGACCGCTTGCGGCGCGAGCGACACGCGATGCGGTCGACGCATCTTCATCCGGCCCGCGGGGATCGACCAGACCGCGGCGTCCAGAGCGAAATCGGACCATTCGGCGTTCCGCAGTTCGCCGGGCCGGACGAACGTGAGCGCCAGCAATTGCAGGGCTATGCGCGTCGTCGGGTCGCCCGCGTAGCCCTCGATCGCGCGCAGCAGACCGCCGAATGGCGCCGGCTCGACGATCGCCGGCCGATGCTTCGTCACGGGCGTGGTCAGCGCGCCACGCAGGGCGAAGGTCGGATCGCTCTCGCAGCGGCCGGTTGCAATGGCGTAGCGGAACACCTGCCCGACGAGGGCGCGCAACCGCACGGCTGTTTCGTGTCGGCCTCGCGCCTCGACGGTGCGCAGCGCCGCAAGAATTTCCGGCGCCTTGATGACTGCGACGGGCCGCGCGCCGATATGCGGGCTGACGAATCCGAGCGCCCATTGGTTCTTGGAAAGCGTCTTCTCCGTCTTGCCCTCGCGGCGCTTCTTGTCGATCAGCTCGGCGGCAATGGCGTCGAACGTGTTCTCGCGCTCCAGAGCCTCGCGCGCCTTGTTGGCCTTCTTCTGTTGGCCCGGATCGACGCCGGAGGCCAACAGCGCCTTCGTATCCTCCCGGCGCTTGCGCGCATCTTTGAGAGAGACGGCCGGCCAGACGCCGATCGCCAGCTTCTTTTGTTTGCCATCGAAACGATAGGCAAGCCGCCAGAGCTTCGACCCGGTAGGCGTCACCCACAATTGCAGTCCGCCGCCGTCGGAGAGCTTCAGCGTCTGTTCGGATTTCGCTTTTGCCGCGCGGATTGCAGCGTCGGTGAGGGGCATTTCAGCACCAGAGGGCTCGTGTTGGCCTTTGTTGGCCTTGGCACCGGCATAGAGTGCCAGAGGCCAGCAGAAAGGCCAACAAAAATGTTGGCCGCCCACAAACACGCCGAGACTGTCTGGAACAGAAGGTGTGCTGAAAATCATTGCGATTCCAGTAGATATGGAACGGCAAGGAACAGCTTGGGATGATAAAGTGGTGCCCCTGGCCGGGATCGAACCAGCACTCCTTGCGGAACTCGATTTTGAGTCGAGCGCGTCTACCAATTCCGCCACAGGGGCGCTTCCGGAGGGCCGGAAGGCGCGCGGATCATAGCCACGGCCCCCCGCGCGTCAACCACGGCTTGCGCTGGCGAAAAGTACGCCCCGATGCTATGCGGGCGCAACGAATCGCGGCCGGCGGCCGCCGGAACGCGAGCCCAGCCAGCAATGTTCAAACGCCTCTACGAATGGACGCTGACGCTCGCCGAATCGCCGCGCGCGATCTGGGCCCTCGGCGCCATCGCCTTCGCCGAGAGTTCGTTCTTCCCGCTGCCGCCGGACCTCATTCTGGTGCCCATGTCGCTGGCAAAGCCCAGGCGCGCATGGCTCTATGCGGCCGTCTGCACCATCGCCTCCGTCGTCGGCGGCGTGCTCGGCTACATGATCGGCTCGGTCCTCTACGATTCCGTCGGCAAGCCGCTCATTCATCTCTACGGCTACGACGAGAAGGCGCAGGCGCTGCGCTCCTGTTACGACAGCTACGGCTGGCTCATCATTCTCGTGAAAGGGCTGACGCCGATACCCTACAAGCTCGTGACCATTATTTCGGGCTTCGCCGGCTACAATATCGCGCTCTTCGTCGCGCTCTCCCTGCTCACCCGCGGCGCGCGCTTTTTCATCCTGGCCGGCATTCTCAACCGCTTCGGCGAGCCGATCCGCGCCGCGCTCGACCGGCATTTCGCCACGTTCATGGCGCTCATTCTCGCGCTGATCGTTTTCGGGTTCTGGGTGGTCTCCAAAATGGGCGGTTCGGGATGCTGAAGCTCGCACGCCTCGATGCGCGGACGATCGCGCTCGTCATCGCCGTTATCGCCTTCCTGACGATCGGCGGCGCTTTCATCGCGCAATATCTCGGCTACGCGCCCTGCGAACTCTGCCTGAAGCAGCGCTTCGCCTATTACGGCGGGCTGCCGCTCGCGCTTGCGGCAGCGATCGCCGCCGGCGCCAATGCGCGCGCAACGCGCTTTTTGCTCGCGATCATCGCGGCGGTCTTTGCGGCCAACGCGGCGCTCGCCTTCTATCATTCGGGCGTCGAATTCAAATGGTGGCCGGGCCCCGCCGACTGCACCGGCGCCTACCAGGGCGCCGCCAGCATGAGCGATTTCATGAAGCAATTGAACAACACGCGCGTCGTGCGTTGCGACGAAGTCTCGCTGCGCATCTTCGGCTTCTCGCTCGCCAATGCGAACATCTTCATTTCGGCGGCGCTGGCGTTTCTCGCGGCCCTCGGCGCGCGAAACGCCGTGAAGAAGGCCTGATTATTCCGCCGCCAGCCGCGCCCGCGCGCGAAGCTTTTCCGTCTCGCTCTTCAATTGTCCGCAGGCCGCCAGAATGTCGCGGCCGCGCGGCGTGCGCACGGGGCTCGCATAGCCCGCATTGAAGACGATGTCCGAGAATTTCTCGATGCGGCCCCAGTCGGAACATTCGTAGGGCGCGCCCGGCCACGGATTGAAGGGAATGAGATTGATCTTGGCCGGCATCCCCTTGAGCAGCCGCACCAGTTCGCGCGCATCGGCGTCCGAATCGTTCACGCCTTTCAGCATCACATATTCGAAGGTGATGCGCCGCGCGTTGGAGGCGCCGGGATAGTCGCGGCAGGCCTGCAGCAATTCGGCGATATTGTACTTCTTGTTGAGCGGCACGAGCTTGTCGCGCAGGTCGTCGCGCACCGCGTGCAGCGAGATCGCCAGCATCGCGCCGGACCGCTCGCCGAGCGGCCCGATCTGCGGGACGACGCCCGAGGTCGAGACCGTGATGCGCCGCTTCGACAGCGACAGGCCGTCGCCGTCCGACATAACGCCGAGCGCGTCGCACACATGATCGAAATTGTAGAGCGGTTCGCCCATCCCCATGAACACGATGTTCGACACAGCGCGCACGCCTTCGCCCGAAGGCGTGATGCCGTCGGTCGGCGGCGTCAGGCCGGGGAAATCGCCGAGCTTTTCACGCGCGACCACGAGCTGCGCGACGATCTCCTGCGTCGTCAGATTGCGCACGAGCCTTTGCGTGCCGGTGTGGCAGAAGGTGCAGGTGAGCGTGCAGCCGACCTGGCTCGACACGCACAGCGTGCCGCGATCGGACTCGGGGATATAGACGCACTCGATCTCCGCGCCCCGGTCCTTCGCATCGACGGGCGGCATGCGGATCAGCCATTTGCGCGTGCCGTCGGTCGACACCTGCTCGCTGACGACCTCCGGCCGCGCGAGCGTATAGGCCGCCGCCAGTTTCGCCCGCAGAACCTTCGACACGTTGAGCATGGCGTCGAAATCGCGCACGCCGTGGAAGTATATCCAGTTCCAGAGCTGGTTCACGCGCATGCGGATCTCGCGCTCGGGAATGTCGAGCGCGCGCAAGGCGGCGGCGAGCCCCTCGCGGGTCAGGCCGACCAGCGAGGACTTGGCGGGAATGTCGGTCGGCGCGGCGTCCATCGCCGGGCTTTTACACGAAGGCGCCGGCGGATGCGAGCGAGCGCGTCAGGCTGGCCGGTTCGCCGTCCGCCACACGACTTCAGGCGTCATCGGCATGTTGATCTCGACCGTGCCCAGCGCATCGGCGAGCGCGTTCATGACCGCAGGCAGGCCGCCGGCGCAGCCCGCCTCGCCGCAGCCTTTCGCGCCGAGCGGATTGGCCTTGGTCAGCGTCGGCCTGTTCATGACGACGAAGGGCGGGGCCTCCATTGCGCGCGGCATGGCGTAGTCGGTGAACGAACCCGTCAGCAACTGGCCGTCGCCGTCGAACACCACATGTTCGAGCAGCGCCTGTCCGATCGCCTGCACGACGCCGCCGTGGCCCTGGCCCTCGACGATCATCGGATTCACGACGGTGCCGAAATCGTTCATCATCGTGTAGCGCACGACTTCGACCGTCCCGGTCTGTGGATCGACCTCGACTTCCGCGACATGGCAGCCGTTGGGATAGGCCGAGGGCGAGGCCTTGTGGACATGCGCGACATCGAGCGATTTCGGGCAATCGGCGGGCAGGCCTGTCGCCTGGCGCAGACGCCGCGCCAGCTCGATCACGCCGATGCTGCGGTCGGTGCCGGCGACCGCGAACGCGCCCTGCGCGAACTCGATGTCGCCGACCGAGGCTTCGAGCAGATGCGAGGCGGCGAGCTTGCCCGTCTCGATCACCTTGTCGCTGGCCTCCCAGATCGCGGAACCCGAGGCCATGATCGACTTCGAGCCGCCGGTGCCGCCGCCGGCCGACAGGCGGTCGCTGTCGCCCTGCACGACCCTGATCCTGTCGAAGGGAACGCCGAGCCGCTGCACCAGAACCTGCGCGAAGCTCGTCGCATGGCCCTGCCCGAAATCCTGCGTGCCGGTCGTGATCGTGACGCCGCCGTCCTCGTCGAAATCGATTTTGCCGAGCTCGTTCGACGGCGCGGCCGTGATTTCGAGATATTGACCGATTCCGCGTCCCCGCAATTTGCCGCGCGCTTTGCTCTCGGCCTTGCGCTTCTCGAAGCCGCCCCAGTCGGCGGCCTCGAGCGCGGCCGTCAGAAGCCCCGGGAAATCGCCGCACTCGTAGATCGAGCCGACGCCGGCGTTGAA
>JAGWTW010000057.1 GCA_028868735.1 Hyphomicrobiales bacterium | reverse complement strand
TTCTTTTCGTAGGCCGCCGCCATCGCCTGCTCTTCCGGCGGATTGTTCGGGTTCTTGTAGTACCAGGTCAGCGTGAAAAGTCCGTCGGCGGCCTCCGGACCGACGCCCCACAAATCGGTATTGCCGACGGCGATTTCCGCGAAAGGAATCTTGCCGCGCATGCCGAGCTCGTTCCACTGCTTCAGGAACGTGGTGAGATCGCTTGCGGAAATGCCGCCGATCACCACGTCGGGCTTGGCCGCGCGTATTTTGAGGATGAACGAGGAATAGTCGGCGGTGTTGACCGGCGCCTCGTCGGCGCCGACGACCGTGCCGCCGTGCGCGGTGATATAGTCGGTGAAAGCCTTCTTGATGTCCTGACCGAAGGCGTAGGACGCCGTGAGCAGATACCACTTCTTGCCGAGCGAGGCGCAATAGGGCGCGAGCACGTTGGTGTGCACGTCGACCGGAGGCTGCAAGCGGAAGGTGTACTTGTTACAGGACGATCCTGTGATCGCGCCGGCCGCGGCGTTGGCGGCGATGTAGGGCGTCTTGGATTTCTTGGCGACCGCCGAGATCGCCAGCGCGAACGACGAAAGCGCGCCGCCGACGATGCCGGCGACCTTGTGCTCGCCGACGAGACGTTCCGCGCTCTGCTGCGCGCCTTGCGGATTCGGCTCGTCCAGCCACACGATCTCGGCCGGACGGCCGAGCAGCATGTTGTTGCGCTGCTCGAGCGCGAGCATGCCGCCTTGCGCGAGATATTCCGCCTGGTCGACGATCTGTCCGGTCTTGGCCCAGATCATGCCGATCTTGATCGGCTCGGCCGCCGCTGCATTGCCGATGTAAGGCATGGCGATGCTGGACGCGGCCACGCTCGCGCTGCCGAGCAAGAGGCCGCGCCGGCCGAATTCGAAAGTCTTGGTCGCGTCGCTCATTTGTCCTCCCCGATTTGTTCGTCTTGGCGCGGCGGCTGCGCGCCGCCCGCTGCCGGCAGATTAAATGGAACCGCATTCCATTGGCAATTCAAAAAATGGAATTTGATTCCATTTCTTCTTGACCGATCCCCGCCGCCGGCCGCATGGTCGCAGCGGGAGGACGGGTCGGATGGACCGGGTGAGGATCGGCGTCGTCGGCGCGGGAGCGATCGGGCGCATGCACGTCGCGACGATCGCGGCCAGCGATTGCGCGCTCGCCTGCGCCGTCGCCGACCCGGCGCCGGAAGCCGAAGGCTTCGCACGGGAGCTCGGAATTCCGTATTTTGCGGACCATCGGACGATGATGGACGTCGCCGCGCCCGACGCCGTCATCGTCGCGGCTCCCAACGATCTGCATGTTCCGATCGCGCTCGACGCGATCGCCCGCAAGTTGCCCGTCCTCGTCGAGAAGCCGATCGCTTCGACCCTCGAGGACGGCGAGACGCTCGTACGCGCCTCCACGGACAAGGGCGCGCCCGTTCTCGTCGGCCACCATCGCCGCCACAACCCGGTCATCGCCGAGGCGCGACGTCTGGTGCGCGGCGGCGCGATCGGCGCGCCGACGCTCGCGACCATCCTGTCCGGTTTCTACAAGCCTGCGGAATATTTCGATCTGCAATGGCGCAGACGCATCGGCGCGGGACCGGTGCTGATCAACCTCATCCACGAGATCGATCTCGTGCGGTTCATCTGCGGCGAGATCGCCGAGGTCCAGGCGATGTCGTCCAACGCCCGGCGGGGCTACGAGGTGGAAGACACCGCGGGCGTGCTGCTGCGCCTGCACAATGGCGCGCTTGTGACGATCTCGCTATCGGACACGGTCGCAGCGCCCTGGTCCTGGGATCTGTCGTCCGGCGAGTTGCCGTCCTATCCGCCGCAGACGCACGGCGGCCAGAGCCACTTCTTTTGCGGCGTGGATGGATCGCTCACCCTGCCCTCGCTCGAACACTGGAGCTACAAGGGCAAAAAGAGCTGGCATTCGCCGATCGCGCGCGACCTGATTTCGGTCGAGCGCGCAAGTCCCTATCTCCGTCAATTGCGGCATCTGTGCGCCGTCATGCGCGGCGAAGAACAGCCGATCGTCGATGCAACCGACGGCCTGCGCACGCTCCGTGCGACGCTCGCCGTCCACGAGGCGGCGCGCTCCGGCCGCCCAGTCAGGATTCAGGATTAGACATGCCGCGCCAGGCCGCCATTTCCGAAGACGTCGAAACCGACTCCGCGCCACACGGCCTGCTCGAGCGCACGCTCGGCGTACTCGAATTGCTGGCCGCCAACGCGCGCGGCCTCCAGCTCTACGAAATCGCGGAAACGCTCGCCATTCCGCGCAGCGCGACGCATCGCGTTCTGACGAGCCTCATCGAACGCGGTTATGTGCGACAGGAGCGACGCCAGGGGGCCTACCAGCTCACCGCGCGCATCGCTTCGCTCGCGTTCACGTTTCTGGCCGGCAGCGGCGTCACGGATTTCGCGCAACCGATCCTCGACCGGCTCGCGGCGGAGTCGAGCGAACTCGTCCGTCTCGCCATGGTCGACGGTCGGGAGCTGGTCTGGGTCGCCAAGGCGCAGGGCTCGCAATTCGGCCTGCGCTACGATCCCGACATGGGTCAGATCGGCCGCCTCTCCTGTTCGGCGAGCGGCCATGCCTGGCTTTCATGCCTGCCGGAAGACCAGGCCGTCGCGCTCGTCGAGAAACAGGGTTTCGGCCTGCGCAGGGATTACGGGCCGAAGGCGCCGGAATCGAAATCGGCGCTGCTGAAATATCTGCGGACGGCGCGGAAGCTCGGCGTCGCCATCACCACCCAGACGTTCACGCCCTGGATGGCCGCGATCGCCGCGCCTGTTCGCGATCCGCAGAACGGAGACGTCGTCGGCGCGGTGGTGGTCGCAGGTCCGCATGTGCGGCTGACGGAAGAAAAGATGCTCGAACTCGCGCCGTCGCTGATCGGGGCGGCGCAGGAGCTTGCGCTCGCGATCGTCGCCTCGCCCGGCCTTTCGCCGCGAAGCGGCGGCGCTGCGAATATTTTCGTGACGCCGGCCAAATAGACATGCGCGTCCTCGTCACCGGAGGAAAGGGATTTCTCGGCGCATGGATCATCCGGCGGCTTTCCGCCCGCGGGTTCGATGTGCGCGTGCTGGATCGCGTCGATGATCGCGGCCTCGTCGGGGTCATCGCCGGCGGCGAGGCGGCTTCGCGCGTCGACTGGCGTTGCGGCGACATCGCCTCGACCGAAACCACGCTCGCGGCCGCGGACGGCTGCGACGCGATCGTGCATCTGGCCGGCGTGCTGACGCCCGATTGTGCGGCCGATCCTGTGCGTGGCGCGCAAATCAACCTGATCGGAACGCTCAACGTATTCGAGGCTGCGCGCGCGCATCGGGTCGATCGCCTGATCTACGCCAGCAGCGCCGGCGTGTTCGGTCCTCACGACGGCGCAACGCCTTCGCCGCACTCTCACTACGGCGCGTTCAAGCTCGCCTGCGAGGGCAGCGCGCGCGCCTATTTCAACGACCATCGGCTATCCAGCGTCGGATTTCGGCCCTACATTGTCTACGGACCCGGCCGCGAGACCGGACTGACCGCCGGCCCGACGCTCGCCTGTCGCGCCGCGGCGCGCGGCGAGGATTACACGATCGGCTATTCCGGTCGCGCCGGGCTCGTCTTCGTCGACGACGTGGCGGCCGCTTACGAAGCCGCGCTGCTGCGCGCGCCCGACGGCGCGCATGTCTTCAACATCAACGGCGCGAGCGCGACGAACGACGATGTGATCTCCGCAATCCGCCGCATCGTCCCCGACGCGCGCCTCGCTTGCCGCGGCCCGGCCTTGTCGACGCCCGAGGCGCTGGCCGACGACAACCTCGGCGCCGTTCTGCCCGGCCTGCCGAGGACGAAGCTCGCGGACGGAGTCGAGCGCACGATCGACTTCTATCGTCGGGATTTCTGACATGGCTTTCCCGCTCGGCGCACACACCTTCGGTTTCATCTGGGCTTCAGAGCCGGAAGCCGCGTTCGCCGCCGCCGCAGCACAGGGTTGCACGGCCGTGCAATTGATGGCGACGCCTCCGCATTTCGATCCCTGGACGCAGGACGCAGCACGCGCCCGGCGGCTGCGCGCATCGCTCGAACGCAATCGCCTCGATCTGATCGCGCTCGACCTTTCCTCAAGCGATGTCAATCTCGCGAGCCCATCCGTCGACGTCGTCGCTTTCGCGGTCGACGCCTATCGACGCCTGATCGAGCGCGCGGCGGAGCTCGGCGCGCCGCAAATCTGTATAGGCTCCGGGCGCCGTCATGCGCTGTTCCCGCATACGCGCGCGAAGCTTTCGGTTCCGTTCCGCCGCGCGTTCGCGGACATTCATGAATTCGCCGCACGATGCGGCGTCAGGCTCGCGCTCGAAAACCATCCGCAGGGACTGCTCGATTCCGCCGGCGCCATCAACGAATTTCTCGAAGACGAGGGTTATGCCGACGTTACCGTCATCTACGACGTCGCGAACGCATCCGCGATCGGCGAAGATCCGGCCTCGGGCCTGAGCAAGCTCGGCGCCCGCGTGAAAATCATCCATCTGTCCGACGCGCCGCGCGGCGTGTGGCGCCACGATCCGATCGGGTCCGGAGACATCGACTTTTCGGCGGTTCGCGCGGCCCTGCACGCGAGCGCCTTCGTCGGCCCGGTCGTCCTCGAGATCATTGCGAACGACCCGGCGCAAGGCCTCGCCGACGGCGTGCGGCGGCTCAAGGCCGACGGCTGGCGTTTTTCGAAACAATTTCACCAGCCGACCGGGCTTGAACAAACGACGAGAGGAGAACCAACATGACGGCGCAACGCAGTCGCGAATGCGACGTCCTCGTGCTCGGATCGGGCGTCGGCGGCCTGTCGACGGCCATCGTCGCGACGAAAAACGGGCTGGATTGCATCATCGCCGAGAAGGAGCCGGTGTACGGCGGCACGACCGCATTTTCCGGCGGCGTGTTGTGGATACCCGGCGCGCGACATTGCAAGCAGCTTGCGCCGAACGACACGCGCGATGCGGCGCGCGACTACCTGAAGAACGAAACCGGCAATTTCTACCAGCCCGACGCGGTCGAGGCGCTGCTCGACAAAGGGCCGGAAATGCTCGACTGGTTCGAACGCGAGACGGAAGCGAAATTCGTACCGACGCTCTATCCGGATTATCATCCGAATGTCGGCGGCGGGGTCGACGTCGGCCGCTCCGTGCTGGCGGCGCCGTACAATTCCGCCGTCCTCGGTCCGGAGCTCGCGCGTCTGCGGCCGCCGCTCGCCACCATCACGTTCATCGGCATGATGTTCAATTCGTCGAACGCCGATCTCAAGCATTTCTTCAATGCGACGAAATCGCTGACCTCGTTTCTCTATGTGACGAAGCGGCTGGCGTCGCACATCAAGGATCTCGCCATTTATCGGCGCGGCGTTCAAGTGACGAGCGGCAATGCGCTGGTCGCGCGGCTCGCCAAGACAGTGTTCGACCTGAAAATACCGCTGCTGACCTCGACGCCGGGAAAGCGGCTCATCGTCGAGAACGGCGCGGTGAGAGGCGCGGTTCTCGAAGACGGCGACGGTGAAATTCGCGTCATCGCTCGCAGGGCTGTCGTGCTGGCCTGCGGCGGATTCCCACACGACGTCGAACGCCTGAAGAAAGCCTATCCGCACGTCGCGCGCGGCGGCGAGCATCATTCGCCGACACCTGCGGGCAATACGGGCGACGGAGTCCGGCTTGCCGAAACCGCCGGCGGACATTGCGACATCCGCTACCCGAACGCCGCCGCCTGGATGCCGGTGTCGCGCGTGCCGCGACGCGACGGGCGCTTCGGCGTCTTTCCGCATCTGCTCGACCGCTACAAGCCCGGCGTTATCGCGGTTACGCGCAAGGGCAAGCGTTTTTGCAACGAATCCGAATCCTATCACGATGTCGGGGCTGCGATGATCGAAGCCTGCGACGGCGAGAGCGAGACGGCGGCCTGGTTGATCTGCGACCACCCGACCATTCGCAAATACGGATTGGGCTACGCAAAGCCCGCCCCCGTGCCGCTGCAGCCGCATCTTGCGAGCGGCTATCTCGTCAAGGCCGCCGCCTTGCGCGAGCTCGGCGCCAAGGCGGGCATCGACGGAGAGACGCTCGAGAGGACGGTCGCCGAATACAACGCAGGCGCGCGCAAGGGCGAGGACCCGCAATTCGGCCGCGGCTCGACGGCGTTCAATCGCTATCTGGCCGACCCCGAACAGAAGCCCAATCCGTGCGTCGGGCCGATCGAGCGTGGACCCTATTACGCGCTGAAACTCTATATGGGCGATCTCGGCAGTTTCGACGGCCTTTCGACCGACCTGTACGGTCAGGCGCTGAACGATGCGGGCCAGCCGATCGAGGGACTGTACGCCGTCGGCAACGATCGCGCGAGCATGATGGGCGGCAATTACCCCGGCGCCGGAATCACGCTCGGACCGATCATGACCTTCGCCTATATCGCCGGCAGACGGCTGGCCGGCCTCGCCGACTGACAGGAGAACCCGACATGTATGCGCAAAAGCCGATCGTCGATCTGCGGGTCTACACCATCCGCCTGCGAAAGATGGCGGAGTTCGTCGATGTGTTCGACCGCCTCGCTATGCCCGTGCAGGTCCGCTATCTCGGCCTGCCGCTCGGCATGTACACGAGCGCCGTCGGCCATCTCAATCAATTCGTGCATCTGTGGGGGTTCGACGATATGGGCGAATTCGAGCGCAGGCACGCCGCACGCGACAAAGATCCGGAATGGCCGGCCTATCTGAAAGCTTCTGCGGATCTGATCGTCGCGCAGGAGACGCGCATCGTCAGGCGTGCGCACATGCCCGTGACGGACGGCCTGATCGCAGGCGCGGCGCGATGAGCGCGCCGATGGACTGGCTCGGCCTCGGGGGCAAGACCTGCGTCATCACCGGGGCCGGCGGCGGCATCGGCCGTGCGCTGGCGATCAATTTCGCGAAGGCCGGCGCGCATGTCGGACTTCTCGATCTCAGCGAGGCGGATGCGC
Source organism: Hyphomicrobiales bacterium (assembly GCA_028868735.1). Taxonomy (GTDB): domain Bacteria; phylum Pseudomonadota; class Alphaproteobacteria; order Rhizobiales; family Beijerinckiaceae; genus JAJXWB01. The sequence goes on along the minus strand of JAGWTW010000057.1, from coordinate 18,399 downwards.
AGGCGACGGCGCGCGAGGTCGCCGACTGCGCGCGCGCACGGACCGCGGTCGTCGCCTGCGACGTCTCGAACCCGGACAGCGTGGCGCATGCGGCCGCCGCAATCGAATCGGCGCTGGGACGGTGCGACATCCTCGTCAACAACGCGGCATTGCTGCGTCCGGGCGCGCTCGACACGCTTTCCTTCGCGGAATGGAATGCGCTGCTCTCGGTAAATCTCACGGGATATTTCCTGTGCTCGCAAGCCTTCGGCGCGCAGATTCGCGGCAAGGACGCCGGCGCCATCGTTCATGTCGCGTCCATATCCGGCTCCAATCCGCAAGGCGCGAGCGGCGCCTACAGCGTCAGCAAGGCCGGGATCCTGATGTTGTCGCGACAGATCGCCGTGGAATGGGGACCTTCCGGCCTGCGCAGCAATGTCGTCAGCCCCGGTCTCGTGGAAACGCCGATGAGCCGCGCTTTCTACGATGCGCCGGGCGTGCGCGAAAAGCGCAGCGCCGTCGTGCCGATGCGGCGGATCGCGCAGCCGCAGGACATCGCCGATGCGGCGCTGTTTCTGGCCAGCGCGCGCGCGTCCTACATCAACGGCGAGGAAGTTCTGGTCGACGGGGGATATGCCGGCATGCTCATGAACATGATTCCACGACCGGGCTACGATTGATCCGGCGCGCCCGTTCCCATCCGTTCGTCCGCAGTGGACATTGCAACGGCAAGCCTTAAAAGAGGCGGCGAGTTCGGGCTGAAAAGCCGAAGGCGATGCGCACGATGAAATCCGTTCCGACATCCGACGAAGGCGTCTCGCCGAGACGCAAGAACGATCCCGATCGGGTGAAACGAAACATCATCGAGGTCGCGACGGCGGAATTCGCGTCGAACGGCCTTTCCGGCGCGCGGGTCGACGAAATCGCCGCGAAAACCGCTACGTCGAAGCGGATGATCTACTATTATTTCGGCAGCAAGGAAGGCCTCTATCTCGCGGTGCTCGAACAGGCCTATGCGGGAATCCGCAGCCTCGACAGCGGCGTCGAATTCGACGGCCTTCCTCCGGACGTCGCATTGCGGCGGCTGGTCGAGATCACGTTCGATTATCACGAGGCCAATCCCGATTTCATTCGCCTTGTGTCGATCGAAAACATCCACCGGGCCGAGCACCTCAGGCGTTCGGCCACGATCAGGTCGATCAACGACACGGCGATCGAGGGGCTGGCGGGCATTCTGAAACGCGGTCAGAAGGCCGGGCTGTTCAGACCGGACATCGATCCGCTCGATGTGCATCTTCTGATCAGCGCGCTGTGCTTCTTCCGCGTTTCGAACCGCTCGACATTCAGCGCGATCTTCGATGTCGATTTCGCCGCGCGGAAGACGCGCGAGTCCCAACGCAAGCTCGTCGTCGAAGCCGTCGTCCGGCTCGTCCTGAAGAAATAGGGCCCGCGTCCGGACGCGGGCCCCTGTCGTTGCGCTGCTTGCGGCCTCAGGCGTTCAGGGCGGCCGCCCGCGCTGCGGCGTATTCGGTTTCGCCGACCGGCTTTGCGGCGGGATCGCCGAGATCGTTGAGATGCAGGCGGTAGGTTTCGCGCGCGGTCCAGGCGGCCAGCGCGGCGATCACCGTCACCGCGAGCGTCATCGCGCCGATCGTCATTGGAATATTGACCGAGCCGGGCGGCGCGATGCTGGCGAACAGGGCCGGCAGCATGGCGCTCAGGAACGTGCCGATATTCTGAGAAATCGCCATGGCCGAAACGCGGGTGCGCGTGGGGAAGAGCTCGGGATAGAAGCTCGGGAACACGGCGTTGTAGCCCTGATAGACGACGCCCCACATCAGGATCGACATGACGAACGCGAACGGCATGTTCTTGATGCTGATCGCATACAGATAGACGAAGGACAGAAGCCCCGCGAGCAGCGAGCCCCAGATCAGCGGCATGCGCCGGCCGATCCTGTCGGAGAGGTTGCCGACGTAGGGTATGACGAAACAGGCGACGATATTGCCGACGACGGGAATCCAGAGATAGACGTCGGCCGCAAATCCGACGCCATAGCCGGGCTGCACGGCATAGGCGGCGCCGAAGATCGTCGCGACGACCGGAATGACGTTCATCAGCGACATGCAGATGACGCGCGCCATGTCCGGCCAGCTGAACTTGATGGCGTCGACGATCGGGGAACGCGGCACGGCGCGATGCGCGGCCTCTTCCTCGAAGGCAGGCGTTTCATGCACTTCGCGACGGATGATGAAACCTGCGATCAGGACGACGACGCTGAGCAGGAACGGCACGCGCCAGCCCCAGCTCATGAAGGCGCCCTTGTCCATGTAGCGCGCGATCGGAATGAACACCGCGGCGGCGAGAATCTGGCCGAACTGCACGCCCTGAAGCGTGAAGCTCGAAAAATATCCGCGACGGCCGAACGGCGCGTGTTCGAGGATCATCGAGCTTGCGCCGGATATTTCGCCGGCGACCGCAAATCCCTGAATGAGGCGCAGGACGACGAGAAGGACCGGCGCGGCCATGCCGATCTGTTCGTAGGTCGGCAGCAGTCCCACGCCCATCGTGGACAGTCCCATCAGGAACATGCAGACGATGAGGACCGTCTTTCGTCCGTGCGTATCGCCCCAATGGCCGAGGAAGAACGCGCCGATCGGCCGCGCGACATAGCCGACGCCGTATGTGGCGAGCGAGGCGACGATGGCCGTCGTCGGATTGCTCGACGGGAAAAACAATTGCGGAAACACGAGCGACGCCGCCGTCGCATAGATGAAGAAGTCGTAATATTCGAGCGCAGATCCGATCCAGCCGCTGGCTGTCGCCTTTCGCGTCTGGTGTGCGCCTGCCGGCTCATGCATGGTTGCAGTAGACATTTCGTTCCTCCCTGTTTGTTGATTTACGCAGGCTGGCGCGTCCGGTCGCCGATCTCCTCGAAACGTCGACGCATGCGCGCGACGTCGGGCTCGCGCCCTGTGAACAGCTTGAATGCGGCGGCCGCCTGAAACACCGCCATGCCGCCGCCGTCGAGCGTGCGGCAGCCCCTCGCCCTCGCCGCCGCGAGCAATTCGGTTTCGATCGGAAAGTAGACGATGTCGGCGACCCAATGCGCAGGCGTCAGCAGATCGACGTCGATCGGCGCGCCGGGATGGCCGATCGCGCCGATCGGCGTGCAATTGACGAGGCCGTCGCATGCCGCGACATCCGCCGCCGCATCCTCGCTGGCGACCGCGCGGCCGGCGCCGAACGCGCTGCAAAGCGCAGTCGCCAGCACCGCCGAGCGTTGCTTGTCCGCATCGAAGATCGCAAGGCGCTCGACGCCTTCCTGCAACAAGGCGTTCGCGACCGCCGCGCCTGCGCCGCCGGCGCCGAGCTGAAGCACGCGCGCGCGCCGGGCGCCGGGCAGGCCCATGCGGAAGTTGAGAGCGAACCCCGTGCAATCGGTGTTGTGGCCGGTGCGGCGCCCGTCCTTCAGAACGACCGTGTTGACGGCGCCGATCCGCGCCGCCTCCGGCGACAGTTCGTTCAGCAGCGGCAGGATCGCCTGCTTGCAGGGATAGGTTATGTTGAGACCGGCGAAGCCCATGCGCTCCGCAGCCGACAACAGGTCCGGCAGCGCGTCGACGCCGAGCTTCAGCGTTTCCAAATCGATGGTTTGATAGAGCACGCGCAACCCGTGCGCGTCGCCTTCGAGTTCGTGCATCGCCGGCGTGCGGGATTTCTGGATGCCGCTGCCGATCAAGCCGAGCAGAAACGATTGTCGTTCCATGACCCCTCCTCCCTGAGCTTTTTGTCTGCCGGCGATGCGCTGTGGCCGCCGAGCTTTTGAGTTGACCTGTTTTGTACTAACTGGTACGTTCATGTCAATAGCGAATCTTGGTCCGGCGCTCTATAAATCCGGTCTGCCGGGAGGAACGCATGCCGTCCTATTCGATCGCTACCGTGTGCTTGAGCGGACGTCTGGACGCCAAATTGCGCGCGGCCGCGGATGTCGGCTTTCAACAGGTCGAAATCATGGAGGCCGACCTGATCGCCTACGACGGCGCGCCTCGCGACATCGGCCGGATGTGCCGGGACCTCGGCCTCGAAATATGTTGCTACCAGCCCTTTCGCGATTTCGAGGGCATGACGGGCGCGCAGCGGGCCGCGAATTTCCGCCGCGCCGAACGCAAGTTCGAATTGATGGCGGAACTGGGAACCGACCTTCTGCTCGTCTGCTCGAACGTTTCCCCGGCGTCCGTCGGCGGGATCGACCGCTCGGCGGCGGATTTTCGCGAACTGGGCGAGCTTGCGGCCAGACACGGAATGCGCGTCGGTTATGAAGCGCTCGCCTGGGGGCGCCACGTCAGCGACTACCGCGACGCCTGGGAGGTCGTGCGCAGGGCCGATCACGCTCGGGTCGGACTCGTGCTCGATTCCTTCCATGCGCTGGCGCGACGCACGCCGATCGACGCGATCCGGTCGATTCCCGGCGACCGCATCTTTCTCGTCCAGCTGGCCGACGCGCCGGACTACCAGCTCGACGTGCTGTCGTGGAGCCGCCATTTTCGCTGCTTTCCGGGCCAGGGCGATCTGCCCGTGACGGATTTCATGCGCGCGGTACAGGATACGGGATACGCAGGACCCTGGTCGCTCGAAATCTTCAACGATCAGTTCCGCGCGAGCTCGACGGCGCGCGTCGCCCGCGACGGCCTGCGCTCGCTCGTCGACCTCGCCGACAAGCTCCAGCTCGAAAAGCTGCCGCCGCTGTCGCCGCAGAACGGGTTCTCGTTTCTGGAATTCGCGGTCGACGCCGCGTCCGCCACGCGACTTGAAACCCTGTTGCAGGGGCTCGGCTTCGTGCGGTCCGGACGACACAAGTCGAAAGCCGTCGACCGCTGGACGCAAGGCGAGATCAACCTCGTCGTCAACACCGAGAAGACCGGGTTCGCCTATTCGCACTTCGTCACGCACGGGCCCGGCGTCTGCGTCGTCGGCCTCGAGACGCAGGACCCGCAGGCCGTGCTGGAGCGCGGGCGCGCGCTCAAGGCCGCGCCCTATTCCGGGCACGTCAATCCCGGCGAGGCGGCCGTGCCGACGCTCGCGGGCGTCGGCGGCGCGCTGGTCAGCCTGTTGCCGCCCTCCTCCGCCGGCGCCGACATCTGGCGCGACGAATTTAGCGCGCTCGAACCATCCGCGCCGGCCGGCCAATTGCGCGCGATCGACCACATCGCGCAAACCATGCATTCCGACGAAATGCTGTCCTGGCTCCTGTTCTACGAGACGATCTTCGGGCTGGAGCGGCTGTCCCTGCAGGAGATCGCCGATCCCGGCGGTCTCGTGCAGAGCCGCGCCGTGGCGAGCGCCGACGATCGCGTGCGGATCGTTCTGAACGGCTCCAACGCATCGGCCACGCAATCGGCCCGGTTCGTGCAGGAATTCTTCGGCTCCGGCGTGCAGCACATCGCATTTGCGACCGACGATATCTTTTCGACCGTCGCGGCGATGCGTCAGAAGGGCGTCGCCTTTCTCGAGATTCCGGCGAACTATTACGACGATCTCGATGCGCGATTCGCGCTTTCTCCGGAAACGCTCGCCGCCATGCGCGACAATCGCATTCTCTACGACCGCGACCAGAACGGCGCATTCTTTCAGATCTACACCCAGACGTTCGAGGGGCGGTTCTTCTTCGAGATCGTGCAGCGCGACGCCTATCGCGGCTTCGGCGCCCCCAATGCGCCCGTGCGTCTGTCGGCGCAGACCCGTGAGCTTCCGGCCGGCATGCCGCGCCACTGATTCATGCGCGCGGGAGCGTCTCGATCAGTGCATCGGACCAAGGCAAGCGCTGCGCGCGCTGGCGCGGCGGTCCGGCGTCACGACCCGCGGGCCGACAGGAACTGTTCCCGCAGCTTGCGCTTGAAGATCTTGCCGCTGTCATGGCGCGGGAGCGCCGCGTAGAACTCGAACAGCCCGGGAATTTTGTATTTTGCTATGCGCGCGGCCAGAAATTCTCTGATCGCGTCGACCGCGACTTCGGCGTCGGGAGCGGGTTCGACCGCCGCCACGAGCGACTCGCCGACTTCGTCGTCGGGTATTCCGAAAACGGCGCAGTCCTGGACGCCCGGGCATTGTACGAGCACGTTCTCGATCTCGGCCGGATATATGTTGGCGCCCGCCGAGATCACCATGTCGGACCGACGGTCGCAGAGATAGAGATGCCCGTCTTTCAGATAGCCGATATCGCCAACGCTGATCAGGCCGTCCCTCTCGGCCCTGCTGCGCTTTTCCGGATCGTTCAGATAGGTGAAATCCGCGTAAGCCGGCACGCGCATGTAGATCTCGCCGATCTCGCCGGTCGGCAGCAGGTTTCCGGTTTCGTCGTAGAAGGCGATCCGTGTTCCCGGCGTCGGCGCGCCGACGCTGCCGGGATAAGACATCGCGTCGTCCGGCGTCGCCAGCGTCGCGGTTCCAACCTCCGTGCCGCCGTAGGTCTCGTAGACGATCGGGCCCCACCAGTTCATGAGCTCGCGTTTCACCGGCGCAGGGCACGGCGCGCCCGTATGCGTCACCCATTGCAGGCTGCTCACGTCGTAGCGCGCGCGAACGTCGTGCGGCAGTTTCAGAAGGCGGATGAACATCGTCGGCACCATCACGGCGTTCGTGATGCGATGCGTCTCGATCAGTCGGAGCGCGGCCTCCGCGTCGAATTTCGACTGCATCACCAGAACATCGGCGTTGGGAAGAGCTTGCCGCCCATATGCGTTCGGCGAGGCGTGATAGAGCGGTCCGGCGACGAGCGCCCGCACGCCCGGCGCGAGCCCGTAGACGCGCGCGATCATCTCGATGTAGGCGGCCGCCTGTTCAGGAGATGCGGGGGCGCGCTGAACGCCTTTGGGATGCCCGGTCGTCCCGGAGGTGTAGATCATCGTCGCGCGCGTCGGCTTCGGCGCGCCGGTCCATTCCTCGAAGCCGGAGAGCCAATCGCCCCATGCGACTTCGCGCGGCGCAGGCGCGCATTGGCGTTCGCTCAGATGATAGGCGCGCGCGATTTCGGGCGGGGTCGGCGCGACGAGGACGGCGAGACCTTCCGGCAGCAGATGGCGAACCGCCGCCAGCAGATCGGCGTGCGCGACCATGGCTTTCGGCCTGGCGTCGTTGACGACGTACAGAATTTCATCCGGCGCGCCATGCCAGTTGATCGGAATCGAATAGGCGCCGAGCGCGGCCGCCGCCTGTTGCGCCTCGAAAAATACGAAATCGTTGCGCAGCAAGAGCGCCACGCAATCGCCCTCGCCGACGCCGAGGCTCGCGAGGCCGGTCGCGGCCCGTCGCCCGTTCGCCAGGACAATTTCGCGATCGACGCCCCGGTCGTCCAGATAGATCGTGCGGCGCTTCATCCGTTGCCGGAGCTCATGTTCGTCCCCGCCTGCAATAGTCCGACCGTCCCTTCGACAGGCCGATCTTAGACGATGATGCTGACGCGCCCTTGCGGCCGCAGGCTGTTGAGGTCGAGAAAGGTCCGCTTCGAGACGATGCGTATCCTGCCCTCGACCGCGCGCAGGACGTAACGATGGTGCCCGCAATAGACGCTGAGCACATCGTTCTTCGACCGGTGGGTCACGAAGGTGCAGCCGACTGAGACGCCGCTCTGGTCGGCGCCGAGCACGCGGACATTTCCGATCATGCGCGTGACGGAGGAATGCGGGAACTCGGAATGATGCGATTCCTTGTTCATGCGCGCCACGCGATGGCCGAGCCGGAAGTAATTGTCGGATATATAGAAGAGGTCTTCCGATGAATCCGCATTGTCCGGCGCGCCCGCGCAGGGCACTTCGTAGATCGCGCCCTCGAGAAAGAGCGCGAACCATTCGTCCATGCGCCATTCGTCGAGCAGCGCGGCCTCGTTGTAGAGAAAATCCTCGTAGTCGGCGCGCGAGAGCGGCTTTTCGATCGCGGCAGAGGCGCCTGCAGCCGGGGCGTTCATTGCGCATCCTCCATCCTGCGGCTCCATTCGCGCCAGAAGCAACGCATCTGCTCCTCGTCGGTCGAGACGAACCGCTCGCGTTTCATGCCGCGCGAAATATCGTTCCAGGCGGCTTCCCGATGCGCCGCATAACCGCGCTGCGCCGCTTCGAGCGCTTCGAGATCGTCGGGCGTCGCAAAGCCGCCGGGCCCGAGAAATTCGAGAAAATTGTCGAGGCGGCGCTTACGGAAACCGCGCGACTCGCCCTTCACGCCGAGCGCCCAGGCGCTGACGTTCATGAGATTGGGTTCGAGCGGATAGAAGGTGCGGATCGTGATCGCCATGATGTCGTTGATGATCAGGTTCGGGAAGATCGCGGTGTTGCGCCCCATGCGGGCGATGCGGTCCGCCCGCTCGGCGCCGACGCGCGACTCGAGTTCGGCGCGGATGTCGTCGACCTCGGCCTTGGCCGCCTCGCCCCAGGCGGGAATCCATCGCGCAACCGGCCTGCCCCAGGGCGCCTCGCCCTCGATCGAGCTGTGGCCGCCGCTCAGGTTCCAGACGAAACTGCGCTTCGAAAGCGCCGCCGGGCCGCCGATCGCCTCGCTGAGATAGTCGAAATAAGTCGCGTGCGTGTCGACCGCGTGATAGCCGTCGATGCTGTTCTCGACGAGCAGTTTCCAGTTCGCGCGGATGCTGTACTTCTGTTCCGAGCCGACGATCTCCATGCCCCTTGGGCCATGGTCGGCGACAATATCGAGGATGCCCTTCGCATCGGCGAGGTAGTCGTCGAGCGACATCGCGCCCGGATCGAAATTGACGAAATAGAAGCCGCGGTAGCCCTGCAGCTTCGCGACGCGCGTGAGGTTGGCGCAGCCGTCGGAATTGAAATCCTCCGGATAATCGCCGGGGCTCATCCGCGTCGCGAAGGCGCCGTTATTGTTGAACGCCCAGCCGTGGTAGAAACATTTGAAGGAGATTGCATTGCCCTTCGGACGCCGTTCGACAAGCGCGCCGCGATGCGGACACGTGTTGAAGAAAGCGTGCGGCTCGCCCTTGCGGTCGCGGTTGAAGATCAGTTCCTTGCCGCCGACATTGCGCGTGATGAAATCGTTGGGCTCGGCGATCTCGGACTCGTGCCCGAGATAGAGCCAGCACCGGTTGAAGATTCGATCCCGTTCGCGCAGCAGCACGTCCTCGTCTATGAACGCGGTGCGAGCCACGCGGAAAATACCCTTGTCCCGATCGTCGAGGATCATCGGCGCGAACCGGGTCGGACTTTCCGAAGCGTGCAAACCCTGCATTTTCCCCTCCCACGCGTCCCTGTCATTTCTGGCTCGGCGGCACGCCGACCACCAGGCCGTCCAGCGCCGGCGTGACGACGATCTGGCAGCTGAGGCGCGAGGCCTCGCGCACATCGACGGCGAAGCCGAGCATGTCGTCTTCCTGCTTCTTGCGCGGCGAAAGCCGCGCGCTCCATTCCGGATCGACCCACACGTGGCAAGTCGCGCAGGACAAGGCGCCGCCGCAATCGGCGTCGATCCCCTCGACCCCTTGCCGCACCGCCGCTTCCATGAGGTTCTGGCCCTCGACAACGTCGATTGTCCGCGACCGGCCGCCTTCGTATGTAAATGTCACCGAAACCATTTTGCGCCTTCAGCCCCGCCCGTCATATCCGGATGAGTTCGCCGAGGCCGACCCAGCGTTCGCCGTTGAACTGGATGATTTCCATGGCGTGGTAGGCCGAATAATCGTCCGGCGAATTGCTCAGCGTGATGCCGGGCAGGAGCGTCGGCACGGGAAAATCCCTGAGCGTCGCCGCCATCTTGACGAGATTCTCGCGCGTCAATTCGTTGCCGCACCGACGCAGCACTTCGGCGATCGCGTAGGCGCAAATGTAGCCCGGCATCGCCGTCTGATCGGCTGGATTCGCGCGCGGCATGTATTTCGCCTCGAATTGCCGAAATTCCTTGATGGCCTGATCGTCGGCGAACTCCGGCCCGGTTATGTCCTTTTCCCAGCGCGCCGAAATGATCCCCCTGGAATTTTCGAGGCCGGCGGGAACGAGCGTCGCGGGAATGCTCGCTGCGTTGCTGGCGAGAATCTGCAGCGGTTTCCAGCCGAGCGCGGCCGTCTTGCGTATGCTCTGCGCCGCGAATTTCGGCGTCGTGAACTGCACATAGACGTCCGCGCCGGTCGCGTTCATTTCGACGACGATGCTCTCGATGGACGGGTCGGACAATTCGTGCGACCGCTCCTTCACGATCATCGACGCCGCCTTGTCGCCGAGCCCTTTCTTCAATCCGCGCACGTAATCCTTGCCGAGATCGTCATTCTCGTAGAGCACGGCGATCTTCGCGCCCGGCTTTTTCGCCTTGATATAGTTTCCGTAGATCTCGCCCTGCGCGACATACGACGGGTAGAGCGGAATGATCCACGGGAAATTCTTCGGATCGTTGAAACGTTCCGCGCCGGACACCAGAAACAGGTTCGGCACCTTGGCGTCGTTCAGATATTTCGCGATCGCGGCGTTGGGCGGCGTGCCGAGCGCGCCTGCTATCGCAAAAACGCCGTCGCCTTCGACCAGCGTTCGCGTCTGTTCGAGCGCCTTGGGGGGCGAAAAGGCGTTGTCGAGAGAGATCAGATTGATCTTGCGGCCGTTGATGCCGCCCTTGTCGTTGATCATCTTGAAGAAGGCGACCTGCGCCTCGCCGAACACGCCGAACGAGGAGGCAGGGCCGCTGTAGGGCGATGTCGTGCCGAGCTTGATTTCGGTATCGGTCACGCCCGGGCCATAGGCCGCGCGCGCCGCGCCGGAGCCGATCAGCGTCGATGCGCCGATCGCGGTTGCGCCGTTCAACACGCCGCGTCTCGTAAATCCCTTCATGCGTCCTCCCGTGTCCCGCGATCTTTCGCCGCGAGCAGCTGGCTCAGTTCCGTCCCCAGTCCGCTTTCGAACCCCACATGCACAGGCTCGACGGCTCGTATCCGAACTGTCGCGGCCTGTGTGTGGCTTCATCGACCTCGTCGACTCCGACCGAATATTCGAAGACCATGCCGTCTGGCCCGCGAAAATAGACGAAGCGCGCGCCCGAAGTCGGATGTCGTCCCGGTCCGAAGAGGATCGGCGTCTGGCGCTCCATCAGGAAATAATAAGAGCGCATGACGTCGTCGTTGCTCTCCACCTGATGATTTACGTGCTGGATGCCAGGACCGCTGGAGGGCGCGAGCGCCATCGTGTGATGGATGGCGTTGATGCGCATCAGCGCGACCTCGCCGATCCGGTCGCTGACGCGCGCATTGCACACCTGCGTCCAAAACTTCTCGTCGCGCGCCGGATTGGTGGTGCAGAGCCCGATATGGCTGAAACCGGTAATGCCTGCGTCGCGCGCGCCGTAATAGCGCTTGCCGCTGTGGTTGGGTCCGACGACGAACTCGATGCTGTTGCCTGTCGGATCCTTGAAGGCGATGAAGGCGCGCGCCTTTCGCGCGGCCGCCTCGCCCGCGGTTCCCATGCGCACGGCATGGCCGAGCTTTTCGAGCGCAGCGGCGGCCTGGTCGAGCTGCCCCATGTCGTCGATTTCGAAACCTACCGTCTGATCGGCCGGGTCTCCCTCGAAATAGCACAGCGTATGCGCACGCACGTCGGAGCGCAGATAGAGCGCGCCTTTGGATCGATCGCCGACCTGAAGGCCGAGGATCGAGGTCGCGAAGGATTCGGCGCCTTCGATATCGGGCGTGCCGAGACGAACATAGCTTACGTCCCTGAGCTGGATCATGCTTTCCTCCGGGAGGCGACCGCGCGCCGCTTGCGCGCCGTGGCCTCGGCCGGCGCCGCGCCGCGATGCGTTTCGTCTCGATCCGGGCTGGCGAGATAGACGCGCACCATGTCCTTCCAGGTTTCCAGAACTTCGTCGAAATGCTTGCGGTTGTCGTCGATGAAGACGCGTATGGAAAAACCTCTGACGATGCTGAGCGTGATCGTCATGACGCGCGAGGCGAGCGGCCGCTCGATTCCACGCGCGACGAGCGCATCGACCCAGGCGGCTTCCACCGCGAGACGGCTGTCGCGCGACAGCGGGCGCGTCTGCCGCCGCAGGTCCTCGTCGTAGACATCGCTCATGGCGACTGCGAGCGAGACAAAGAAGAAGTCGCTGAAGAAGAAGTCCTTGGCGTCCCTGATCGCGCCATCGAGCGGATCGACGGTTCCGGTCGCCGCTTCGGAAGCGCGCCGCTGGCTTTCGACGCGAACCAGATCGTTCATGTGCCGCATCGTGGCGAGCACGAGTTCGTGCCGGCTCGGGAAATGGTGAAGCAACGCGCCGCGCGACAAGCCAGCGACTTCAGCGACCTCGGCGGTGGTGAGGCCGCTATAGCCGCGCCGCCGCATGACCTCGATGGTCGCCGCTATGAGTTTGCGGCGCGAGGCGTCGGTCCGTTCGGCCTGTGTGCGTCGCTGCACGCGTTTCTTGACGCGTTTCTTGGCCGCCGCCGCCTCGGCTGCAGGCGATTCCGCTCTCCTTACGCCGACGCGCGCCGTCGTCGCCGTTTCCAGCCTGCGTCTGTTTGATAGCGGCGTTCGCGCCAAGATGTGGCTCCCGATTTCGTGAAACGCGTTCAAAGCATCGTGCTGCCGCCATTGACGCTGACGACCTGGCCGGTGACGAACGAGGCCTCTTCCGACGCCAGGTAGCAGGTCATTGAAGCGACCTCCTCCATGCGGGCCGCGCGCCCGATCGGAACGACGCCCGTCATCTTTTCGATCATGCCGCTGGCAGAGGTCGCGCGCGCCGCAGTCACGCCGGGCGTCTCGACGATACAGGGCGCGACGACATTGACCGTGATCCCGTCCTGAGCGAACTCCCGCGCGAGGCCGGTCGCCAGCGCGTGAACGCCGCCCTTTGCCGCATTGTAGCCCGCGTGAAGCCATAGCCCGTTCCGCACGGAATCCGCACCGATGTTGACGATCCGCCCATAGCCGCGCGCCTTCATGTGCGGGATCGCAAGCCAGCTGCACCACAGCGTGGTCCAGAGGTTGCGGTCGATCGTCGCCTTGAGACTGTCGGGCGTGTGTTCGAGAAACGCGCGGATGATCCCGCCGCCGGCGTTGTTCACGAGAATGTCTATCTTTCCGAACCGCGCCAGCGCCGCGTCGACGACGCTGCGCGCCTCGGCCTCCTGCGAGAGATCGGCCGGCATGGCGAGCGCGTCGGATAGAAGAGCGGAAGGCAAGGCAGACAGCTTTTCGCCCTCGATGTCGCTCAGGACGAGCTGCGCGCCCTCGCGGCGAAAGCGTTCGGCGATCGCCGCGCCGATGGGACTCGCGGCGCCCGTTATGATCGCGACCCGCCCCTCGAGCATCCCCGCCATGCGCAGACCTCCTCAGACAGTCTCGCGAGGAGGCGCACGCAGCCGCGCCGGCCGTACAAATCGGCCGGCCGGTTCCGCATCATGCGGCCGTGCAACCGGGCGTTCCTCTGCGAGCGGTCTGGCGCCTCTCTGGCCACAATTAAGAAACATGCACGCATGTTTGTAAAGAGGCGACGGGCATGACTGCTCTACGCGCCGATAGCGGCGCGCGCTTTTGGAAGCCGCAAGCTTCAGCGTCCAAAGGGTCGCGACGGCCGCTCAGGTCACCGGCGCGGGATTGAACAGGGTCAGGTCGTTATGGATGCCCCAGCGGTCCGACCACGGTTGGGTGCGGCCGCTCGCGACGTCGAGGATGAAGCGAAACAGATCCCAGCCGGTTTCCTGGATCGTCTTTTCGCCCGTGGCGACGGCGCCGGCGTCGAAATCGATCAGATCCTTCCAGCGGCGCGCGAGTTCGGTGCGTGTCGCCACCTTGATGACGGGCGCCGCCGCCAGCCCGTAGGGCGTGCCGCGGCCGGTCGTGAAGACCTGCAGCGTGATGCCCGAGGCAAGTTGCAGCGTACCGCAAATGAAATCGCTCGCAGGCGTCGCGGCGAACAGAAGTCCCTTCTGCCGGGCCTTCTCGCCCGGCGCCAAAACGCCCGCGATCGGACTCGATCCCGACTTCGCGATCGAACCGAGCGATTTCTCGACGATATTGGCGAGGCCGCCCTTCTTGTTGCCGGGCGTGGTGTTGGCGGAACGATCGGCGCCGCCGCACGCGAGATATTTGTCGTACCATTCCATCTCGCGGATCAACGCGCGGCCAACGTGCTCGTTCGCGGCGCGGCGCGTGAGCAGATTTATGGCGTCGCGCACCTCGGTGACTTCCGAGAACATGACGGTTGCGCCGGCGCGCACCAGCAGGTCAGCCGCAAAGCCGACGGCGGGATTGGCGGTTACGCCGGAAAATGCGTCGGAGCCGCCGCATTGCAGGCCGATCACGAGATCGGAGGCCGGGCATGTCTCGCGCTTGCGGCGGTTCAGTTGGGCGAGCCTTGCGTCCGCCATCGTCATGATGCGCGCGACGATCTCGCCGAAGCCCTCGAGCGTTTCGTCCTGCATGCGGACGATCGCGTCGTCGACGCCCGCCGGCACGAGCCGCTCCGGCGCGAGCTTCTCGCACCCCAGGCTGACGACCATCACCTCGCCGCCGAAATTCGGGTTGAGCGCGAGATTTTGGAGCGTCCGGATCGGGACGATGGCGTCGGGCGCCGTGATCGCCACGCCGCAACCGTAGGCGTGCGTGAGCGCGGCGACGTCGTCCACGTTCGGATATTTCGGCAGAAGCTCGCTGCGGATGCGCTTTATTGCAAATTCGAGCGCGCCCTTCACGCATTGCACCGACGTGCTGATCGCCAGAATGTTCTTCGTGCCGACGGAACCGTCGGCGTTACGAAAGCCTTCGAACGTGTAGCCTTCGAGCGGCGGCTGCGGCGCGGGGATCGCGGTCGCGATCTCGAGGCTGTCGAGATCGGGCGCGTCGGGCATGCGGATGCGCGCCTCGTCGACCCACTCGCCCGCGCCGATCGGCGTCAGCGCATATCCGATGATTTCGCCGTAGCGCAGGATCGGCGCGCCCTCGGCTATGTCGACGAGCGCGGTCTTGTGGCCCTGCGGCACAAAGGCTGTGAGTTCGAGCCCACAGGGAAAGCGGGCCCCCGCGGGAAGCCCGAAATCGTTGACGACGATGGCGACGTTGTCGCGCGGGTTCAGCTTGATGTAGCGCGGTTCGCCGACGGCCTTCTGATGTCCCATTCTCTCCTCCCGCGCCCGGTTCTCGGCCTGAATATGTATAGGCGGCCTCGACCGCGATGTAGAACTCGCGCGCCAGCCCATCGTGACCGATCGATGCGGATTTGTATCGACGCCGGGTCGCCGCCTCGGCTCGCGACGCCAACCCAGGCGGTCGATCCGCAGGCTCGAGTACGGCGTCAGCCTTCGGCCGCCGCGCCGAACGCGCCTTTTTCGCGCAGCGCGTCGATCCGGTTCTCGTCGAAACCCAGAAGTTCGCGCAGCACGCGGGCGCTGTCGGCGCCGAGCGCCGGCGCGCCCCTGGGCTTGCGCACGGGCGTATCCGAGAAGGTCAGGGGCAGGCCGACGTTGGGGATGATCCCGAGCTTTTCGTGCGTCGTCTCGCCGAGGATGCCGAGCGCGCGGACTTCCGGCGAATCCAGCGCCTCGCCGACAGAGCGCACCGCGCCGCCGGGCACGCCGGACGCCTGCATTCTCGCCAGCAGCTCCTCACGCGCGAAGTCGGCGAATGCGTCGGCGATGATCGCGCGCAGCGCGAGGTTGTTTTCGCGCCGCGCCGCGCTCGTCAGAAAGCGCGGGTCCGACGCCAGAGCCGGCGCTTGCAGCACGTCGGTCATCAGCCGGCGGAACGTGCCGTCGTTGGCGCAGGCGATGTAGATCGGCCCGGTCTTCGTCTCGAAGGCGCCGACCGGCACCGCCGTCACCTGCCAGTTTCCGAACCGCTTCGGGCTCGCGCCGGACATGAGGTAGGCCATGTGAAAATTGCCGAGCATGTTGACGGCCATGCCCAGGAGATTGGATTCGATCAGTTGCCCGCGCCCGGTGCGCGCGCGGGCGTGGAGCGCGGCGAGGATCGCGTTGCACGAAAGCATGGCGGTCGCCATGTCCATGATCGAGGGGCCGGCGCGCATGCCTTCGTCGTCGGGGCGCCCGTTCATCGAGACGAACCCGCTTTCGGCCTGCGCGATCGGATCGAAGCCGACGCGATCGGCGTAGGGACCGGCGCGGCCATAGGCGGAGATCGAGCAATAGACGAGGCGGGGATTGCGCGCCTTCACGCTTTCGTAGTCGAGGCCGAAGCGCTGCATGACGCCGGTCGAGAAATTCTCGACGACGACGTCGGCCTCGTCCATCAGCGCGCGCGCGACGTCGCGGCCGGCCTGCGTCTTCAGATCGAGCACGACGCTCGCCTTGTTGCGGTTCGTCCACAGATAGGGCGCGCCCTCGCCGTCGCGATGCGGCGGGTACTGGCGGAAGCCGTCGCCCTCGGGGGATTCGATCTTGACCACTTCGGCGCCGAAATCGGCGAGGATCATCGTGCAGAAGGGGCCGGCGATGAAATGCGTGAAATCGATCACGCGCAGGTTTGTGAGCGGCGTTTCGGACATCAGAACGGCTCGATGATGCGCTTGCGCGTCGTGCGGGGCGCGGGCGGCGGTACGGTCTCGAGCGTCTTGACGAGAATGTCGCGCGTAGCGGCCGGATCGATCACGTCGTCGTAGAGGAATTTGGCGCCGCTCTCGACCGCCGTGTTCGAGCGTTTCAGCTCGGCGGTGAGTTCGGCGTGCAGCCTTGCGCGTTCGTCGGGCGTCGGCGCCGCCTCGAGCTCCTTCGCATAGATGATGTTGACGGCGCCTTCGAGGCCCATGCCGCCGAATTCCGCGGTCGGCCAGGCGACGAGGATCGCCGGATCGAGAGGACGCGAGCCCATGATGTAATAGCCCAGACCATAGGCCTTGCGCAGCACGACGGTGAGCACGGGCACGGTCGCATTGGCGAGCGCCGTGAGCACACGCGCGGAATGGCGCATCAGCCCCGTCTTCTCCACTTCCGGGCCGACCATGAGCCCCGGCGTGTCGCACAAAACGACGAGCGGAACGTCGAAGGCGTCGCACACCTGGATGAAATGCGCCATCTTGAGGCAGGCCGGCGTGTCCATCGCGCCGGCCAGATACATGGGCTGGTTGGCGATCACGCCGACGGTGCGGCCGGCGATGCGGCCGAACGCTGTGACCGCGGCCTTCCCGTAACCCGCCTTGACCTCGAGCACGCTGTCGCGGTCGCAGAGCGTGTTGACGACGCTGCGCACGTTGTAGGCGCGGCGGGGATTCTCCGGCACGATGTCGCGCAGGATCGTCTGGTCCGGCGCCTCGCCGGGCTGCCTCTGCAAATCGAAATAGCCGAGATATTTCTTCGCCGCGGCGATCGCCTCTTCTTCGTTGCCGACGAGAATGTCGATGACGCCGGACGCCCAGTGGACGGAGGCGGGGCCGATCTCTTCCGGCGTGTATTTCTTGCCGAGCGCGGCCTCCACGAGCGGCGGCCCCGCCATGCCCATGGCGGAATCCTCGGTCGCGATGAGAAGATCGCAGAGGCCGGCGAGATTGGCGTGCCCGGCGAAGGCGCGGCCCGGCGCGATGCCGATCGTCGGCACGAGGCCGGACAGGCGCGCGAACACGACGAAGGTCGGCGTCGAGGGCCGCGCCGTCACATGCATGTCGTGCGGGCGCGCGCCGCCGCCGTCGAGCCAGCAGATCACGGGAAGGCGATGCTTCTCCGCATGCTCGAACATGCGCGTGATCTTGGCGTGATTCATCGCGCTCTGCGTGCCTGCGTAAACCGTGTAATCGTAGAAGACGAGATCGACCGGCCTACCCCCGACCTTCGCCGTCCCCATCACGAGGCCGTCGGCGGCGCCTTTCATGCCCGGCGTCGCCGGCCGCACCAGCCCGCCGTATTCGACGAAGGTTTCCGCGTCCGCGATCGCCGCGACAGCCGCTCGCGTCGTCCAGCGTCCGCGCTTTTGCTGGCGCGCGACCGCCTCGGGGCGCGCCGCGTCGAGCCGCGCGGCCTGTCGCTCCAGCAACAGTTCGAGATCGGGGCGCAAGGCCGCTTCGTCCTTCATCGCGCCGCCTTCAGTTCGCCCGCCGCCAGCTTTTCGCGTTTCAGCCTGATGCCCGCGCCCTCGCGATCCCAGGTGTCCGTCGTGATCCCCTCGGACCGCAGGACATGCTTCTCGATCTTCTGCGTCGGCGTCTTCGGAAGATCGGACAGGAAGCGGATGTAGCGCGGCACCATGAAATGCGGCAGCCGCGGCGTCAGGAATGAAATGATCTCGACGGGATCGATCGCGGCGCCGGGCACGGGCGCGACGATCGCCATCACCTCGTCCTCGCCGAATTCGCTGGGCACGCCGACGACCGCGGCCTCGCGCACCTTCGGATGCGCGCCGATCTCGGCCTCGACCTCGAAGGACGAGATATTTTCGCCGCGCCGGCGGATCGCGTCCTTCATGCGGTCGACGAAGAAGAAAT
>JAGWTW010000056.1 GCA_028868735.1 Hyphomicrobiales bacterium | reverse complement strand
CGGCGGCGCGCTGGGCCGCGCGTGCGCGCCTGTCCGCGTCGGGCGCAGTCGCGGGCGGCGTCGCGCCGATCAGGATCGCCGAATAGTTGAACAGCCGGTAGGACCAGGCGAACTTGAAGAAGGCGTAGCCGTAGATGATCAGCAGGCCGACGGCCTTGCCCTCCCACAGACCGCGCGACATGGCGGGCGCGAACGGAAATTCGGCGAACAGACGCAGCGCGTCGTCGGTCGAACGAAGAAGCGTCGCCGCGCCGCCGATTGCGATGAGGGAGGTGGAGGCGAAGAAGGCCGTTCCGTTCTGCAAGGTGGAGGTGATCGCCGTATCGACGATGCGCACCTCGCGGCGGCTCATCTCGGACATCCACGCGCGCCTGTGGGCGTGCATCAGCTGGTTGAGGCCGGGCTTTTGGGCGTGACGGCGGCGCACGTAGGCGTCGTAGCCGATCCAGGCCGCCAGAAACAAAACGAGGGCGGCCGCATCGAGAATCTGAAAAACCATGGTCTGCCGCTCCGGGCGCGTCTGTCCCGCCAGTTGATTTTTCGCCGCGCCTCCCGTCAACTCCCCGGCTCCGGAGGAAGACATGCCGCAACAGATCACCAAGGGTATCAAGCAGCTCTGCCATGAGGCGAACGCGCAGGTCGAGACGCTGACGATCGAGGACGCCATCAAGCTGCACGGGCGCGACGACGTGGTGCTGGTCGATATCCGCGACCCTCGCGAACTCGAGCGGGACGGCCAGGTTCCCGGCGCCTTCCATTGCACGCGCGGCATGCTCGAATTCTGGATCGATCCCGCCAGCCCCTACGCCAAGCCGAAATTCCAGGAAGACAAGAAATTCGTCTTCTTCTGCGCCGGCGGCCTGCGCTCGGCGCTTGCGGCGAAGACCGCGAAGGACATGGGCCTGAAGCCGGTCGCCCATATCGAGGGCGGCTATGGCGCATGGAAGAAGGCCGGCGGCCCGACCGAAGCCTGGGCGCCGAAGGCTAAAAAGGCCGGCTGACTTCATGCTCACGCTCGTCATCGGCAACAAGAGCTATTCGTCCTGGTCCATGCGGCCATGGATGCTGCTCGAATCCTTCCAGATCCCGTTCGACGAGATCGTCATTCCGCTTTACGTGGAGGGATCGAAGCAACAAATCCTGAAGCACACGCCGTCGGGCAAGGTGCCCGTGCTGATCGACGGCGAGACGCACGTCTGGGATTCGCTTTCGATCTGCGAATATGTCGCCGAAAAATTCCCCGACCGCGCCATCTGGCCGAAGGACGCGCAGGCGCGCGCGCTCGCGCGCTCGATGAGCGCGGAAATGCATTCCTCGTTTCAGGCGTTGCGACAGCAATGCGGCATGGTCGTTCATCGCAAGAAGGGCCCGGTCGAGTTTTCCGCAGATACGCTCGCCGACATCGCCCGCATCGAATCGATGTGGGCCTTTTCGCGCGCGAAATACGCAAAGGACGGACCGTTCCTGTTCGGCGCCTTCAGCGCGGCGGACGCGATGTATGCGCCGGTCGTCGTGCGCTTCGACGTCTATCAGCCGAAGATCTCCGCGACGACGCGCGCCTATATGGACGCCATGACGCAAACGCCGGCATGGAAAAAATGGATGGCCGGCGCGGCGGCCGAAACGTGGCGCATTCCGCGGTTCGAGTGATCACGGCGTCTTCTCGACACGCCGCTTCCACAGGTCCCACGCGCGGCCGACGATCTGCTCGTTGACCTTGTCGGCCTTTGCGCCTTCTTCATGCGACAGCGACTGGATCGGACCGCCGATCGTGATCGCCTGCAGCATCATCTTCGCGTCGACCTCGGTGTAGATCGCGCGAAAGACGGCGATTTGCAGCGTCGGCCCCACCACGGCGTCGCCATGCCCGCGCATGAGCGCGACCGAATGCTCGCCGAGCTTATCGGCGAGCGCGGCGCCGATGTCGTTGTTGCTGACGAGCATGTTCGTCGCGCCGAATTTCTCCGCTATGTCGAAGACCGGCGCGCCGTCGGCGAGGAAAGCCGCATTGTGGAACATGGCGGCCATCGGCGTTTTCGTGACGCCGAAGGGAATGACCGTCGGCGAATGCGAATGCACCACCGCCATCACATCCGGACGCTTGCGATAGATTTCGCCGTGAATGAACCGCTCGAGAAAGGGCGTGCGGCCCTGCGCATCGACCGGATTGGAGTTCTCGTCGAACTCCATGATGTCGGCCGGCGTCGTCAACGCCGGCGCGAGCGACCGCGACATGAAGAAATGCCGGGGATTGTTCGGATTGCGCATCGAGACGTGACCGAAGGCGTCCACCACGCCCTGATCGGCGAGAATGCGGCTCGCGACGGCCAGATCTTCCGCGATGGCCTTCGGGGCGACCTGCGCGGCGGCGGGCGCTGCGCCCAGCGCGGCGCAAAGGCAGGCGGCGGCGAAGGCTGCGCGAGCGAGCATGGCTGTTTCCTCCGGCGGCGCATTGGCCTCAAATTGCGGACAGGCTATCAAAGGTCCCGACGGAGGCAACGCGGATTATTCGCGCAGGAAAAGGGCTCTTCAAATGTCGCATCGCAAGGTCGCACTCATCACCGGCGCCACGGCCGGCATCGGCAAGGCTTCAGCGCTGGCGCTGGCCGACGCCGGCTGGGACGTAGTTCTCGCCGGCCGCCGTCAGGCGCTGCTCGACGAAGTCGCCGCCGAAGCGAAAAAGCGCGGCGCGAAAGCGGTCGGCGTCGTCGCCGACATCGGCGATCCGAAATCGGTGAAGACGCTGTTCGACGTCGTGCGCAGGGATTTCGGCCGGCTCGACATGCTGTTCAACAACGCCGGCATCGGCGCGCCCGCAATCAACATGGAAGACCTGACCTACGAGCAGTGGAAGGCGGTGGTCGACACCAATCTGACCGGACCGTTCCTGTGCACGCAGGAAGCGTTCCGCATCATGCGCGACCAGAACCCGGTCGGCGGCCGCATCATCAACAATGGTTCGATTTCGGCGCATGCGCCGCGCCCCAACACCGCGCCTTACACGTCGACGAAACACGCCGTCACGGGCCTCACCAAATCCACCGCGCTCGACGGCCGCAAGTACAACATCGCCTGCGGCCAGATCGACATCGGCAACGCCGACACCGACATGGGCGGGCGCATGAAGGCGGGCGTGCCGCAGGCGAACGGACAGATCGCGGCGGAAGCGGTGATGGACGTAAAATACGTCGCGGACGCGGTCGTCCACATGGCGGGTCTGCCGCTCGACGCGAACGTGCTGTTCATGACGGTCATGGCGACCAAGATGCCGTTCGTCGGGCGGGGATGAGCGAAAGGCGTTCATGGCCCTCCATCTCCTCAAACTCTGCGTCGGCGCGGATTCGATCGGCGATCTGGAAGACTGGATCGAGCAGCGCAGGGCCGCGAAGGCGAAGCGGGGTCAGAGCTACGAGCATATCCACACAACCCGCATGACGCCCAAGCGGGTGGAGGAATTGCTCGACGGCGGGTCGCTTTACTGGGTCATCAAGGGCCAGATTTCCGCCCGCGAGACGCTGCTCGACATCAGGCCGTTCACCGATTCCGAAGGGATCGGGCGAACGGACCTCGTTCTCAGCGGAACGGTCGTTCCGGTCATGCCGCGGCCATTTCGGCCGTTCCAGGGCTGGCGCTACCTGCAAGCGAAAGACGCGCCTGCCGATCTCGGCCGCGGATCCGGCGGCGTCGCGCAAATGCCGGAGGAGCTGCGGCGCGAATTGCGCGACCTTGGGCTGCTGTGACCGACGGGGCTGTGACGGAATTTGTGACGCGCGGGCGCCTGCGCACTTGCGCAGCGACGCCGGGAGGCCGATCTAGGGACGAGATTCCATCCCAGGCGTTTTCGATGGGCCAGCTTCCCGAAAAGGGCGCAAAACCGACTGCCGTGGACGCCTTTCTCGAGGCGGCCGGCCGCGTGCCCGCGCCGGTCGAGGGCCGAGGGCGGATGATCTTCGCGCTCGATGCGACCATGAGCCGCCAGCCGACCTGGGACCTCGCGCAAGACCTGCAGCAGCGCATGTTCGAGGCGGCCAGGGGCTTCGGCGGGCTCGACGTGCAACTCGTCTATTTTCGCGGCTTCAACGAATGCCGCGCGTCGCGCTTCGTGTCGCAGGGCGCAGGCCTCGCTGAAATCATGTCGAAGATCGACTGCCGGGGCGGCCATACCCAGATCGGCAAGGTTCTCGCGCATGTCCGCGACGAGGCGAAGTCGGCGCGCGTGGGCGCTTTCGTCTTCGTCGGCGACGCGATGGAGGAGAAGGCCGACCATCTCTGCGCGATCGCCGGCGAACTGGCGCTGCGCGGCGTGCGGGCCTTCATGTTCCACGAGGGCTCGGATGCTGCGGCCGCGGGCGCGTTCAAGGAGATCGCGCGGCTGACTGGCGGCGCCTACGCCGCCTTCGACGCGGGCGCGCCGCAAAAGCTCGCCGCGCTGCTCGGCGCGGCGGCGGCTTATGCGGCCGGCGGACTGGCGGCGCTGGAGACGCAGGCGCGCGAGGGAAATGCGCAGGCGCGCATGCTCATCACGCAGATCGGCGGCGGGCGAGGCTGACGTGCCGCAACTTCTCATCGCCATCGCGATCCTGTTTGGCGCCTGGTACGCGCTCAAGCTTTTCGCGCGCACGCCGCCGGCCGTGATGGCGAAATACATCCGCGGCGCGGGCGGCTTGTCGGCGTTGGGTTTCGGCCTGCTCTTGCTGCTGCGCGGCGCCTTTCCGGCGGCGGCCCTGCTCGGCGCCTTCGGCGCGTTCATGCTCGGCCTGTCGAAATTTCCGGGCGGCTTCGGCGCCCGCAGCGGAACAGGCCGCGAGACCGTTTCGCGCGTGCGCTCGGCCATGATCGAAATGGAGCTGGACCATGTGTCCGGCGCAATGACCGGGACAATTCTCGCCGGCCCGCTCGAAGGCCGGTCGCTGGACAGTCTGACGCGCAGCGCGAGTACGGAGGTCTACCGGCAGTGCGTCGTCGACGATCCGGATGGAGCGCGCCTGCTAGAGGCGTATCTCGATCGCCGGTTTCCCGGATGGCGTCAGGCAGGACAGGGTCAGGGCGATGCGGGGCAGGGCGGCGGGCCTGCCCGCCGGAGCGCCGGCGCCATGTCGGAGGATGAAGCGTATGAAATCCTCGGCCTTCGCAAGGGGGCGAGCCGGGAGGACGTCTCGCGTGCGCACCGGACGCTGATGAAGAAAATTCATCCCGACCAGGGGGGGTCTACGGACCTCGCCGCGCGCGTTAACGAGGCCAAGGACATCCTGCTGCGACGATACAGCTGACGACTTGTAGACGAACGACCGGCGGGGCGGGATATCGATCTCGATGGTCATCGGTCAGTTCTTCATCGCGATGCAGGAAAACCCGGACCGCTTCAGTTCGCGGCAGGCGCTTTCGGCGGAATTGGCTTCGAGCCCGGCAAAGCGCGCGCGCCAGAGCGTTTCGCGGCCCTTCTGAACCTTTTCGGTGAACGGATGGGCCGAAGCGATCGTGCGGCTCTTGCCTTTGGCGCGGCTGAGCAGCTCGTTGGCTTTCGCAGCGTCGTCGGTGGCGCCGATCTGGATCATCCATCCCGTGCGCGGCGCAGGCTTCGACTCAGGCGCAGGTTTCGGGTCGTATTTGGCGACCTTGGTCTGTCCGCCCTTGGTCTGTCCGCCCCTGGCGGATTCGCGCGTCGCAACGGGTTGCGCTCCGCGCACCCAGCGCAGGTTCGATGGCGTGGCGGCGCCGGTGGCCACCGCGCGATGCGAGGTCGAGCCGTCTGCAACAACCGGGCTCGTCGCGCGCACCGTCGTCTTGGCGTGCGGGACATCGGCGACGCGGGCCGCGCCGGAGACGTAGGCGGGGCGGGGCTTCTCGCTGGTGACGACCTCGACAGGGATGATTCGCGCGCGTCCGATGTCGGCGGGCGGCGTCGGAACCGCGAGATGCAGCGACGGCGCCTCAGCCGCCGGTTGCGGACGGAGCTCCACCGGCTCTGCGCGCGCGGAGGCAAGTTCGACGCGCGGCGTTTCAGCCACGGCGACGCGGGCAGGCTCGCGCGCCGGCGCATCGTCCTGGTTCGATTCCGAGATAGCCGCGACCGAGCGCGAGGAGGCGCCGGCTTCGATCGTGTCCTCGATCAGCGCGGCCATGCGACGGTCGCGGGAGGCGGCGCTGCGGCCGCCGAGCACGACCGCCACGACATGGCGGCCGCCGCGACGCGCGTTGGTCAGGAGGTTGAAGCCGGACGCGACCGTATAGCCGGTCTTGATGCCGTCGACGCCCTCCACGCGGCCGAGCAGATGATCGTGGCTGCGGATGTTCTGGCCTCTGAAGGCGAAGCTGCGGGTCGAGAAGTAGTGGTAATATTTCGGGAAACGGTCCTGGATCGCGCGCCCGAGGATAGCGAGATCCCATGCCGTCGTGAGCTGCTGCGGATTCGGCAGGCCGGAGGCGTTCGCGTAATGCGTGTGCGACATGCCGAGCGCGTGGGCCTTGCGCGTCATCATCTCGGCGAATGTCGACTCGTCGCCGCCGATCGCCTCTGCGATCGCGACCGCGATGTCGTTGGCCGATTTGGTGACGATCGCCTTGATCGCATCCTCGACCTCGATCGACGAACCCGGCCGCAGACCCAATTTGGAAGGCGCCTGGGCGGCCGCGTGGGCGGAAATCGGAATCTCCGTCTCCATCGTCATCCGGCCCTTTTCGAGCTGATCGAACAGCATGTAGAGGGTCATCACCTTCGTCAGGGACGCCGGATGATGAAGCAGGTGTTCGTTGAAGCCCGAGAGCGTGCGGCCAGAGTTGGCGTCGACGACGATCTCGGCCGGGGTCGGCGACAAATAGCCTGCGCCGACAGCGGCATAGGACCGGTGGCCGCCGCCGCGCCGCCGGACATGCGCGTAATGCCGGGCGTGGTGCTGGACCCGCACATGATGGCTGTAGTGGTGGCCATGATGACGATGGCGCGCCTGCGCCGTGGAACTCAAACTCAGCATGCCTAAAGCCAGGGCGGCGCTCGCCAGCACGATGCCCAGACGTTTCGACACAACGCTACGCAGACCCATCAGTGCGCCCCGTCGTTGAGACAGTCCTGTCCGGCCGGGACACAGACCCGTTGCCGAATAATCACAGAGGGCGAGGTTAGGGCGTTGCGGTTACCCTCCGGTTAAATCGACAAAAATTGTCGTTATGTTGCGTCGCAATAAATCTGTTGACATTCATTGTGCAGTGCACATATAAGGATGCGTCGCAGGGACCCGAGTTGGTCCCACTGCGTTTCCCGAGGGGAGGCGCACAAGAGAGGATCAGCCCATGTCGTATGATTTCGAAGCTTTCCAGAAGTTCGGCAAAGAGCAGCTCGAAGCCACCCAGACCGCGATGACCGAGGTCGCCAAGGGCCTTCAGGCGATCGCCGCGGAAGCCACCGACTATTCGAAGAAGTCGCTCGAAAACGGTTCGGCCTTCGTCGAGAAGATGTTCGGCGTGAAGAAGCTGGACGAGGCGATCACGCTGCAGTCCGAGTTCGCCAAGCAGAGCTATGAAGGCTTCGTCGCGCAGGCCACGAAGTTCGGCGAAATGTACGCCGCGGTCGCCAAGGAAGCGTTCAAGCCGGTGGAAGGCGCGATCGCCAAGGTCCAGGCCTCGGCCGCCAAGTAAGTCGTACGCAAGTAATTCGTACCAGAGTCGTTTGCGGCGCAAGCCGCTCGCGTCGAAAGCCCGGCCTTGCGCCGGGCTTTTTGTTTTCCGGATTTTTTTAAGGATCGCGGCCGGCCCCGCCTTGCGTTCGCCGCCTTGCCGAAGAAAACTCGACTGGGTCGGAATGGAATCGCCCGCCCGGCCAATCGCATGGGAGACATCTAGCGAAGCGTCGGATTTGGCCTATTTGCTGCATATGGAGTCCGGGACGCAAGCGACGCGCGCATATGGACGGAGAGGCGGCCAGCCGGCTTATCGCATTGCGTCGACGCGGTCCCGACCGAGAGGTTGGCAGGGGAGAAATGAGGAGAGGCGCTGTACGAGCATCCAGTCCTACCCGTCGCAACAACAGCGACGGGCCGCCGGGGTCTGGAACGCAGGTCATCACGCGCACGCGCGCGCAGACACGCAAGCCGAGCATGTACCGGGTTTTGTTGCTCAACGACGATTACACGCCAATGGAGTTCGTCGTCACAGTCCTGGTCAAATATTTCGCGAAGAACCGAGAAGACGCCTGGCGCATTATGATGCACGTGCACCAGCAAGGCGTCGGCGAGTGCGGCGTCTACACGTACGAAGTCGCCGAGACCAAAGTCACGCAGGTGATGGACTACGCCCGAAAGCACCAGCATCCCCTGCAATGCATCATGGAAAAGAAGTGAGGTAGGACATGCCGTCGTTCTCGCGCAATCTCGAGCAATCGCTCCATCGGGCGCTCTCGGCGGCCAATGAACGCAGGCACGAATACGCAACGCTCGAGCATCTGCTGCTCAGCCTGATCGACGACCTCGACGCCGCGGCCGTGATGCGCGCCTGTTCGGTCGATCTCAATGCGCTGCGCAAGACGGTGCGCGAATATATCGACAACGAGCTCGACAACCTCGTCACCGACGGTCGCGAGGACGCAAAACCCACCGCCGGGTTTCAGCGCGTGATCCAGCGCGCCGTTATCCACGTTCAGTCGTCCGGACGCGAAGAGGTCACGGGCGCCAACGTTCTCGTCGCGATCTTCGCCGAGCGCGAGAGCCACGCCGCTTATTTCCTGCAGGAGCAGGACATGACGCGTTACGACGCAGTCAATTACATCAGCCACGGCATCGCCAAGCGGCCGGGCATGTCCGACCCGAAGCCCGTGCGCGGCGCCGAAGAGGAGCAGGAGCGCTCCGAAGGACGCGAGCAGCGCGAAGCGGCTGGCGACGGCAAGAAGAAGGAAAGCGCGCTCGACGCTTATTGCGTCAACCTCAACAAGAAGGCGCGCGACGGCCGGATCGATCCGCTGATCGGGCGGGAGGCGGAGGTGCAGCGCACAATCCAGGTGTTGTGTCGTCGTCAGAAGAACAATCCGCTGCTCGTCGGCGATCCCGGCGTCGGCAAGACCGCGATCGCCGAAGGGCTCGCGCGCAAGATCACCAAGGGCGAAGTGCCGGAGGTTCTCGCCAACGCGACGGTTTTTGCGCTGGACATGGGCACGCTGCTCGCCGGCACGCGCTATCGCGGCGATTTCGAGGAGCGTCTCAAGCAGGTGATGAAGGAGATCGAGCAGCACAAGAGCGCGATCCTTTTCATCGACGAAATCCACACGGTCATCGGCGCCGGCGCCACCTCGGGCGGCGCGATGGACGCGTCCAACCTGCTCAAACCCGCGCTCGCGCAGGGCACGCTGCGCTGCATCGGCTCGACCACCTACAAGGAATACCGCCAGTATTTCGAGAAGGACCGCGCGTTGGTGCGGCGCTTCCAGAAGATCGACGTCAACGAGCCGTCGGTGCCGGACACCGTGGAGATCATGAAGGGCCTGAAGCCCTATTTCGAGGAATTCCACAAGATCCGCTACACGAACGAGGCGATCAAGGCGGCAGTGGAGCTGTCGGCGCGCTACATCCATGACCGCAAGCTGCCGGACAAGGCGATCGACGTGATCGACGAGACCGGCGCAAGCCAGATGCTGCTGCCCGAGGCGAAGCGCAAGAAGACGATCGGCGTGAAGGAAATCGAGACGACCATCGCCACGATGGCGCGCATTCCGCCGAAGACCGTGTCCAAGGACGACGCCGAGGTTCTCGCCCATCTCGACGAAACCCTGAAGCGCGTCGTCTACGGGCAGGACGCGGCGATTTCCGCGCTCGCCGCGGCGATCAAGCTCGCGCGCGCCGGTTTGCGCGACGGCGAAAAGCCGATCGGCTCCTATCTCTTCTCCGGTCCGACCGGCGTCGGCAAGACGGAGGTCGCCAAGCAATTGTCGGTCGCGCTCGGCGTCGAGCTCATCCGGTTCGACATGTCCGAATACATGGAGCGCCACACGGTCAGCCGCCTCATCGGCGCGCCGCCCGGCTATGTGGGCTTCGACCAGGGCGGCCTGCTGACCGATGCTGTCGACCAGCATCCGCACTGCGTGCTGCTGCTCGACGAGATCGAGAAGGCCCACCCCGATCTCTTTAATATCCTGCTGCAGGTGATGGACCACGGCAAACTGACGGACCACAACGGAAAGCAGATCAACTTCCGTAACGTGATCCTGATCATGACGACCAACGCCGGGGCGTCGGACGCGCAGCGCGCGGCGATCGGCTTCGGCTCGACCAAGCGGACCGGCGACGACGTGGAAGCGATCAATCGCATGTTCACGCCGGAGTTCCGCAACCGTCTCGACGCCATCGTGCAGTTCGGCCATCTGCCGCGCGGCGTGATCGCGCAGGTCGTGGACAAGTTCGTCATGCAGCTCGAGGCCCAGCTCGCCGACCGCAACGTGTCGATCGAACTGACCGACGAGGCGCGCAACTGGCTTGTCGACAATGGATACGACGAGTTGATGGGCGCACGCCCGATGGCGCGGGTCATCCAGCAGACGATCAAGACCCCGCTCGCCGACGAACTCCTGTTCGGCCGTCTCAAGAATGGCGGCACGGTGCGGGTCGTCGTCACGGCGGACGAGAAGGGCGCCAAGAAGCTCGGTTTCGTCTTTCCGGAAGGGCCGGTGCTGCCCCGGCCGGAGCGCGAGATCGTCGGCGCGGCCCGCAAGCGCAAGCCCAAGGCCGAACCGGAGGTGCGCCGCGCGAAGGCGAAGAAGGACGCGCCGGAGCCCCCGGCGCCGGGCGGCGACCCGGCCGGGGGACCGCCGGTCCCCAGAGTACCCCTCAAGAGCTGAGGGTTCGCATCGACAGGACGTCCGGTTTCGCGCCGGGCGTCTTTGCATCGCGACGAAAAGTTAACCTTCGTCAACACAATTTGCCGCGCCTTCCGCACGGTCGCCACAATCCAAAGACCGGCTTAACCACCTGGCCCGATGCTCTCCCGACCATGGCCCGACGGGTGTGAGATGGTCGAAAAAGAAGTGGCGGTCGCAGAACAGGCGGACGGACGGCGCGACGCGCGCCACCATCACCGCAATTCCGCGCTTGTCGTGTCGATCAGCGGCGCGCATGCGTCGGTCGCCGCCAAAATGTCGGACTTCACGGCCGAAGAAGGCCAGCTCTGGTCGATCGGCGAGCTCGTTGCGATCTACGGCGCGAAGAGCCGCGTGATCTGCCTCGTCCAGGACATGGCTTCGATGAACCAGCGCTGGGAGCGGGGCGTCGAAAATTTCGTCCAGGCCAATGTCGAGATTCTCGGCGAGGTCACCGACGTCGACGGCCGTCCGAGTTTCAGGCGCGGCGTCGCCAATTATCCCGCCCTCGGGTCGTCGGTCAGCCGCATACGCCAGAGCGATTTTGCCGCCATCTACGATCTTGGACATCGCAAGGGTTCGCCCGTGGGCCAGCTCGTGCAGGCGCAAATTCCGGCCTCGGTCGATATCGAGACGATGCTGCGCCGACATTTTGCGGTCGTCGGCACGACCGGCGTCGGCAAGTCGTCGGCGCTGTCGATTCTCGTGCGCAGGGCGATCGAAGAGCGGCCGAATTTGCGCGTCGTCATTCTCGATCCGCACAACGAATATTCGAACGCATTCCGCGCCGAGGCCTCGACGGTGGAGGCGCGTCGCTTCGAGTTGCCGTTCTGGCTGTTCCAGTTCGAGGAGTTTCTCGAGGTCATCTTTCGCGGCGCGCAAGCGCCGGCCGACGAGGCGGATATTCTGCGCGAGGCGATCGAGGAATCGCGGGAAAGCTATTCGGGCGGAGAACGCGCGGCGACGCTCATCAAGAAGACCTATCGCGGCGACGATCAGTCGAGCGATGCGGCGCGCCCGTACCGCATCAACGATGTGCTCGCCTTGATCGAGGCCGAGATCGGGAAGCTCGAGCCCCGCTACTCGCGTTTCTCGTTGCGCAGCCTCAAGGCGCGGCTGGAATCCATCAGCCGCGATCCGAATTTCCGATTCATGTTCGGAAAGGCCGCGGTCGAGGCGCAGTGCGAATTCGTGCCGCGTTCCTTGTTCCGCATCTCCGATGCGCAGAAGCCGGTCACGATCCTGCGCATGGCCGGCATTCCGTCCGACGTCGTGAACGCGTCCGTTTCGGTCCTTGCGCGTCTGGCCTTCGACCTTTGCGTGCAGCAACGCGGCAAACAGGAATTGCTGCTGGTCTGCGAGGAGGCCCATCGTTACGTGCCCGCCGATCTCGCGCTCGGATTTGCGCCGGCGCGACGGGCCATCGCGCGCATCGCGAAGGAAGGCCGCAAATACGGCTGCTATCTCAGCGTCGTCACGCAACGGCCGGCCGAACTCGATCCGACCATCCTCTCGCAATGTTCGACCGTTTTCGCGATGCGTCTGTCGAACGCCGCCGACCAGGCGATCCTTCGTTCGGCGATCCCCGACAATGCGGCCGGCGCGCTGGCGTTCATCGCCGCGCTCAACAATCGCGAGGCGATCGCCTTCGGCGAAGCCGTCGCGACCGCCATGCGGCTCGTCTTCACGCGCGAGGACGAAACGCGCCTTCCGCGGATGGTGGCGGAGTGGGAGGAGGGCGAACCCGCCGTTCCCGCATCGGCGACCGATCACCCCGGGTTGCTCGAGCCGATCACGGCGCCCGGCTATTCCGCGCGCCCGGCGCCAAGGCCCGTCGATCCGTCCTTCGGCACGCGCGACTGGCCGTCGAGCGAGCACGCGGTCGCGGGGCTGCGTCGCAGTTACTGACGGACAGCCTGCGGCGAATTCAGCGCCGAAATCTTGAACTTGTTCCTGCGAATGCGATCGACGACGCCGGCGACGCCGTTTGCGGCCTGCCGCAAGACATCGAGCGGATTGCCGCGTTTCGTATCTGACGTGCGCGCATGTGCGCGGCGCGGTTTCGGCGCGACGACCGCGAGCGAGGCGGGCCGGCGCGGAGGCGCCACGTCAGCAGGCCCGGACGGCGGCGACGTCGGCGCGTTCTCGGCGGCCAGGGCCGGCTTTATGGTCGGCAGCGTCGCCAGCGCCAGTTTCACATAAGGCGCGACGGTCGGCGCAGCGTCGGCGAGTTGCGCCATCGGCGGCGGCGCCGGCCGCTCCGCCACGGGCGGTTCGATCGCCGCGGGCGTCGCCGCATTCGTGCGAGTCATGGAGGATCGAACGTCCGGGGCGGCGTACGACAACAGCGCGGCGCCGAGAGCGACGCCAGCGGCGACAACGGCGGCCGCATTCGCCTTCGACGTCAACCGCAGTCTCGGCGCGCGCAATTCCAGATCGATTTCGGCGCGGGCCGGCGCATTCTCCCGCGCCCGCAGCCAGACCTCATCGGGACGCAAAGCGGGTTCGCCGAAAAGATCGCGCGCCGCGCAGGCGGTCCAGAGCGCGCGGCCCGCCTCGGGGGTGGCGAAGAAACGTCGCGAATGATCCAGCAGCAGGCCCGCGACACGGTCGCACACAGCCTCGCGATCGAACGCGCCTCCATCGTCCCGAAGCGCGCCGCAGGGCAGGCTGTAGGTCGACGACAATTGAAGGGCGACGTCGTACAGCTGACTTTGTTTGCGGTGCTCCGCGGAGATCGGCGCGCGCGCGCCGAGGAGAAATGCGCGCACGAGTTCGCGCGCGTCGTCTTCATCGAGCGAAGCGAATGCGTCATCGCCTTCCTCGACCTCGGTGGAGAAAGCGAGCGGCAGACCCTCGGCGCCCGGATCGAGCGCCACGCGGAACTTGAAGGCGCGCTCGCCGGCCTCGAACACGAAGCAGCGCGCGGGCGCCGCGTCCGTGGCTTCGCGCAGAAGCGGCGGCAGGATGAAGTCGGCGGCCGCGAGCTCGAACAGCCTGCGGCACGCGGATTCAAGGGTCGACTGCCCGATCCCCGGCATGTCAGCCTCACTCCTTGCCGAAGCCGCCTTTTGTCGCAGGCGTGGATCGGAATGCGACGATTCTCGTCGCCTGAAAGTCAGCCCGGTCCAAGGTTACGGTCTCGCCTGCGGTGAACGGAAGGCGACTTTCGATTTCGGCCCTGTGGATTGAGGGGATAAGCCCGTTTGCGGTCCGAATGGTCTTGCCATGCCCAAGCTGCTGACTTTGGGGCGCGCATGGCGCGCATGCCCGCCGCGGCGTCGCTCGCCCCGCATGTTTCGGTCTAGCTTGTCGGCATGATGCCTGACGTTCCGGACCTGTCGATTCCCGTCTCTGCGCCGCTCGACCCCGCCTTTGTCCGGCGCTGGTTCGTTGAGGGCGTTCGGCAGGCCATGTCCGGTCCCGCTTTTTTTGTCGCCGTCGCCATGATCGGAGTCGGCGGCCTCGCAAAGGTCGCAGGCTTTCCGGCAGGCGCGGCCTTCCTCTCGACGCTGACGATCTGGGCGGGACCGGCGCAGGTTCTCTTTTTCGGATCGATCGCGGCCGGCGTCGCATTGCCGGCCATCGCGCTGTCGATTTCGCTCTCTTCGATCCGCTTTCTGCCGATGTGCCTGACCGTGCTGCCGATGCTGCGGACGAAGCGGACGCGGACGCTCACCATGTTCGTCGCGGCGCATTTCGTCGCGGTGACGGTCTGGGCCGAATCCTTGAGGCGCCTGCCGGACATCGATCGCGACGCGCGCCTGCCGTTCTTCTTCGGCTTCGCGCTCGCCTGCATTCTCAACACGGCGGCCTTCACGACGCTGGGCTTTTTCCTGACAGCGGCGCTGCCGACGCCGCTGGCCATCGGCGTGCTGTTCCTGACGCCGGTCTATTTTCTGTCGACGCTCGTGCGCAATGCGCGTTCGGCGATCGACTGGCTGGCGATGGCGTTCGGGCTCGCGCTCTCGCCGCTGACGCAAGCCTATGTCGGCGGCGGTTTCGACCTGCTCGCGCTCGGCCTCGGCGGCGGGACGATCGCCTACCTCGTCGGGCGGGCGTACGAGCGGCGGAGATTTTCCGCATGAGCTTCAACATCGCCGCCGGCGGCCTTGCGCCCTATCTCGTGCTGATCGTCTTCGGTTTTCTGCCGAGCGAGGTCTGGCGCTGGATTTCCGTCGTTCTCGCGCGCGGGTTGAACGAGAGTTCGGAATTTTTCATCTACATCCGCACGGTCGCGAGCGTGCTGCTGATCGGCGTCGTCGGCAGGCTCGTGTTGACGCCGGCGGGCGCGCTCGCGAACGTCCCGCTGCCGGCGCGGCTCGGCGCGTTGGCGGCAGGCGGCGCCGCGTTTCTGATCTTCCGGCGCTCGGTGCTCGCGGCCGTGCTCGCGGGCGAGGCGGCGATCGTGCTCGCGGGATGGTGGTTCGTGCGCTGACGATGACGGGCGGAGAGGGAATGCAGGATTCAGAGCCAGCGTGGCCTTTGCCGCCCGGCGTTCGCACGATCGACATCGACGGCTATCCGATGGCGTGGCGGGAGGAGGGCGCGGGCCCGCCGCTCGTGCTGGTCCACGGATCGTTCTCGGACTACCGATACTGGGCGCCGCAAGTCGCGGCTTTCGCGGAAAAGCGGCGGACGATGGCGGTCAGCCTGCGGCGTTATTTCCCGGAGCCATGGGACGGGAAGGGGGACGATTTCTCGTTTCGACGGCACGCCGACGATGTCGCCGCATTCATTCGCAAGCTCGGCCTCGGCAAGGTCGCGCTGCTCGGGCATTCGCGCGGCGGGGCTGTCGTGCTCGAGGTCGCCAAGCGCCATCCCGATGTCGTCGGCGCGCTCATTCTGTCGGATGCGTCCGCGCGGCTGGAGCTGGCCGAGACGGAGGAAAACCGGACGGCGGCGGTCTGGCGCGACGCGCGCTTCGCGGAGCTGCGCGCTGCGGCCGAAGCCGGCGACGCGCGCGGCGGAGCGGCGCGTTTTCTCGACCAGCTGATGGGCGCGGGCGCCTGGGACGCGCTGCCCGCATCGAAGCAGCAGGAAATGCTGGACAACCTCTGGACCGCCGTGCGCGACGAGCCGGTGCCGTCGACGAGCGACGC
The DNA here is from genome assembly GCA_028868735.1 of Hyphomicrobiales bacterium. Taxonomy (GTDB): domain Bacteria; phylum Pseudomonadota; class Alphaproteobacteria; order Rhizobiales; family Beijerinckiaceae; genus JAJXWB01. Next base: position 9,923 of record JAGWTW010000056.1, on the reverse strand, counting down.
GGACCTGCGGAGATTCGATTTTCCGATCCTGATCCTGCTCGGCGAAAAATCGCCGCCGATGTACGCGGTTTTCGCGCGCGCGATGCGCGAGAAGGCGGGCTTTCCCGAACCGGTCGTCATCAGGGGCGCGGGCCACGCGATGAATGTCCAGAAACCGACGGCCTATAACGCTGCGGTGCTGGCGTTTCTGGACGGGCGCTGAGGCGGCGCGTCGCGGGTGTATCGTTGCAAAACGAACGCTGACGATTCGGACGGCAATCTGAACGCTCGGGCGCCGCGTCTTACTTCAGCGCGGCGCGGATCCTGGCGGCGTTCGCCTCGATCGCGGCCTTGTCGCCCATCATTCCCGGCGGACGCAGAGCGACGCCGCTCCAGCGCGGCAGGACGTGGAAATGGATGTGGAAGACGACCTGTCCGCCGGCCTGTTCGTTGAACTGCTGGATCGAAACGCCGTCCGCCGCCATGCCCGCCTTCGCTGCGACGGCGATCTTCTGCACACGCTGGATCAGGCCGCCGAGAACGCCCGGCTCGATATCGAAGAGATTGCGGGCGGGCGTTTTCGGGATGACCAGGGTATGGCCGTCCGCGCGCGGCATGATGTCCATGAAAGCCAGCGTGGCGTCGTCCTCGTAAACCTTGGTCGCCGGCATTTCGCCGCGCAGGATTTTGGCGAAGACATTGTTCGTGTCGTAGGCTGTCATGGCGTCCTCCGTCGCGCAGCTTTGCCAACACAGGGGGGCGGGGGTCAAGCGCAACGGCTCCGTTCAGTCAGCGTTCAGCGCAGGCCGGCGATAGTAGGCCGGAGGGGACGAGAGGAGACTTAACCCATGAATATCAAGACGATATGTGCAGCCGTCCTTGTTTCCGGAGCTGCGCTCGCCGGGGTCTCGCAAGCTTCCGCCATGCCCTTCGGCCAGGCGCCCGCGGGCGGCGTTGCGGTCGAACAGGCAGGGTGGCGCTGTGGGCCGGGCTGGCACATCACGCGTTGGGGACGCTGCGTGCCCAACCGCCCGGTTTACGCTCGCCCGTATTATGGCGGCCCGCGCTATCGCGCCCGGCCGCATTACTGGCGCCGCGGCTGGTGAGTCCCCGTTTCGAGGCGGCCTTCGGGCCGCCTCATTTCTTTTTGAAGGGCGCGTAGTCTTCGTAAGCCTCGATCGTCGCGGCGACCTGCGCGCGTTCGCCGACGAGATAGTCGGCCACGGCGCGTTCCAGCCGACGGTCCGCGAAAAGATGCGCGGAGTAGGTCGGCACGGGCCGATAGCCGCGCGCCAGCTTGTGCTCGCCCTGCGCGCCGGCCTCGACGCGTTTCAGCCCGCGCGAAATGGCGAAATCGATCGCCTGGTAATAGCAGGCCTCGAAATGCAGGCAGGGGTGGTGTTCGATCGCGCCCCAATTGCGGCCGTAGAGCGCGTCGTCGCCGATCAGATTGAGCGCGCCTCCGACATAGCGTCCGTCCCGTTTGGCCATCACCAGCAGAACGCGGTCGGCCATCCGCTCCCCGAGCAGCGAGAAGAAGAGGCGGGTGAGATAGGGCCGGCCCCATTTGCGCGAGCCGGTATCCATGTAGAAGGCGAAGAAGGCGTCCCAATGGGCCTCGGTCAGATCCTTGCCCGTCACCCATTCGATCTCGACGCCTTCGGACAGCGCCGTCGCCCGCTCCTTGCGGATCGCCTTCCGCTTGCGTGAGGCGAGTTCGCCCAGGAACTCCTCGAAGCCGGCGTAGCCCGGATTGAAGAAATGGAACTGCTGGCCGGTGCGCTGGAGCATGCCGGCGCCGCCGAAGGCCTCCCATTCGCCGCGCGTCGGGAAAGTGACGTGGACGGACGACGCGCCGGTCTGCCGCATGACGGCGGCGAGGCCCTTGATCAGCGTCTGACGCTCTGCATCGCCCGCACGCCCGGACAGGAGCAGGCGACGGCCGGTGACCGGCGTGAAGGGCACGCAGACCTGAAGTTTCGGGTAGTAGGATCCGCCCGCGCGCTCGAAGGCGTCGGCCCAGCCGTGGTCGAAGACGTATTCGCCTTGAGAGTGCGATTTCAGCCAGGCCGGAACCGCGCCGAGCAGATGGCCCTGCGCGTCTTCGAGCAGGAGATGCGCGCCGCCCCAGCCGGTTTTGGGCGTGGCCGATCCCGATTCTTCCAGCGACGACAAAAATGCGTGGGATATGAACGGGTTGAAGCGTTCCTGCTGCAGTTTTGAATCAAGCGGCGGAAGCGCCTCTTCCTCGTCGTCCGACCGATCCGAGGCCGGCCCGATCGGTTGCCGAACCGAATCCGTTTCCGGCGTCAGCGCGTTCTCATCGCTCACGAATCCGGGATTGGCGCAGGCGTCCCACGCTTTCGGATCGACGGCGGCGAGCTTGGGGACGATGCGGAGCGTGGGGACGGCGGACACAGGTGAAGGATAGGCCGCATTTTGCGCGGCGCAATGCCGTTACGGGACAAAGCCCTCGAATACGATCTGGTCGGCCCAGCGGCCGGCGTTCGCGCGCTGCGCCGGCGTGCGGACGGTCCAGGTCATGACCGGCAGGCCGAGGGCCGCCCGGCAGAGAAAGGGAGCCGCGTCTGGCAGATCGTCGACCCGCCACGACAGAAAGTCCGGGCGCGTGCGCTGGTAGTGCAGCAGGTTCGGCAGCTCCGTCCGCTTGTCGGCTGGCAGGTTCGGCCATTCCGCCTCGCTGTAGGCAGATTCCCCGACAATGCCGAACGGCACGTCGGCGATGCCGAGCGCCGCGCCATTTTCCCGGAGGTACGCGATCGCGTCCGGATCGAAGCTCTTGATCGCGATGCGCGCCCGACGGCCGGCGACAATCTCCGCCACCCGGCGCGTGAGCGCGAGATCGCCGTCGAACCGACTCTTGATCTCGACGACGAGCGGAACGCGCCCGGCGACGAGGTCGAGAAACGCGGGCAGGGCAAGAACCCCGTCGGTCGAATCCTCGAGCCGAATTTTTTCGAGTTCGGCGGCCTTTCTGGCGCGGACCGGTCCTTTTTCCGCGGTCAGCCGGTCCAGCGTGAAGTCGTGGAAGACCATGGCCTCGCCATCGGCCGACAACTGGACGTCGCATTCGACGGCGAACCCGCGCTCGACCGCAGCCAGCGCCGCCTGGCGCGAATTCTCGATCCGGCCTGCGGCGCGGTCGTGCAGGCCGCGATGGGCGATCGGGCGAGCGACGAGCCAGTCGGGACGACAGCTCACGCCGTTACCTCGAACATCGCCTCGACCTCGACGCAGGCGTCGAGCGGCAATTGCGCGACGCCCACCGTGGAGCGCGCATGGCGGCCGGCCTCTCCGAATATCTCCACCATCAGGTCGGACGCCCCGTTCATGACGGGCGCGATCTCATCGAAATGGGGGCGGCAGTTGATAAAGCCGCCGAGGCGGACGACGCGAACGATTCGATCGAGGCTGCCGAGCGCGGCGCGGGCCTGTGCAAGCACATTGAGAGCGCAGCGCCGGGCCGCCTCGCTGCCCTCCGGCGGATTGACCTCGCCGCCCAGCTTGCCCTTGTGATGGGCGTCGATCCCGCCGCCGGCGCCGAACGGCAACTGGCCGGAGACAATCAGCAATCCGGCGGAGACGACCGCCGGAACGTAATTGGCCACGGGCGCGGCCGCCGCCGGCAACGCGATCCCCAGTTCCGCCAGCCTGCGATCAATCCGGTTTGCCGGTAATTCGGTCATGTCGCCTCCTCATTAGGGCGGATTCGCCGGCAGCGGCGCTGGCGCGGGCGAGAGAATCGCACGTAAGATAATGTCGACAGGGAAAGACTCGTAATTTCGCCACGAGCGTACGGCAAACGGCGCAGCGCGGAGGATGGCTGCATGAGACTTCTACTCGCGTCTGCGTGTGTTCTGGCGATGGGCTTTGCCGCAGGCGATGCGCTGGCGGCCTCGGCCGAGCAAGCGGCGTTGGCCGCCGCCGGCCCCGCGCTGGTCGCCCACCGCGCCGTGTACGACCTGACGCTCGCCTCCTCGAGCGGCAGCAAGGGGCCGAACACCGCCCGCGGCAGGATCGCCTTCGATTTTTCCGGCAATTCCTGCGAGGGCTACGTCCAGAATTTCCGCCAGATGACCGAGGTCCAGCCGGCGGAAGGCCCGTCGCGGCTGTCCGACATGCGTTCGACCACTTTCGAAGACGGCGACGCCAAGTCCTTCAGATTTCGGGTGGAATCGACGGTCGACAATGCCGGAGTCGAGGATGTCGACGGCCGTGCGGCCAAGTCCAGCGACGGCGCCTTGTCCGTCAGCCTGTCGCGTCCGCATCTGGTGAAGGTGGACCTCGACCAGTCCGTCGTGTTTCCGACGGAGCATCTGCGCCGCATCATCGCCGCCGCCAAATCCGGCCAGCATACGCTGGAGATCAAGGTGTTCGACGGTTCTGACAGCGGCCAGAAGGTCTACGAGACGCTGACCGTGATCGGCGCGAAGGCGACCAGCGAACCGAAGGAAAAGGCCGTCCAGGTCCCGCAACTCGAGAACATGCCGCGCTGGCCGGTGACCATCTCCTATTTCGAGGAGGGCAAGAAGGACAGCGCGCCTGCCTATACGCTCTCCTTCGATCTGTACGAGAACGGCGTTTCGCGCGCGCTGAAGCTCGACTATGGCGATTTCGTTCTCGCGGGCGAGATGAAAAAGCTTGAATTTCTTCCGACAACAGCCTGCAATAAATAGGCTTTGTTCAATTGCGCGGTTTGTCGAGGCCGATGCCCTTGACGACCGCCTTGCCGCCGAATTTCGCCCGTATCGCGTCCATTGCGGCCTCGGCCGCTTTCAGCCGGCCGACGTCGGGATCGGCGAGGTCGGCCTGATCTGCGTCGGCGTCCTCCATGAGATCGCCGACTCCGACGCCGATCAGACGATACCGGGTCTGGCCGATTTCGGGGGCGAGCAATTCGCGCGCGATCGGAAAAATGCGCGCGGCGAGCTGCGTGGGGCGCAATCCCGAACGGGAGCGGGTCTTCGTCCGAAAATCAGCGGTCTTGAGCTTGAGCGTGATCGAGCGGCCGGCAAGGTCGGCTTTCTTCAGCCGACCCGCCACTTTCTCGCAGAGCGCGTGCAGGACCGGCAGAAGCGTGTCCGCGTCGGAAATGTCTGTTTCGAAAGTCGTTTCGGACGAAATGCTCTTGGCCTCGCGATCGGGGCTGACCGCGCGATGGTCGATCCCGTTGGCGAGCCGCCAGAGGCGCTGACCCTCCTGGCCGTGGCGGCGGATCATCTCCACTTCCTCGCGCGCCTGGATGTCGGCGATGATGGACAATCCGTCGGACGCCAGCCGGTCGGCCGCCACCTTGCCGACGCCCCAGATGCGGCCGACGGCCATGGGCGCGAGCAGGGCCTTCGCCTCGGCGCGGCCGATGACGGAGAAGCCGCGCGGCTTGTCCATGTCGGAGGCGAGTTTCGCGAGGAACTTGCAATAGCTGAGGCCGACCGAGACGGTGATGCCGAGTTCCCGCTCCACCTGCGCGGCGAACCGCGCGAGCGTGGCGGCCGGACTGCCGTGGTGCAGGCGCTCCGTGCCGGAGAGGTCGAGAAACGCCTCGTCGATCGACAAGGGCTCGACGAGGGGCGTGAGCGTCAGCATCCGCCGGCGCACCTCGCGGCCGACTTCGGCGTATTTGGCCATGTTCGGCTTGAGGATCACGGCGTCCGGGCACAGGGCGCGGGCTTTGAACATGGGCATCGCCGAGCGCACGCCGTAGGTGCGGGCGATGTAGCAGCAGGTCGAGACCACGCCGCGCTTGCCGCCGCCGACGATCAGCGGCTTGTCGCGCAGGGAAGGGTCGTCCCGCTTCTCGACAGCGGCGTAGAAGGCGTCGCAGTCGATATGGGCGATCGGGAGCGCGTCGCGTTCGGGGTGGACCAGCAGGCGCGGGGAGCCGCAAGCGCGGCAGCGCGCTGCGCCCGCCGCGACGACGGCGAGACAATCGCGGCAGATCGGCGCGCCTGCGCCGCTCATGTCAGCCCCAGTCCTGCGGCCCGGCGAGAATCGCCCGCGCGGCGGCGATTCGTTCCGGCGCGAGGGCCGATTCCGCCGAAAAGGCGAGAAGATCGGGCTCGTGGCCCGCGATATGGTCGAGAATCGCCAGGAAAAACCCCGGTTCCGCCGCCGCCTCGCGCAATTGCGCGGCGTCCAGCCCGGTCAGCGCCAGGAAGCGGTCGAGGCGTTCCGGCTCGGCCGCGAGAAAGCCTAATCCCGAGACGGCGATCCTTTCTGCGTCGTCACGAGAAAGCGTTCCAGCGGAAGGTTTTGTTTTTCCACCGGATTTGGGATGCGGCTGGGCGGGCCGGATCAAGGCGTTTTCCTTTTCGTAAATGTCTGTTCGATAGAGTGCCCGCAACTGGCGCCTTTGACGAGCAGGAAATGAGCCGATCCGTCCTTGCAACTGTCGCCGACTGAAGGACCGACGCCGTCATGCCGAAGACCGTATTGATCGTCGAAGACAACGAGCTGAACATGAAGCTCTTCAACGACTTGCTGGAAGCGCACGGCTACCAGACGCTGCAGGCGCGCGGCGGCGTCGAGGCGGTCGAACTCGCCCGGAAACACCATCCCAACCTGATCCTGATGGACATCCAGCTGCCGGAGGTTTCCGGCCTTCAGGTGACCCAGTGGATCAAGGACGACGAATCGCTGCGATCGATCCCGGTCGTCGCGATCACCGCCTTCGCCATGAAGGGCGACGAAGAAAAGATCAGGCAGGGGGGCTGCGAGGCCTATCTGTCGAAGCCGATTTCAGTGGTCAAATTCCTGGAAACAGTCCGCAATTACGCGTCCGAAGTTCAAGGGTAATCAGTCCATGACCGCTCGCGTTCTCGTCGTCGACGACCTGCTTCCGAACGTCAAGCTGCTCGAAGCGCGGCTGACGGCGGAATATTTCGACGTGCTGACCTCCACCAACGGGCCGGAGGCGATCGAAGCCTGCAAGGCCGGTCTCTGCGACATCGTGCTGCTCGACGTCATGATGCCGGGCATGGACGGTTTCGAGGTCTGCTCCCGGCTGAAGGCCGATCCGACGACCTCCCACATTCCCGTCGTCATGGTCACGGCGCTGGATCAGGCGGCCGACCGCGTGCGCGGCCTCGACAGCGGCGCCGACGACTTCCTGACCAAGCCGGTCGACGAGGTGGCGCTGATCGCGCGCGTGCGCTCGCTTTCGCGGCTGAAGGTCGCGCTCGACGAATTGCGGTCGCGCGCGGCCGCCTCCGCCCGGCTCGGCCGGTCCGATCCCTTCGTCAACGCGTCGGCCGCCGACGGCCGCTCCGGCCGCGTGCTGCTGGTCGACGACCGCGCCGCCTCCAGCGACCGCATCGTGTCCGCGCTGCGCGGCGAACAGACGGTCGACGTCGAGTCGAACCCGCAGGAAGCCCTGTTTCGGGCCGCCGAGCAGCCCTACGATCTCGTCATCGTCAGCCTTGGGCTTTCCAATTACGACGGCCTGCGCCTGTGCAGCCAGCTGCGCTCGCTCGAACGCACCCGGTCGGTGCCGTTGCTGACCGTCGCCGATCTCGACGACAGGGCGAAAATCCTGCGCGGCCTCGACCTCGGCGTGAACGATTATCTGATGCGCCCGATCGACCGCAACGAACTCGTTGCGCGCGTGCGCACCCAGGTGCGCCGCAAGCGCTACGCCGACAGCCTTCGCGACAATGTCGCGCAAGCCATCGAAATGGCCGTCGTCGACGGGCTCACGGGCCTTCACAACCGGCGCTATTTCGACATGAACCTGTCCGCGCTGCTGGATCAGGCGGCGCAAGAGGGCAAGCCGCTGTCGCTCCTGGTGCTCGACATCGATTTCTTCAAGCGAATCAACGATACCTACGGCCATGACGCCGGCGACGAAATCCTGCGGGCGCTGGCCGCGCGCATCCGCCGGGTGGTGCGCAGCGTCGATCTCGTCTGCCGGCTCGGCGGCGAGGAATTCGTGATCGTGATGCCGGAGACGCCGATCGACGTCGCCGCGCGCGTCGCCGAACGCGTACGCAGGTCGGTGGAAGCCGAGCCGTTCAAGGTCAGCGACCTCGCCACGGTGCCGGTCACGATCTCGATCGGCATCGCCGACCGCGGCGTCGACGCCAATCCCGACTTCATCTACAAGTCGGCCGACAAGGCCCTGTACGAATCGAAGACGGGCGGGCGCAACCGGGTGACCCTGTCGGCCGCCTGAGGGGCGTTCACCTCAAATCTTTTCCTTAACAAAGGGTTTAGCGCTTCGCTCCAACCCTTCCGATTGCTTTTCGCCGGCCGCCGGGTAACTTGACCGGGCCGAGCGAGTTTGCATCTGGCGGCGCAACAAGGACCCGAAGCGATCCGGCTGCGTCTGTTCGCGTAACGATGCGTATCGGCGACTTTGGAATACCCTGCGGAGTGCTCAGGTCCGCCGCATCTCCTGGGTCCGTGGGGTCGGCCGGTTGCCGGCGGTTGTGGAGTGGCCTCCTCGAAACCGCTGGCGACCGGCCACCTTCCGCCTGGCGCAGGCTCTGATCCCGACAGATTCCGGACAACAAAAAAGGGCGCTTGCGCGCCCTCGATGTTCGTCCGCCGGAAAGCGGGCTTACTTGATCTTGGTTTCCTTGAACTCGACGTGCTTGCGCGCGATCGGGTCGTATTTCTTGAACGACAGCTTGTCGGTCTTGGTGCGGGCGTTCTTCTTGGTGACGTAATAGAAGCCCGTGTCCGCCGAGGACTGCAGCTTGATCTTGATGGTTGCGGCCTTGGCCATGGTCGTGTTCCGCTGATTCTGCGCGGGATGCACCCGCGCCAATGAAAGAGAGCCGGAGAACGGCGATCCGTCCCGGTCCCGAAAACGCGTGCGCAAAATACTCAGGCGCGCCGGATTGTCAATTCGTCCCGCCGCCGCCAAGCTCGGGCATGGTCATCGTCTTCGGTTCGATCAATCTCGACCTGATCTTTTCCATGGAAGACCTGCCTGCGCCCGGCGCGACGTTGCTCGCGCGGTCCATGCGGACAGAGCCCGGCGGCAAGGGCGCGAACCAGGCGGTCGCCGCTGCGCGCGACGGCGCATCGGTCGCGATGTTCGGCGCGGTGGGACGCGACGGATTTGCGGAGGATGCGCTGGCGGGCCTGCTGCGCGCCGGCGTCGACCTGTCCGGCGTCGCGCGCGTCGCCGCGCCGACCGGCGTCGCCTCGATCGTGACGGACCGGGCAGGGCGCAATGCGATCGCCGTCGCATCGGGCGCCAACCTGCTGGCGCAACAGGCCGCGATACCGGATACGGCGTTGCGCGGCGCGACTGTCGTGGTGCAGATGGAATGCGATCCGCTGGAGACGTCGGCGCTGATTTCCCGCGCACATGCGCTGGGCGCAAAGACAATCCTCAATCTCGCGCCGGCCGCGTTGCTGCCGCAACGCGTTCTGGCGCAATGCGCGCTGATCGTCGTCAACGAAAGCGAGGCGGCCTTTCTCGGAGAAAAGTTCGAATGCAACGCGGACGCGCGATCCCTGTCCATGCGGGTTGACTCAGGCGTCGTACGGACGCTCGGAGACGACGGCGTCGAAGCCTTCGTCGAAGGCCGCGCGATCGCGATGACTGCGCGCCGCGTCGCGGCGATCGACACGACGGCGGCGGGCGATTGTTTCGTCGGCGTGCTGGCGGCCGCGCTCGACCGCGGCGAATCGCTGGAGGCGGCGCTGGCGCGGGCGAACGTCGCCGCCGCGATGACATGCACGATGAGCGGCAGTCAGGGGAGCATGCCGGACGCGGCTGAAATCGATGGCGCGGGGCGCTAGGTCTGCAATGGGCGGGGAGCGGACGTTCGACGACACGCGGTCCTTCTCCCGCCAGCGGGAGAAGGTGGCCCTCGCGTCAGCGAGGGTCGGATGAGGGCGCTTGCGGTTGCGAAGAGGCAATGGCGCGTCGGATTTCATCCAGCACGAAATCGGCGCCCGGAAGAACAAGC
>JAGWTW010000055.1 GCA_028868735.1 Hyphomicrobiales bacterium | reverse complement strand
GGCTTGTGGGCGCGCCAAGCGTCGCCAATCTCTGGCAACTGCAGGCGATCGGCGTCGTGCTCGGCGCGCTGGCCGGGCCGATGCCGGCGTTCATGACCGAGATTTTCCCGGTCGGCGTGCGGTCGACCGGCGCTTCGCTGATGTATAATTTCGCTGTCATGCTGTTTGGAGGGCTCGCTCCCTTCATCAATACATGGCTCGTGACGACGACGGGCGACAAGACGGCGCCGGTCTACTACATCTTTTTCGCCGCGACGGTCGGCCTGATCGGCATGGCCGTGCATCGCAGCCGTCCGCAGCCGCCCGCGCCGGGCCGATAGGCCGGCGGCCGACCGGTCCGAACGGGGCGCCGCGGGGCAGGTTTGTGCGACGCTGCGACCGTGGTATGCAGCCCGCGACAATTCTGTGAAGGCCGGACCGACCGATGAAGCACATTATCGAAGCCCTCGACCAACGTCGCGAAGCCGCCCGTCTCGGCGGCGGCCAGAAGCGCATCGACGCCCAGCATGCGCGCGGCAAGCTGACGGCGCGCGAGCGTATCGAACTCCTGCTCGACCACGGCTCGTTCGAGGAATTCGACATGTTCGTGCAGCATCGGGCGACCGATTTCGGCATGGACAAGGGCGAGAAGATTCCCGCCGACGGCGTCGTGACCGGCTGGGGCACGATCAACGGCCGCACCGTCTATGTGTTCGCCAAGGACTTCACGGTGTTCGGCGGCTCGCTGTCCGAGACGCACGCGCAGAAGATCATGAAGATCCAGGACATGGCGCTGAAGAACCGCGCGCCGATCATCGGTCTGTTCGACGCGGGCGGCGCGCGCATCCAGGAAGGCGTCGCGGCGCTCGGCGGCTATGGCGAGGTGTTTCAGCGCAATGTGCTCGCGTCAGGCGTCATTCCGCAGATATCGTTGATCATGGGGCCGTGCGCGGGCGGCGACGTCTATTCGCCGGCCATGACCGATTTCATCTTCATGGTGCGCGATACGAGCTACATGTTCGTCACCGGCCCGGACGTCGTGAAGACCGTCACCAACGAGACGGTGACGGCCGAGGAGCTCGGCGGCGCGTCGGTTCACACGACCAAGAGCTCGATCGCCGACCGCGGCTACGACAATGACGTCGAAGCGCTCCTGCAGATGCGCCGGCTCATCGACTTCCTGCCGTCCTCCAATACGGACGAAGCGCCGGAATGGCCGACCTTCGACGACGCCGAGCGTTACGACCATTCGCTCGACACGCTGGTGCCGGACAATCCGAACAAGCCCTATGACGTGAAGGAGCTGATCACGAAGGTCGTCGACGAAGGCGACTTCTTCGAGATCCAGGAAGCGCACGCCAAGAACATCGTGGTCGGCTTCGGACGCATGGAGGGCCGCACGGTCGGCATCGTCGCCAACCAGCCGATGGTGCTGGCGGGCGTGCTCGATATCGACGCCTCGCGCAAGGCGGCGCGATTCGTGCGCTTCTGCGACTGCTTCAGCATTCCGATCGTCACCTTCGTCGACGTGCCGGGCTTCCTGCCCGGCACCGCGCAGGAATATGGCGGCCTCATCAAGCACGGCGCGAAGCTGCTGTTCGCCTATGCGGAAGCTACCGTTCCGAAGGTCACCGTCATCACGCGCAAGGCGTTCGGCGGCGCGTATGACGTCATGGCCTCGAAGCATCTGCGCGGCGACGTGAACTACGCCTGGCCGTCGGCGCAGATCGCCGTCATGGGCGCGAAGGGCGCGGTCGAGATCATCTTCCGGCAGGATATCGGCGATTCCGAAAAGATCGCAGCCCGCACGAAGGAGTACGAGGACCGATTCCTGTCGCCGTTCGTGGCGGCGGAGCGCGGTTATATCGACGAGGTCATCCAGCCTTACGGCACGCGCAAGCGCGTCGCCCGCGCGCTTGCCATGCTCCGGCACAAAGAGCTCGAGAACCCCTGGAAGAAGCACGACAACATTCCGTTGTGAGGGTGGTTCGGGTTTGGTCGCGGAATTCGTTCTGCTCGTCACGTACGGCCGGATCGTCGTTTCAACCCGCGGCCGCATCCGTCCAATGACTGGCGGCCGGAGCATGCGGCCCAGGGCTTTTCGTGGCGCGAGGGCAGCGTCGCGCCGCGCGATCCGGCGTCCAGCGGCTACGACGTTTATCTGACGTTCCGTCCGGAGCGCGCGCCGCAGTTCCGCATCCTGAAGCGCGATTCAACGCCGGGTTCGGAAATGACGTCCGATATCGTCCTGCGCAGGGACGCCGACGCCGCGCGCTGATGCGCCGGGCCGTTATGCGCCGCAAATCTACGGGCGCGGCGGGAAGCGCGTTCCCGCGTAAGCGGGAAACGGAATGCGGCCTTGCCCCAGCGCGACGCGCGAAATCCACACCGCCTGCGGCTCGCCGACAGGGCGCACGCGCACGAAGCCGCCGAACCAATCGGATTGCTGTTCGACGACGATCATCCCTGCGCCGAGCGTTCGGCACTGGCCGGCGCCGCGCGCGGCGCGCATGAGACGATCGTAGTCGAGACCCGGGTTCGCCCTGATCCGGCTTTCGCGGGCGAGCAGGCCGGGATCCGTGCAGCCGATGACGGGCATTGCGATTACGCGCGCGCCGCCGGCCCGCGCCGGCGAGGCGAGGGCCGCCGCCAGAAGAATCGAGCCAAGAGGCAGGAGCGCGCGCGTCATGTCGCCATGCTAGCGCATTGCGGCGCCAGCGCCAGCTGCTCAATCCTCGGACAAATCGTGATAGCGCAACCAGATCGCGCGCGGCTCGTTCTGCGCGCGCACCTTGGCGAGGCCCGACAGGATGTCGGAATCCTCCATGGCGACCATGACGCCTGCGCGCACCGGCATGCAGGCGCCGCGTGAAAAAGCGTCCTGCATGAGCGCGTCGCGCTCCGCGTCGCGATGGTCGTCCCGCAGGTCGCTGGCGCGCTGGAGAATGTCGCGATCGAAACAGCCGACGGTCGGCGTTTTGACGAAGCGCGCCTCGAGCGCGTGCGCAGCAACGGTCGACGCGCCGAAAGCGGCGAGCGCGAGCGTGACGAATGTCCGCATGGTCTGTCTCCCTTGCAATCGAAAGGCGACAGTCTGCGCGCCGCGGCCGGGCGAGAATGTGGCGCCGGAGCGCCGTCGCTGCGGCAGCGCGGGCGAAGCTATTTCGCGGCGATCCGCGCCTTTTCCACCGCACGGAACACGCGCAGGAAATTCCCGCTCGCCAGCTTGCGCAAATGCGCGTCCGGCCAATTCCTGCGCATAAGTTCTGCGAAAATGTGCGGAAAGCACGAGACGTCCTTCAGTCCCGGACCTTGCGCGCCGCCGAAGAAATCGGAGCCGATGCCGATGCAATCCGGTCCGATGCGCGCCTTGAGATAATCGAGATGATCGCAGAGTTCGCCGAGCGCGCCGCGCTCGCGTTTTTCGCGCACGGCGGCGTCTTGCGGAGGAGAGCCGGCGGGCGCGTCCTGCGCTTTCGGCGAGATGTAACCGGGCACGAAGGTCGCCATGACGATGGCGCCCTTGCCGGGCACGCGATCGAGAATGTCGTCGGGCAGGTTGCGCGGATGTTTGCAGACGCTACGCGCGTTCGAGTGCGAAAACACGACGGGCGCGCGCGAAATGTCGAGCGCCTGGTTGGCGGCGGCGTCGCTCACATGCGAGAGATCGACGATCATCCCGAGATTGTTCATGCGCGCGACGACCTGTCGTCCGAAATCGCTGAGGCCGTCGACACGCGGCGCGTCGGTGGAGCTGTCGCACCAGTCGATCGAGGATGTGTGACAGAGCGTCATCAAGCGCACGCCGAGCGCGTAATAGGCGTCCAGCGCGTCGAGCCGGCCTTCGAGCGCGGCGCCGTTCTCGATGGTGACGAAACTCGCGATTTTGCCCATGCGTTTGGCGCGGGCGACGTCGCCGGCGCGCAACGCGGTCAGGAAGACGTTCGAATAAACGTCGTTCATGCGGCGCACGAGCGCGATCTGCTGGAGCGCGTAGCCCGCCGGCTGCGGCTCTTTCGGCGGAACGAAGGCCGCCCAGAATTGCGCGGCGACGCGCCCTGCGCGCAGGCGGGGAATGTCGGTGTCGCCGGAATTGCGCTGCTGATCCAGCCCGAAAGCAGCGGCGTCGCCTTTCGCCGTCGGATCGTTGCGGATCACCCAGGGCAGGTCGTTGTGTCCGTCGAGCAGCGGGGTCTTGTCCAGAAGCCGCAGCGCGCGGGCGAGGTATTTGTCCGAGGTCATCGCGCCACCTTAACCGGATTCGCCCCGACGTTTATCTCCGAGGTCATTGCCAAGGGACCGCGCGCCGCCGACAGTTCCGGTTCGGGAGGACGCAATGATCGACGTGAACATCATGCCGCTGGCGAAACTCATGGGCGTCCGCCTGATCGAGCAGTCGCCGGATCGGGTCGTGGCGGAAATGCTCGTGCGCGAGGATCTGTGCACGACCAACGCGATCCTGCACGGGGGCGCCTTCATGGCGTTCGCCGATACGGTCGGCGCGGTCGCGACCGTGCTCAACCTGCCGAAGGGGGCGGGCACCACCACCGTCGAGAGCAAGACGAACTTCGTCTCCGGAATCAGGGCGGGCGAGGTGGCGCGGGCCGAATGCATCCCGGTGCATCGGGGCAAGACCACCCAGGTCTGGACCACGCGGATCACGCGGCCGGACGGAAAGCTGGCTGCGGTCGTGACGCAAACCCAGTTGGTGCTCGCGCCGAAAGGCTGACGGTTCAATTGCGAGGGAATTTGGTCAACGTCGGAAAACCAATCATTTTTCCAGACCCTTAACCCTCGTTTCGACCGTTCCGCTCACGTTCAGATTCCCTCAACCGGCCCCGCCTGAAGGTTCCGATGCGTCAACCCGGACCTTGAGGAGAGAGGGCTTTGGAGCCTGCCGTCAGCTCGAATGCGTTTCGCACGCCGGAAGAGATGGACTACCGGCGCGCCGCGCTCGTTGCGATTGAGCGGCTCAAGGAGCTCAATGCGCAGGCTGTCCGGCGCCTGCGCTACGATCTCTTTCGCGGCGACGCGCTGACGCGCGACGAGGCCGACGCCCTGTTCGACATCGAGCGCGCAATCTCAATGGACTGCCCGGACTGGTCCGAGTTTTTCATCGACACGATCGTGGACTACCTGCTCTGGCAACAAAGGCCGAGCGGCGTCCTCAACGAAGCGAAGGCCGAATGGCTGATCGCCCAGGTCGACCGCACGAAGACGCTTCCCGCCTTCGCGATTCTGGTCGCGGCGCTTCAGGAGGCCGAGCGCGTCCCCGGCTGGTTCGCCGCCGCCGTGCGGGGCCGGGCCGTCAAAGGCTGGGCCGGCGTCGAAATCGCCCGCGCCGCCTAACCTTCGGACGTATGGACGGGGGGCGCGGGCTCCCTTAAAAGCGCGCCTGAACTCTGAGATCGGCCGGCTTTTCCGCATTCGCGCGCTGGCGCGCGAAATGCAGGGCGGCCCGAGAATTCTGGTGGGCGCATGTTCAAGAAGATCCTGATCGCGAACCGCGGCGAAATCGCCTGCCGCGTCATCAAGACGGCCCGGAAAATGGGCATCAAGACGGTTGCGGTCTATTCGGACGCCGACGAGGACGCGCTGCACGTCGAAATGGCTGACGAGGCCGTCCATATCGGTCCCCCGGCCGCCGCCGAATCCTATCTCGTCATCGAGAAGATCATCGACGCCTGCAAGAAGACCGGCGCCGAGGCCGTGCATCCGGGCTACGGCTTCCTCTCCGAGCGCGCGGCCTTCGCCCAGGCGCTGAAGGACAACGGCATCGTCTTCATCGGTCCGAACCCCAAGGCCATCGAGGCGATGGGCGACAAGATCGAGTCCAAGAAGTTCGCCAATGCCGCCAAGGTCTCGACCGTGCCTGGCTTCCTCGGCGTGATCGACAGCGCCGAGCAGGCGGTGAAGATTTCCGACGAGATCGGCTATCCCGTCATCCTCAAGGCCTCGGCCGGCGGCGGCGGCAAGGGCATGCGCATCGCCTATTCGCGCGACGAGGTGAAGGAAGGCTTCGAGCGCTCGAAGTCGGAAGCGAAATCCTCGTTCGGCGACGACCGCATGTTCGTCGAAAAATTCATCGTCAATCCGCGCCACATCGAAATTCAAGTGCTCGGCGACAAGCACGGCAACGTCATCTATCTCGGCGAGCGCGAATGTTCGATCCAGCGGCGCAACCAGAAGGTGATCGAGGAGGCGCCGTCGCCGTTGCTCGACGAAGAGACGCGCCGCAAGATGGGCGAGCAGGCCGTCGCGCTGGCCAAGGCCGTGAACTACGATTCCGCGGGCACGGTCGAATTCGTAGCGGGACAGGACAAGAGCTTCTTCTTCCTCGAGATGAACACGCGCCTCCAGGTCGAACATCCGGTGACGGAACTCATCACCGGCATCGATCTCGTCGAGCAGATGATCCGCGTCGCCGCCGGTGAACAACTCGCGATCAAGCAGAGCGACGTGAAGCTGCGGGGCTGGGCGGTCGAGAGCCGCATCTATGCAGAAGATCCGACGCGCAACTTCCTGCCTTCGACCGGGCGCCTCGTGAAATATCGTCCGCCGGCTGAAGGCCATCACGACGGCGTCACTGTGCGCAACGACACCGGCGTCTACGAAGGCGGCGAAATCTCGATCTATTACGATCCGATGATCGCGAAGCTCGTCACACATGCCGGCGACCGCCTGACCGCGATCGACGCGCAGGCGCGCGCGCTCGACGCCTTCTACATCGACGGCATCCGCCACAACATTCCGTTCCTGTCGTCGTTGATGCAGCACGACCGCTGGCGCAAAGGCGCGCTGTCGACCGGCTTCATCGCGGAGGAATATCCCGAAGGCTTCTCGCCGCTCGTGGCGGAAGGCGAGACGGCGCATGCGATGGCCGCGGTCGCGGCCGCCGTCGATCACGTCGCCAACGAACGCAAACGCCAGATCTCCGGCCAGATGCGCACGCAGCGGCCCGTCAAGTTCCAGCGCCAGCGTACAGTGCGTCTCGGCGCGCAGGCCTTCGACATCGAGATCGACACCGGCGACGAGGCCATCCTCGTGCGCTTCCCCGGCGGTCACGCGCATCGCCTCGAATCGGCGTGGGTTCCCGGCGAACCCGTCTGGAACGGCGCGATCGACGGCGAGCAGGTGGCGGTGCAGGTGCGCCCGATCCTCAACGGCTACGCCATCGCCCATCGTGGCGTCTCCGTCGACGCGCGCGTCTTCACGCGCGAGGAGGCGCGCATGGCCGCGCTGATGCCGGAGAAGAAGGGCGCCGATACGTCCAGGTCGCTGCTCTGCCCGATGCCTGGCCTCGTGAAGGCGATCAACGTTCGCGAGGGTCAGGAAGTGAAGGCGGGCGAGCCGCTCTGCATGGTCGAAGCCATGAAGATGGAAAACGTTCTTCGTGCGGAACGGGACGTCACGATCAAGAAGATCAACGCGAAGGAGGGCGACTCACTCGCCGTCGACGCGACGATCATGGAGTTCGCTTAAGCCCTTACCAGGGGTGAACGAACCAGACGACTGCGAAGGCTGCGATCACGAGCAGCAGGCCGAAGCCGAGCATGTAACGCAGGCCGGTGTTGGTCTCGCCTTGGCGGACGTCCGTCGGCGGCTTGACGATTTGCGGCTCCATGATGCGGCCTCCGGTTTGCTGTTCGTAACGCCATCGCCGCGTGTTTGTTTCCGCTTGCAGAGTCCCCGCTGGGTTCGGTCATGCCGCTCTATTTCGCCTATGGCTCGAACATGGACGCCGTCGCCATGCAGGCTCGCTGCCCGAAGGCGCGGCTGCTCGGGCGCGCGCGGCTCGCGCGCCATCGGCTGGCTTTGATGGCGGACGGCTATGCGACGGTCGTCCGCGCGCCGGCCAGCGTCGTGCACGGCGTTCTCTACGATCTCGCGCAATCCGACATCGCGCCGCTCGACCGCTACGAAGAGGTGGCGCGGGGGCTGTATGCGAAGGTCGATCAGCCGGTGCTGCGCGAAGCCGGCGGCCCCGTGCGCGCGCTCGTCTATGTCGGACGAGCCGAAGCGGCGGACGAGGCCCGCCGCATTCCCGGCTACGGCGAGACCATATTGGCGGCCGCGCGTGCGGTCGGCCTGCCGGGCGCCTATATCGAAGAAATCGCGCGGCTGCTATCAAGCGGCGCGCCGGCTGCGGCCCGCCCGCGCGCGATCAAATGGACGCCGAAGGAAGCCTGACTTGACCGGATCCTCGCCCAAAGTTCTGCCCGACGTCGCGAGCCTGCGCGCGGCCGTCGCCGCCTGGCGCGCCAAGGGCGAGAAGGTCGCGCTCGTGCCGACCATGGGGGCGCTGCACGCGGGCCACGTGTCGCTCGTCGAGGAAGGCTTGCGCCGCGCGCAACGCGTCGTCGTCTCGATTTTCGTCAATCCCACGCAATTCGCGCCGACCGAGGATTTCTCCAAATATCCGCGAACGTTCGACGCCGATCTCGCGAGGCTGGCCGCTGCCGGTTGCGACGCATGTTTCGCGCCGGGCGTGGAAGACATGTATCCGAAAGGGTTCGCGACGACGGTGACGCTCGAAGGTCCGGCAAAGGTCGATCTCGAGGATCATTTCCGGCCTACGCATTTTGCGGGCGTGGCGACCGTCGTCTCGAAGCTGCTCAACCAGGCGCAAGCCGATTACGCGATCTTCGGCGAAAAGGACTATCAGCAGCTCAAGGTCATCCAGCGCATGGCGCGCGACCTCGACATTCCAACCGAAATCCTCGGCGCGCCGACGTTGCGCGAGAGCGACGGCCTCGCCATGTCCTCGCGCAATGTCTATCTCGCGCCGGACGAACGCCAGCGGGCAATCGCGATGTTCCGCGCGCTCAACCACGCGGCCGCGAAAATCCGCGAAGGCGAAGTGATCGGCCACGAGATGACCGAGGCGCGCGAAATTCTGGTCGAGGCAGGCTTTGCCGTCGATTATATCGAAGCCCGCCACGCCGATACGCTGGAGCGTATCGCGCGCCGCGTCGAGGGGCCGATCCGGCTGCTCGCCGCCGCGCGCCTCGGAAAGACGCGGCTCATCGATAATATTGCGGTGTGACATGCAGGCCGCGCGTCTGCGCCTCGTCATAACCGGTCGCGTACAGGGCGTCGGCTTCCGCGCCTTTCTCGCGCGCGAAGGCGTGAGGCTCGGCCTGACGGGGTGGGCGCGCAATCTCGAGGACGGGCGGGTCGAGACCGAGTTCGCGGGCGCTGCGGGCGCGGTCGAGGAGATGCGCGCGGCGTGCGGTCGGGGGCCCGCCCATGCGCGGGTGGAGCGCGTCGACAGCCTGGCTCCCGGCGCCGGCCCCTTGCCGAGCCCCTTTGCGGTCCGCCGCGACGCTTGAGGCGTTTACGGCTTTTTGACCCGATGGACCGAGAATGCCGCCGTCGGCTAGCGGAGCGCCGAATGCCTGCGACTTTCCTGTGGTTCCTGTTCGACTGGCGTGGCCGTCTCGGCCGGCGCCCCTATGGAACCTCGACTCTCGCGCTCGGCGTCGCCGGCGCCGCGCTCGGCCTCGTCCCCTACCGAAATGTCGCGTTTCTGGTGTCGCTCGCAGCCATCCAGCTCGTTATCCAGGCCGCGCTCGACGCCAAGCGTCTCCACGACATCGGCCTCAGCGCGAAATGGGTCGCGATCTCCAGCGTCGCCTGCGTCGCGATCGCGCAGCGCCTCTATTACATGCAACCGGCGTTGGCGAAGCTCGTGACGAGCTGGACCGAGGATTCGATCGGCGAGGCGGCTCAAAATCCGACGCTTTGCATCCTCGCAGCGGGCCTCGTTGGCGCGGCCGCTCTCAGATCGGCGGCGCTTATGGCGCCGAAGTCCAGCGAGAAAGGCGCGATCTACGCGTATGACCCGCTGGTGAAGCTCAAGTCGGCCGGCGAAAGCCGCCACGATTCGCTCGATGCGGACGCGCTGATCGCCAAGGCGCTCGCGGACCAGAGGCTCAAGGACGCCGCCGCCGCCATGCAGCGGGTCGCGGCCGATTCCCAGCGGACTTTCGCGCCGGCGAAGATCTTCGGCAGGCGCAGCGCCTGAATCGAGACGCAGCGCGGCGGTCGGTAGTCGAGCCTCAGGCGTCGACGGTAGGCCCGAATATCCGTTCGAACGCGCCCCGCAGCGCCATGTCGGTTTCCGCCATGCCGGCCGTCAGGCCCAGATCGGACAGCGAAGTCACGCCGAAATGCGTCTCGCGGACGCCGCAGGGCGTGATCCCCGCGAAATGCGAGAGATCCGGCTCCACATTGATCGATATGCCGTGAAAGGCCACCCAATGGCGCAGCCGGATGCCAATGGCGGCGATCTTGTCCTCGGCCATCGCCCCGCCAAAACCGGCGGGTTTGTCGGGCCGGCGCACCCAGACGCCGACGCGATCCTCGCGCCGCTCGCCCCGCACGTTGAAGGCTGCGAGCGTCTCGATCGCCCAGGCTTCGAGCGCCGCCACGAAGGCGCGGACGTCCGGCCGCCGCCGTTTGAGATCCAGCATCACGTAGGCCACGCGCTGGCCGGGTCCGTGATAGGTGAACTGGCCGCCTCGGCCGGTCTCGAACACGGGGAAACGGGCGTCGAGGAGGTCTGCGGGCCTCGCCGACGTGCCGGCGGTGTAGAGCGGGGGATGTTCGAGCAGCCAGACGCGCTCCGCGGCCTCGCCTCGCGCGATCCGTGCGGCGCGCGCCTCCATCTCTTCGACCGCCCCGGCATAGGGGACGAGCGCGTCGGTCACGACCCATTCGACCGGCGGCGCGCCCTCGGCCGCGCGGAAATGCGTCGACAAGGCGTCGCGGGAAAGAGCAAGCGTCATGGACCTGCAATACACCGCGCCAGCGCCCTTGTCAGGGCAATGCGCCTTTGCTAGACGACGCACGCCGATGCGCCGGCTCCGTCCGGCGCATTTGAATTGCGGTCGTGGCGGAATTGGTAGACGCGCTAGCTTGAGGTGCTAGTTGGGCAACCAGTGGAGGTTCGAGTCCTCTCGACCGCACCAAGCTTTCAGCGCTTGAACAAAAGCCCGGTTCGGTCGAACCGGGCTTTGTTTTTGGCCCCGTCGGAAGGGGCGCGCGCTCGCATCGCGGTCACGCGCTGTCGAACCTGCGCACGATCGCCGAATTGAAACCGCGGCAGTAGGGCGTTCGGGCGATGGGTTCCTCCGCGCGGCTTATTTGCTCTTCATCAGCCAGTCCGGCGGCGCAGCCGCCGCCATCATTCCGATTCCGCCCGCGAACACCGATTTCATATTCGCGAGCATCGTTTCGCACATGGCGAGATTGGGCGTCGGATCGGTGACGTCCATCTCCTCCGTGCCGCCGACGACAACGCAATCCTGCCTCGGAAAGACGTAGCCGTGGCGCCCGGCGAAGAGCCAGTTCAGTTGGGGTTGAGGCGGCAGCTTCACCAATTGCCCGCGGACGGAATGCATCAGGTTGTCGCCGCAAATCTGCTTCGAGCCGAGGCCTGTGCAATTGACGACAATGGATTCCGTCAAGCTTGTCACTTCGTTCAACCCGGAGAAGGTTCGCGTGATCATAGGCACGCCGGCTGCGACGAGATCGTCGTGCATTTTGCGCAGGAAGATCGGCGGCTCGACGAGCAGCGTCTTGTAACCGAAGCCCGAGTGGGTGAGATGCGCGAAAGGCAGATGCGCAAACACTTGCGGCGGCGGAATGACGTCCGGCGGGCAAGACGCGAAATTTCCGGCGTGCACCAGCGTGTAGTTGATCTTCGGCGACACGCCGAAGACCGGGCCTTTCGCCTGATGCGTCTGATATGCGCGGCGGAGGATGCGATTGAAGCGGGTCTGGTCGTTTTGATTGACCATAGAAGGCGCCCATTGGCCGCCCGCGACATTCGATGTGGTGAAGGGATGGAACGCCTTCGCGTAGAGCGCGACGGCCAGGCCAAGTTCACGCAGACACGTGGCGACGGTGAGGCCCATAACGCCCGCGCCGAGCACGGCGACGCCTTGTCCGGCGGCAAAACCGTGCTGCTTGACCAGATCGGCGACCTCGAGCGCGCAGCCCCAGCTGAGCGTGATGCCGCCGCCGCCGTGGCCGTAATTGTGCACGACGAATTTAGCCCCGACCTGCTCCGGCTCGAGTCGAAAGGTTGCGTCGCGATAGGGCCGCAGCCCGGCGACTGGCGGATTGGCGACAGGGTCCCATGAAAAGTCTGGGGAGGGCAAAGGCGCCGTCATGAATCGGACTCCCAAAAAATATCAAAACCCGACAAACCTCCGCGTACCCGTTCGTAACTGAGCCTGGCTGCAGCGATCCCTCATCCTGCGGCTAGTTCGCCGCGAAACAATAGAGCAAACCGCCGCTTCCGGTCGTCGCGAGCGTCGCCGGACTGCAGCCGCGGGTCGGGTGCGACGAATTCCAGGAATGCATCGGCGGGGAATCGTTGAGGCCGAGCCGGTCCTCGTGGCCGACCATGGCCGAGCCTTCCGCGCCGCCCTTCGTCCAGTTGCCGCAGGTCATGTCCTTGTCGGCCGGCAGGGCGCGGCCTTGCGCGTCAGAGCCGGTCAGGATGTCGTGCACGTTGTTGTTGTAGCCCGATCCGGCCAGTTTGGTCCCTCGTTCGGTGAGGCTGTTATCGAGATTGAGCCGCGGGTCCTTGTGCAGGTCGTCGAGGTCGCTGGCGATGACCAGGCCCTTTACGTTTTTCCACGGCCCCTTGCCGATCCGGTCGCGCGCATTGATCGCGCCGGCGCCCTGCGTCGAAAGATAGGCGCGCCATGTCCTGGCGCCGGCGCCGGCGGCGGCTGCAAGCGTCTGGCAATGCTTGTCGGCGCCCTCGAGGCCGCCGAAATTGGCGCCGTCCGGCCCGGGCTTCGACGTGATGAAGAAGGTCATGTCGGGAAATTGCGGCTGTTGTTGCGCCAGAGCGGCCGGAATCGCTACGAACCCCGCGAACAAGCCTGCCATAGCGATTTTGCGCATCGTCATTTGCTTCCTCCAGGCCGAATTCTGCGCAATCAAACCGCCCGAGCTCGCTTGCGGTCAAGACAACCCGCGCGTCATCACGTAAACGTGTCGGGCCGGGGCCAGGCCGGACCTTCTTGCCGCGCTCCCGTCGGGCACGCCAAAATGGCCGCGAGGAACACGTTCAAGGAAAGCTCAGCATGTCTCGTCCAGTCGCCATCGTCACCGGATCGTCCGCCGGCATAGGCGCCGCCACCGCGCTCAGGTTCGCGGAAGGCGGCTTCAATGTCGTCGTCAATTATTCGCGCGATCCGAAGCCGGCCGAGGAGGTCGCCGCCGCCTGCAAGAAGGCGGGCGCCGAGGTCGAGATCGTGAAAGCCGACATTTCCGACGACGCATCCTGCCGGGCGCTCGCCGCAACGGTCGAAAAACGCTGGGGCGCGGCGCGCGCGCTCGTCAACAACGCGGGCACGACGAAATTCGTCGCGCAGCGCGATCTCGACGGGCTGACGGCGGACGACTTCCTGAAAATCTACAGCGTCAACGTCGTCGGCGCCTACCAGATGTCGCGCGCCTTCGCGCCGCTGCTGCGCAAGGAGAAGGGCGGGGCGATCGTCAACGTCTCCTCGATCGCGGCTGTCATGGGGCGCGGCTCCTCGATCGCCTACATGGCCTCGAAAGGGGCGCTCAACACGCTCACCATGGCGCTCGCGCGCGCGCTCGGTCCAGACATCCGCGTCAACGGCGTCGGGCCCGGCATGATCGAAAGCGACTGGCTGAAGAACGGCTACGGCGCGGAGGCCTACGAAGCGATGGGCAAGCACTATCGCAACAATTCCGCGCTGGAGGCGACGATTGCGCCGCGCGACGTCGCCGAGACGATCTACGCGCTCGCGACCGCGTTCCCGAAGACGACCGGCGAGACGGTTCTCGTCGACGCCGGCTTCAGATTGCAGAAGGCGTAACAGAAACACGATGAACGAAGACGAACCGGATCGGACCGGCGTGCCGGTCACGATCGGCGACGAAGCGCCGCGTCGCGGCAATTTCCTCTCGCGCGGGATGGCGCGTTCGGCGCTGCGGCTGATGGGCTGGCGTTTGCAGGGCGGCTTTCCCGACCTGCCGAAAATGGTGCTGATCGGCGCGCCGCACACCAGCAACATGGACGGCGTGGTCGCGATCCTGACCCTGACCGCGCTCGGGCTGCGGTCCGGCACGATGATCAAGCACAGCGCCTTCAAGGGCGTGTTCGGATCGGTGCTGCGCTGGTTCGGCGCAATTCCGATCGACCGCAGGAACGCCGGCGGCGTCGTGGGTCAGAGCATTTCGGCTTTCGACAAGGCCGAACGGCTGCTGCTGCTGATCGCGCCGGAGGGCACGCGCAATTCGGCTGCCGAATGGAAGCGCGGGTTCTGGCTGATCGCGGCTGGCGCAGGCGTGCCGATCCTGCCGGCTGCGATCGACTACGCAAAAAAGACGGTGACCTTCGGCGCTGCGATGTCGACCGGCGCCGACTACGCCGCCGACTTCAGCCGCATTCTCGATTTCTATCGCCGTTACAGCTGTCCGCGTCACGCGGGCAGGGCGTCCGAGCCGATCTGCGGCGTTCTCGGCATGACCTGGCGTCCGGCGGCCGCGCCGCCCAACGCGTGAACCGAAAGGGACCAGCATGAGCAACGTCACCACCACCCACGGCGCCGGCCATAACGAAGTCCTCTACGAGATCGAGGACGGGCACATCGCGCTCATCACGCTGAACGCGCCGGAGCGCATGAACACGATCTCCCGCGCCATGCTCCGCGAATTGTCGCGTTTGCTGGTGAAGGCCAACGATGACGCGAACGTGCGTTGCGTGATTCTGACCGGCGTCGGCCGCGCATTTTGCGCCGGTCTCGATCTCCGGCAGGAGCGCGACGGCGAAGGCCTCTCGTCAGGCTCGAACCCCACGAATCTCGATCTGCGGAACGCGCCGCCGATCGTGCTGTTCGAGATGGACAAGCCGACGATCTGCGCCATCAACGGCGGCGCCGCCGGCTACGGCATGGACACGGCGCTCGGCTGCGACATCCGCATCATGGCCGAGAGCGCGAAGATGGCTGCGGCCTTCGTCAAGCGCGGCGTGGTGCCGGAATCGGGCGGCACATGGTTCCTGCCGCGCATGATCGGTTGGGCCAAGGCGTCCGAGCTCATCTTTTCGGGCCGCACGCTCTCGGCGCGCGAATGTCTGGACTGGGGCATCGCCAACGAAGTCGTTCCCGACGCCGAACTGATGGGTCGGGCGCGGGCGCTGGCGCGCGAAATCTCGGCGAACGCGCCGCTCGCCGTACAGGCGGCCAAACGCATGATGCGCATGGGCCTCAACGAGACGTTCAAGGACCACGTTCATCACGTCTATCTGCAACTGCTTACATTGTTCCGCTCGGATGACATGCAGGAGGGCGTGCGCTCGTTCATGGAAAAGCGCGAACCGAAATTTTCCGGAAAATAGTTCAGCGGATCTGCGCCGCCAGCTCGTCGGCGACGCGCTTGTGGCCTTCGGCGGTCATGTGGACGTGATCGGGCAGCTGGAAACCGGCGCGTCGCGCGGCGAGAACGAGGTCGTCCGCCTCGATGGCGCGAATGCCGCGCGCGTGCAGCCGCCGGCGGATTTCGGCGCGGTTGGCGGCGGATTCCGCCGCGCTCGCCCCTCTTTCGTTGCCGGCGATCTGCAGGATGACGATCTTCGTGCCCTGCGGCACGTTGCACGCGAGGCGCGCCAACATGCCGGCCGTCGTGTCGCCGCTGACGCCGGCGTTGATCACACGCATGGGCCTGCCCCGCGCACGCAGGCTTTTCTCGAGCAATGTCGGAAACGAGGCGGACTGGCCGACGCCGTAGCCGGCCGTGCTGCTCGCGCCGAGCGCGACGATCTGCGCCTGCGCCGCCGAACCGGCGATGCAGAAGAGCGGCAATGCGAGCAGGGGCCTCGCGAACATCGGATTTTCTGCGCGAACCGCGCAACGCCAGGGGAGCATGCCGCCGTGCTTCGGTAAAGGCGCCATGCGGTCCGCTGGCCCGCGATTTTTCACCCTTTCGGCAGTCGCGGGTTTCCCCGGCGCGCATAAGCTTCTAAGGGTTCTTCCGGCGCTTTCGCGACAGGAAATGATGACGGAACAGACCGCCCCGACCGAGACGACCGCCGCCGAGTCGCTCCGCGACGAAGATGGAGCTTTGCGCCCGCATTTCGTCGAGGCGGTCGAAACCGCGATTTTCGCCGGGGACGCCCAGCGCCTGCGCGAACTCGCCGGCGAATTGCACGAGGCCGACCTCGGCGATCTCGTCGAGGCGCTGGCGCCCGAGAGCAGGCCGAAGCTCGTCGAACTGATGGGCGGCGATTTCGACTTCGCGGCGTTGAATGAAGTGCCCGACGCGGTCCGCGATGAAATCCTCGAGGAATTGCCGACCGAGACGGTCGCCGAAGGCGTCAGCGAACTCGAAAGCGACGACGCCGTCGCCATTCTCGAAGATCTCGATCGCGAAGAGCAGGCCGAAATCCTCGAAGCGATGCCGGCGCCCGAGCGCCGGGCGCTACAGCGTTCGCTCGACTATCCGGAAAAATCCGCCGGCCGCCTCATGCAGACGACCTTCGTCGGCGCGCCGCCGACCTGGACGGCCGGACAGACGCTCGATCACCTGCGCGAAGGCGATCAGGACGCGCTGCCGGATTCCTTCTTCGAAGTGTTCGTGGTCGAACCCGACCGGAAATTCCTCGGCACGGTCTTCCTCGACGTTCTCGCGCGCGCCAGGAGATCCGCGCCGCTGTCCGACATCATGCTCGCCGACCGGCGGCGCGTGCGCGTCGACGAGGACGAGGAGGAGGTGGCGCGCATGTTCGAGCGCTACAATCTCGTCTCCACGCCGGTCGTCGATGCGAACGATCGACTCGTCGGCGTCATCACCATCGACGACATCGTCGACGTCATCCAGGAAGCGGCCGACGAGGACATCAAGGCGCTCGGCGGCGTCAGCCGACGCGAGGAGATCGCCGACCCCGTGCTCGCGATCGCGCGCAGCCGCTTCGTCTGGCTGTTCGTCAATCTCATCACCGCCTTCCTCGCGTCTTCCGTGCTCGGCCTGTTCCAAGGCAGCCTTCAGAAGATGGTCGCGCTCGCCATTCTCGCGCCGATCGTCGCGAGCCAGGGCGGCCAGGCGGCGACGCAGACCATGACCGTCGCCGTGCGCGCGCTGGCGACGAAGGAGCTTTCGCGCTCGAATGCGCTCTGGATCATTTTTCGCGAATTTCTGGTCGGCCTGCTCAACGGCCTCGCCTTCGGCGTCGTGACAGGCCTCGCCGCGGCGGCCTGGTTCGGGATCGGGGCTCTGGGCTTCCTGATCGCCGCAGCCATGCTGACCAACATGATCGCCGCCGCCTTTGGCGGCATACTGGTGCCGCTCGCGCTGGAGAAACTCGGCGTCGATCCGGCGGTGTCGTCCGGCGCCTTCGTGACCACGGTCACGGATGTCGTTGGATATTTCTCCTTTTTGAGCTTTGCGACCCTCTATTTTGGGCTAAGGTGACGCCCAGGCCGGCAGGCGCGCGATCGTCTGCCCCGCATTAACGACTCGTTACCCCGAGAGGGATAATTTGCGCCGATGATGCGTTGTCCGATTGTAAGCCGACCCGGCGCGAAGGCGCTTTCAGCCCTGGCGGTGCTGGCCCTGACGCTGGCCGGCTGCGGCAGCGGGCTCGATTCCCAATATTCGCGCCGTCGCGGCTCCAGCTTCTCGGCCTATGCGCCGCACAAGGTCAAGCCGAGCGAAGCGCTCGAATATTCGAAGAATTACGAAATTCACGGGATCGACGTTTCGAAATACCAGGGCCCCATCGACTGGCAGGCCGTCGCCGGTTCCGACGTGCAGTTCGCCTGGATCAAGGCGACCGAGGGCGGCAATCACATGGACTCGCGGTTCTCGGAAAACTGGGCCGGCGCGAAAGCCGCCGGCGTGCCGCGCGGCGCCTACCATTTCGTCTACTGGTGCCGTCCGTGGCGCGAGGAAATGGCCTGGTTCATCGCAAATGTTCCAGTCGAGCCGGACGCGCTGCCGCCGGTGCTGGACGTCGAGGCGACGCCGGAATCGCGCACCTGCAGGCGCACGCTCTATCCGCAGGAAGTGATCCCGGAAATGCGCGAAATGCTGCTGACGATGGAGCGGCATTTCGGCAAGAAGCCGATCATCTACACGACTGTCGACTTCTATGAGGCGGAACTGTCGGACGGCGCGCTCAAGGAATTCCCGATCTGGGTGCGCTCGACGAAACATTATCCGTCGGTGCGCTACGGCGATCGCAAGTGGCACTTCTGGCAATACCAGTCGGACGGATCGGTGCCGGGCATCGGCGCCAACGTCGACCGCAACGTCTTCCACGGCGACGCCAAGGAATGGCAGCGCTGGCTGGCGAAGAACTAGGCGGCGGGCAATCGCGCTCCAGGACGCCTACTTCAGTCCGCTCGCCAGAAATTGCCGCAGCTCCGGCGTCTGCGGGTCGGAAAAGATTCGCTCGGACGGGCCGCTCTCCCAGACCTTGCCCTTGTGCATGAACACCGTGACATGGGCGACGCGGCGCGCGAAACCCATTTCGTGCGTGACGAGCATCATGGTCATGCCGGCCTTCGCCAGGCCTTCCATCACGCGCAGCACTTCCTCCGTCAGTTCGGGATCGAGCGCGGAGGTCACCTCGTCGAACAGCATCACCTTGGGATGCATGGCGAGCGAACGCGCGATCGCGACGCGCTGCTGCTGGCCGCCCGACAATTGTTCGGGATAGGCGTCGATCTTCTCCGACAGCCCGACCTGTTCCAGCACGTTTCGCGCCGTGGCTTTCGCCTCCGCCAGCGGCTCCTTCTTCACCACGCGCGGGGCGAGCGTGATGTTCTCCTCGACCGTCAGATGCGGAAAGAGATTGTAGCTCTGGAACACCATGCCGACGTCCTGCCGCAATTCGCGCAACGCCGTCTTGTTGTTCTCGAGCACGTGGCCTGCGACTTCGATGCGGCCGGACTGGATCTGCTCGAGACCGTTGATGCAGCGGAGCATGGTCGATTTGCCGGAGCCGGACCGGCCGATGACGGCGACGACCTGGCCGGGCTCGACCGCGAGCGACACGCCGTCGAGCACGGTGAGCGCGCCGAAGGACTTGGTGACGTTCTCAAGCGCGACGACCGGCATTCATCTTCCTCTCGAGCGCTTGCGCCCACAATGAGAGCGGGTAGCACAGGACGAAATAGATCAACGCCACAGCGCTGAAGACCTTGATCGGCTGGAACGTGGCGTTGTTGACGAAGCGTCCGGCCTGCGTGAGTTCGACCATGCCGATGATCGAGGCGATCGACGTCGTCTTCACGACCTGCACGAGAAAGCCGACGGTAGGAGGGAGCGAGATTTTCGCGGCCTGCGGCAGGACGACGTAGCGCAATTGCTGCCAGCGCGAAAACGCGAGCGCTTCGGAGGCTTCCCATTGCTGTTTCGGGATCGCCTCGATGCAGCCGCGCCAGATGTCGCCGAGAAAGGCGGCGCAATAGACGATGAGAGCGATGGAGGCGGCGATCAGCGGCGGGATGTCGAAACCGAACAGGCCGAGCCCGTAGAACACGAGAAAGAGCACCATCAGCACGGGCGTCGCCTGCATCAATTCGATATAGGCGACAGCGATCCAGCGCAGGGTCTTGTGCTGCGCGGTGCGCGCGAGCGCCACGACGAAGCCGAGCGCGCCGCCGCCGGCGAAGGAAATCAGCGACAGAAGGATCGTCCATTCCGTCGCGCGCAGGAGGATAAGGAATTCGTTCCAGCCGAAGGAGCGGATCATCGCGCGCCTCCGAAGCCGAATACGCCTTGCAGGCGCCGCCGCCGCCGGAAGATGGCGCGCGAAACGAGCAGGAAGACGCCGCGAAACATGAAGGCGAGCGCGATGTAGATCGGCGTGACGACGAGATAGGTCTCGAAGGAGCGGAATGTTTCGGAATCGATCAGGCTCGCCATCGACGACAATTCGTTCGCTGAGATCGTGCCGACGACGGACGAGGCGAGCATGATCAGCGTGAATTGCGACGTGAGCGCGGGATAGACTGTCTCAAGCGCAGGCACCAGGATCACGTAGCGAAAGATCTGCAGCGGAGAGAGGCCGAGCGCCGTCCCGGCCTCGATCTGCGTCTTGGGGATCGCCTCGACGCCCGCGCGCAGGATTTCGGTCGCATAGGCGCCGAGATTGACGGTCATGGCGAGGAGGGCGGCCTCGTTTGCGCCGAGCTTCACACCGAGCGCGGGCAGGCCGAAGAAGATGAGATAGAGCTGCACCAGAAACGGCGTGTTCCTGATGATTTCGACATAAGCGGAGACGAGCGCGCGCACCGTCACGCCGCCGCTCGTCTTGGCGAAGGCGCCGAGCACGCCGACGGCCAGACCGAGCACGATCGCCGCCGCCGACAGTTCGACTGTCAGCAGGGCGCCTTGCAGCAGGCGGTCGAACGAGGCGAGAACCGCGTCGAAGTCGAATTCGTGCGTCATCGGCGCGGGCTGTTCGCGCGCGTCAGAACACGGGCAATTCGGGCAGCGGCGAGCCGATCCACTTGCGATGAATCTCGTCAAGTTCGCCATCGAGCTTGACGTAGTAGAGGAAGTTGTTGATCCACTGCTTGAGTTCGAACGCGTCCTTGCGCACGGCGATCGAGTTCGGCTGCTGCGAGAACACGAACTTCAGCTGGAGATTGGCCTCCGGCCGTTGCTTCATCAATTCGTTGGCGATGGTGTTGGGCGTCGCGGTCGCATCCACTTGCCCTGCGATCATCGCCTGCGTCGCGGTCGCGTCGTCGTCGAAGCGCACGATGGTGACGCCCGGAATGTTCATGCGCGTGAGCGCCACGTCCTGCGTGCCGCCGCGAGGCACGCCGACCTTCTTGCCGCCGAGCGCCTTGAGGTCCTTGATCTCGGTGGTCTTGGGCGCGACGATGCCCATCTGGAAGGCCGAATAGGGCATGGAGAACATGACCGCCTTGGCGCGTTCCGGGGTCGGCGCGAGCGTCGCGACGAGGATGTCGGCCTTGCGCGATTCGAGCGAGGGAATGCGGGCCGGCGCCGTCAAAGGCACGATCTCGACCTTCACGCCGAGATATTTGCCGAGAAGATTTGCGACGTCGACGTCGTACCCGACCGTTTCGCCTTTCTCGTTGACGGTGCCGAACGGCGGCGCGCCGGAAATGACGCCGATCTTCACTGTCCCCGCCTTGACGAGTTCCTGGATGGTTTGCGCAAAGGCGGGCGGCGACGCCATTGCGCCGAAAAAGGCCAGAACCAGCGCGAAACGGCGCAGCAGCATGAAATCCTCCCCTGTCTGTCGGCCGATCATGGCGCGGCCGTCGGGTCACGGCAAGGATGCAAGCATTCCAGTGGGGATAAACCGGGATATCGGGCCGGGGCCGGCCGCGCGTCGGCGAAATTCAGTCTTGCGCCGGCATGTATGGAGCCGGGCGCACCGACCGCGCTACAGTGCAGCGGGGAGGACCGGATGATCGAGAACCAGTTCAGCCGCACCGCGCGCGGCGCCGCGCTGCATCGCGCCTCGCATCAGGTGTTCGAAGGCGGGGCGATCTTCAGCGATCCCTATGCCTGCGCGATCCTCGGCCTGACGCCCGAGCAGGCTGCGGAGGAGGAGGGGACCGACGCCGGCCGCCGGCGCATGCGCCTCTTCATCGCCGCGCGGGCGCGTTTTGCGGAGGATCGTCTCGCCCGCGCCGCCGCCCGCGGCGTCAGGCAGACGGTCGTTCTGGGCGCGGGCCTCGACACGTTCGCGCTGCGCAATCCTTACGCGCAGGCGGGCCTGCGCGTGTTCGAGGTCGATCATCCGGACACGCAGAAATGGAAACGCGAGCGGCTCGAGGCCATGGGCATGGCCCCGCCGCAAACGCTGACCTTCGCGCCCGTCGATTTCGAACGCGACGATCTTGCCACGCAATTGCGCGCCGCAGGTCTCGACATGGCCGAGCCCGCATTCTTCATCTGGCTCGGCGTAACGCCCTATCTCACGCGAGAAGCGACGTTCGCGACTTTGCGCGCGGTCGCTTCGATCCCCGGCGCCGAAGTCGCGTTCGACTACACGGAAGAGCGCGAGCGCTACGAAGGCGAGTCGCGCGCCTTCCACGAGGCGTTGCTTGCGCGCGTCGCGGCGGTGGGCGAGCCCATCGTCGGTTTCTGGAAACCCGTGGCGTTGTCGGCGGCGCTTTCCGCGCTCGGCATGATCGAGCAGGAAGACCTCGACGTCGCCGCTATCCGCGAAATCTATTTCCGCGTCCCGCGCGACGGCGCGCAGACCGCGTCGGCCGGGCATCTGTTGTGGGCGCGCAGGCCGGTTTGACGCCGGCGATCTCCGACAGCAAACGCCTTACTTTATCCTGCAATAGGGATCGATCATTCTGGGCCGGGAGAATGTCCGGGTCACGCCTCCCGACTTCGTCGTGTACTGTGTTTCGCCGTCCAGCAATTGTGTCGTGTAGGCTACCGAACATTTCGCGCCGGAGACTTTCACCGTAATGAACTTGTAGTAGTTTCCGACGCGCCATGCGCCGCGTATTTCGCTGGCCGACACGACCCGCCACGCGCTTCCCAAACCGCCTTCGTCGTCGAAATAAGGGGCGTTCGCAGACCTTGCGTCGTGCCTGGACCAGTGCTCCCAGACCTGGTTGCCGTTCAAAGTGAGCTCGGCGGAATAAGCCGTCAGGCGGCCCTTGCGAACCGCAGGCTTGAGTTCGTCCCACGCCAGAACGAAGCCCAGCTCGATCTTCGTCTCACCTTGCTCAGCGTGAATCGTCGGCGTCAGCCAAAGCAGACCAGCCGCCGCAAATCCCGTCCGAAGCGCAAGTCGCATTGACGTACTCGAATTCATGCCCGCAAGAGCAACGTAGACGCGATTTGATTGTTTCGCCAAGTGGTCCGCGTCCCGGACGCCGGCCTCAGCCAACCTGCCAAGGCGAAGCGGTTCGCCTGCATCGCTCCGTTTCGCCTGCGGCCCCGGCGGCGCTATATTGCGCGGGGCCATCGTCGCGCGAGATCTGACATGCACGGTCCTCACTTCATCGAAGCCAACGGCGCGAAGATTCCGGCGGTTGGATTCGGCACATGGCAATTGCGGGCCGGGGCTTGCGTGCGCGCAGTCGACGCAGCGCTCGGCGCCGGCTATCGCCATATCGATACGGCCCGCATGTACGGCAACGAGCGCGAAGTCGGCGAAGCGATCCGCGCGAGCAGCGTTTCGCGCGAAGAAGTTTTCGTCACTACGAAGGTGTGGCGCGAAGATATCGGCGCCGGCGCGCTCGAACGTTCCGCGGAGGCCAGCGTCAGGGACATCGGCATCGGCCCGGTCGATCTTCTGCTGATCCACTGGCCGAATGCGGCGATCCCGTTGCGTGCGTCGATCGGCGCGCTTTGCAACGCGCGCCGGCAGGGGCTCGCGCGCCATATCGGCGTGTCCAACTTTCCTGTGGCGCTGCTCGAGGAAGCGCTCGGGCTCGCAACGGAGCCGCTCGTCGCCAACCAGTGCGAATATCATCCGCGCCTCGACCAGAACGCGGTGATCGCCGCATGCCGGCGCCATGGGCTCGCCTTCGTGTCCTATTCGCCGCTCGGCAAGGGCGATATCGTCAACGCCGCCGCCGTTCGCGCCATCGCCGACAGGCTCGGCCGGGCTCCTGCGCAGGTGGTGTTGCGCTGGCATATCCAGCAGCCCGGCGTCGCCGCCATTCCGCGCTCGGGTTCGCCTGCGCATATCGCCGAGAATTTCGGATTATTCGATTTTTCATTGTCGGCGGATGATATGGCGGCGATCTCGGCGCTCGCTCGCAAAGACGGTCGGCTCGTCGATATGGGTTGGGCGCGTTTCGATTCCTGAAACCGCTGCGTCGCGAGGACCGGGCGGCATGTTTTTCGTCATCGCCAAGACAGTCGGCGCGATGGTTCAAGGACTCAATTTTCTGGTCCTGTGCATCGCTCTGGGAGCCGTTTTGAGCTGGACGCGGTATCGCGCCGCCGGCCGGCTCGTCGCGACCGCCGGCGGTTTTGCGCTGGCGCTGTTCGCCTTTACGCCCGCGACCGAAATGCTGGCGCGGCCGCTGGAGGACAGGTTTCCGCAGCCCGCGCTCGCCGAGGCGCCGACCGGGATCATCGTGCTCGGCGGTTCGGTCGACGAGGTGCTGACGCGACAACGCGGGCAGGTCGCCTTGAATGCGGCGGCCGAGCGTTTGACCGAAGCGGTCGCGCTGTCGCGGCGGTTTCCGGCTGCGCGGCTCGTGTTCTCCGGTGGTTCCGGCCGGCTGTCGCCGCATCATGTCACCGAGTCCGACGCGGTGCGGGAATTCTGGCTGTCGATGGGCGTTCCGGCCGAACGCATGACGTTCGAGGATCGCTCGCGCGACACGTGGGAAAATGCGCTCTACACGCGAGAACTCGTCAAACCGAAGCCGGGCGAGCGCTGGCTGCTCGTGACGTCAGCCATGCACATGCCGCGTTCCGTCGGCATTTTCCGCAAGCTCGACTTCCCGGTCATTCCCTATCCGGTGGACTATCAGACCGGCGGCGTCGCTGCCGATTTCGAAGGGTTCCGGCAGGCTCAGTTCAATCTGCCCGTGTTCGACACCGCGAGTCACGAATGGATCGGCCTCGTGGCCTATTATTTCGCCGGAAAGACGAGCGCGCTGTTTCCGGCGCCCTGATCGTCGGTTTGAGGAAGCCGAGATTGACTCGCTGATAGGTCAGTATTACTGACTTTATCCGAAGCAGAGGCGCGCCATGAGCCACAGCGATCCGCAGACATTCGCCGCCGAATGGATCGAGGCCTGGAATAGCCGAAATCTCGACCGCATTCTGACGCACTATGCGCCCGAGATCGTGTTTCTCTCGCCGGGCGCGCAGAAGCTGCGGGGCGATGGCCGCGTCGTCGGCATCGACGCGCTGCGCGACTATTGGCGCGCCGCGCTCGCGATCAACACCGATCTGAAGTTTGAACTCGTCGGCGTGCTCGAGGGCTTCGAAGGTCTGACCGTCCTCTATCGCAACCATCGGGGGCAGGCCGTCGCCGAAACGGTCGAATTCGACAGGGCAGGAAAGGTCGTGCGCTCCTGCGCCTGCTATGCGCCGGCGGCCATTCTGGAGACGGCCTCGCGCGCGTGATGCGGCGGCGGCGCGTGCTGCAAAAATCTCCTCGCGGACAACGCGAGTTCATCCGCTTTTTACGCGGACGAACCAAAATGGCCGCAATCGACTCGCAATCTTCACATCATGAAAAATCTGTCGGCCCTGCGAACGGCGGCGGAGGCGCTTTCGGTCCTCCTCCTCATCGTTCTTGTGTTCGAGGCATTCGCGCCGCGCACATTCCTGCGGCCGGATCGCACGATCGACTACACGGCGACCGCCGTCATCCGGCACGCCGGGCCGGCGCCGGCAAGATAGCGGTTCCGCCCCTCAATCGCTGCGCGGAAGACCGAGCCGGATCACGCCACGGAAGTCGTCGGGATCGGCAGGCTTGCCCTTGCGATAGATGACGAGCCGTCCCTGCCGCGCGAGGCCCTTGGCCGTATTGCGCACGGGCGAAAGCCAGCGCCGCCACGCCAGATCGTCCTCGCCGCGTTCGCTCGCGATCGCCTTGGCGGCGTCGGTCGGGCAGATCGTTTTTCCGGCACGCTGGGCGAGAAGGCCGAGAATGGTGGATTCGACCAGATCCGGGGCGCGGGAATCGTGAGGTTCCTCAGACATGCCGCGTGATTGCGCGGGCCGGCCGGCGCGTCAAGTCACAGGGGTTTCCGGCTCCTCGGGCAGCAGCGCGGCGAGCGCGTCCGAATGGAACTGGCGACGGTAGATGACGATCATGATCAGCGCCGTCGTCGCCATGAACACGAGAGGGCCCAGAAACCAGCCGAGATAGGCGAAGGAGATGAAAAAGGCGCGCTGGCCGGACATGAAATGGCT
>JAGWTW010000054.1 GCA_028868735.1 Hyphomicrobiales bacterium | reverse complement strand
GGCCGCAACTGGATGGCGGTGCGCGACATGGACATCGCCGCGCAGCTGATGGGCATCCGCCTGCTGCCGGCCAAGCTGCTCGCCTTCGCCGTCTCGTCCTTCTACGCCGGCGTGGCCGGCGCGCTGATGGTGTTCCTGTGGCTCGGCGCGGCCGAACCGGAGGCCTTCAACATCAACCTGTCGTTCACGCTGCTGTTCATGGTCATCATCGGCGGTCTCGGCAGCATGATCGGCTCGTTCCTCGGCGCCGCGCTGATCCATATCCTGCCGATCATCGTGCGTGCGGCGCCCGGCGCGCTCGGCCTCAACGTCGGCGCGGCGACCGTCGAGCACCTGACCTATGTAATCACCGGCGCGCTGATCATTTTCTTCCTGATCGTGGAGCCGCACGGCCTTGCGCGGCTCTGGCAGATCGGCAAACAAAAACTGCGCGTCTGGCCGTTTCCGTACTAGTCTGCAACCTTGGAGGAATGGGAGGATATGATGACAGGCTTCAGGAATGCGATGCTCGCCCTCGTGGCGACGACCGTGATCGCGGCGCCGGCGCTGCCCGCGGCGGCCGACGATTCGATCTACGTGCCGCTGTTCACTTACCGCACGGGTCCGTTCGCCGGCTCCGGCATCTACATCGCCGACGGCATGCACGACTATCTCAACATGCTGAACGAGCGCGACGGCGGCATTGGCGGCGTCAAACTCGCCATCGACGAATGCGAAACCGGGTATGACACCAAGAAGGGACTCGAGTGCTACGAGTCCGTGAAGCCGAAACATCCGGTCGTGGTCAATCCCTGGTCGACGGGCATCACGCTGCCGCTGATTCCGAAGGCGGCGGTCGACAAGATTCCGATCCTCTCGATGGCCTACGGACTCTCGGCGTCCGCCGTCGGCGACACCTTCCCCTGGATCTTCAATCCGCCGGACACCTATTGGGACGGCATGTCGATGATCCTGAAATACATCGCCGCCCAGGAAGGCGGCGGCATGGAGAAGCTGAAGGGCAAGAAGATCGGCTACATCTATCTCGACGCCGGCTTCGGCAAGGAGCCGCTGCCCTTCCTCGAGCAATTGCAGAAGGACTACGGCTTCGAGACCAAGCTCTATCCGGTCGCGGCCGCCGAAATGCAGAACCAGTCCGCGCAATGGCTGAGCGTGCGCCGCGACAAGCCCGATTACATGATCATGTACGGATGGGGCGCTCTTCAGCCGACCGCCATCAAGGAAGCCGTCAAGATCGGCTATCCGATGGAGAAGTTCATTTCGATCTGGTGGCCGAGCGAGGAGGACGCGAAGGGCGCGGGCGAGGGCGCCGTCGGCTTCAAGACGCTCAACTGGCACGCCGCGAGCGCCGATTTCCCGGTCATCAAGGACATCCAGAAGTATGTCGTCGAAAAGGGCAAGAGCGCATCGCCGAAGGATCATGTCGGCACCGTGCTGTACAATCGCGGCGTCTATAATTCGATGCTGATCGCGGAGGCTATCCGCACCGCGCAGAAGATCACGGGCAAGAAGGCCATCAGCGGCGAAGACATGCGCCGCGGCCTCGAAAGCCTCAACATCGATGCGGCGCGTCTGAAGGAAATGGGCATGGAAGGCTTCGCCGGTCCGGTGAAGCTCTCCTGTACCGACCATAACGGGCACCAGCCGGCGTTCGTGCAGCGGTTCGACGGAACGAAATATGTGAAGGTCTCCGACCTCATCGCGCCGCAGGCCGACAAGGTGCAGCCGCTGCTCGACGCCGACGCCAAGGCCTATGCCGAGAAAAACGCGCCCTGGCCGAAGCGGACCGAACCCTGCGACGCAAAGTCGTAGTCAGCCGCAACATTCCCGACCGGACGCAGGCGCGTTCGGTCGGGGCTCCCGAACCATGAGGACCATCTGGGTCCCGGATCGCCTGCCGGCTGTCCGGGACGCCCGGAAGCCCGACGATGACAGAGCCTACGAATCCAACGCTCGCGCCGACAGGCGTCGCGCTCGCGGTCAATAACATCGAAGTCATCTACAATCACGTCGTACTGGTGCTGAAGGGCGTGTCGCTCGTCGTGCCGGCCGGCGGGATCGTGGCGCTGCTCGGCGCCAACGGCGCCGGCAAGACGACGACGCTGAAGGCGGTTT
Organism: Hyphomicrobiales bacterium; assembly: GCA_028868735.1. Classification (GTDB taxonomy): domain Bacteria; phylum Pseudomonadota; class Alphaproteobacteria; order Rhizobiales; family Beijerinckiaceae; genus JAJXWB01. Next base: position 23,822 of record JAGWTW010000054.1, on the reverse strand, counting down.
CGAATCTCATTCGCGCCGAACGCGGCGAGGTGACCAAGGGCTCGGTCGAGTTTTTCGGCGAGCGCGTCGACCTGTTGCGGCCGGACGACCTCGTGCGGCGCGGCTGCATCCAGGTGATGGAAGGGCGCCATTGTTTTGGGCATCTGACGATTGAGGAAAATCTTCTAACCGGCGCGTTCACGCGGCGCGACGGAAGGCGCGCCGTCGCCGCGGCGCTCGAAGAGGTCTATGCCTATTTTCCGCGCCTCAAGCAGCGTCGCGGTTCGCTGGCGGGCTATACGTCGGGCGGCGAACAGCAGATGTGCGCGATCGGCCGCGCGATGATGTCGAAGCCCAGGATGATCCTTCTGGACGAGCCGTCCATGGGGCTGGCCCCGCAAGTGGTCGAGGAAATCTTCGAGATCGTCCGCGATCTCAATGCGAAGGCCGGCGTGTCGTTTCTTCTCGCAGAGCAGAATACGAACATTGCGCTGCGGTACGCGCATTACGGCTACATCCTCGAGAACGGCCGGATCGTGCTCGATGGCGAGGCCTCCGGTCTGCGCGAAAACCAGGACGTCAAGGAATTCTATCTCGGCGTGTCCGGCGGCGACCGGAAGAGTTTCCGCGACGTCAAGCACTACAAGCGCCGCAAACGCTGGCTCGCATGATCGAACGCGTTGACGCGTATTTTCGATCGTGCCAAATCAAAAGAGACGGTTGGGGCTGATCGTCGCGATGTCCAGATTTGCGTGATTTGCTCCAGCAGGCGGCGAAAGTGAGTTTCGATGTCCGAGTTTTTTGATCGCTACGAGACGCGACCTGCAAAGGCGCGCGAGAGCGCATTCTTCCGCGACATTAGACACATTCTGAAAATTGCGCGCGCCCGTGCGCCGGCGTTGCGCCGCCAGCTCAAGACAGTCGACGTCGACGCCATCTCGAAGCGCGCTGACCTCGCGCAGATTCCGGTCGTGCGGAAACAAGACCTGAAGACGATGCAGGACGAGGCGCCGCCGTTCGGCGGGCTCGCGGCCGTGCGCGCCATGCATTTGAAACGCATCCTGGTTTCGCCAGGCCCGATTTTCGAGCCGGAAGGTTACGGCAAGGACTGGTGGGGCGCCGCGCGCGCGCTCTATGCGGCCGGCGTGCGCAAGGGCGACGTGTTGCACAACGCCTTCTCCTACCATCTGACGCCCGGCGGCCACATCATGGAGAGCGGCGCGCACGCTCTCAATTGCGCGGTCATTCCCGCCGGCGTCGGCAATACGGAACAGCAGATCGAGGCGATCCATCACCTCAAGCCGTCCGCCTATTGCGGCACGCCGGATTTTCTCAAGATCCTTCTCGACAAGGCGAACGAAGCCGGGCTCGACGCATCTTCGATCAAGCGCGCGCTCGTGTCCGGCGCGGCGCTGCCGCCCACCTTGCGCAAGGAGCTGGAGAAGGCCGGCATCGCGGTCAGGCAAGCTTACGCCACGGCCGATCTCGGCGTAATCGCTTACGAATCCGTCCCCGACAAGGGATTGATCGTCAACGAAGGCTATCTCGTCGAGATCGTGAAGCCCGGCACCGGCGAACCGGTTCCCGAAGGCGAGGTCGGCGAAGTCGTCGTCACCCGCCTCAACGCCGATTATCCGCTGCTGCGTTTCGCGACGGGCGATCTGTCGGCGGTCATGCCCGGCCTTTCGCCCTGCGGGCGCACCAACATGCGGATCGTGGGATGGCGTGGACGCGCGGATCAGACCACGAAGGTCAAGGGCATGTTCGTCCATCCCTCTCAGGTCGCCGAAATCGCCAAGCGGCATCCCGAACTCGGGCGCATCCGCCTCGTCGTGACGCGCGACAAGGAGCAGGACGTGATGGTGCTGCGCGCCGAAGGCAAGCGCGGCTGCAAACCCGATCCGATCGTCGAGACGCTGCAATCGGTCACCAAGCTGCGCGGCGCGGTCGAAATCGTCGCGGCCGGCAGCCTGCCGAACGACGGCAAGGTGATCGCCGACGAACGACCGGCGGGATGAACCGGATTCCGAACGTCCTGGCGATCGCGGGGTCCGACCCCAGCGGCGGCGCGGGCGTTCAGGCCGATATCAAGACTTTCGCGGCGCTCGGCTGCCACGGCATGGCGGCGGTCACGGCGTTGACCGCACAAAACACGACGGGCGTCGCCGCGATCCATCTGCCGCCGCCTGATTTCGTCGCGTCAGAAGTCGATGCGGTCTTCGACGACATCGCCGTCGATGCGGTCAAGATCGGCATGCTCGCCGACGCAGCGATCGCGCGCAGCGTCGCGCGCACGCTTGCGCGTCGCCACGCCGCCAACATCGTTCTCGATCCGGTGCTGGCGGCGTCTTCCGGCGATAGTCTCGCCGCGGACGGACTGATCGGCGCGCTGCTCGCCGACGTGCTGCCGCTGGCGCGTCTGGTGACGCCCAATCTCGCCGAGGCCGCGCGGCTGACCGGAGGCGCCGAGCCGCGCAGCCCCGCGGAGATGCGGCAGGCCGGCGCGGCGCTGCTGAACGCCGGGGCGCAGGCCGTGCTCGTCAAGGGCGGTCATCTCGACGGCCCGATCGCCTGCGATCTTCTGGTTACGCGGGAGGGCGTTCGCATGTTCGAGGCGCGGCGCGTCGACACCCGCAACACCCACGGCACGGGCTGCACGCTGTCCTCGGCGATCGCGGCCTTTCTCGCGCACGGGCGCGTCCTCGAGCAGGCGATCGAGCAGGCGAAAGGCTATCTCGTCGGCGCGCTCGCCGGCGCCGATCGCCTTTCAGTCGGACGCGGGCCGGGGCCGCTGCATCATTTTCATGCGCTCTGGAAAAAGGATGATCCCTGAGCCGTGCGCGGCGTAAAAGAGCGGCGCGGCGCTCGCGCCGGCCTTGTCGAACCCCTATTGTCGCGCCCATGACCGCCTCACCGCTTCCCGCCGACCATCCGCCGCTCGCGCCGCGCGCGACCGGCGTGCTGCTCGTCAATCTCGGGACGCCGGAAGCGACCGACTACTGGTCCATGCGGCGGTATCTCAAGGAGTTCCTGTCCGACCGACGCGTGATCGAAACGCCGCCGCTGATCTGGCAGCCGATCCTCAACCTCGTGATCCTGACGACGCGGCCCCGTCGCAAGGGGCGCGACTACGATACGATCTGGAACAAGGAACGCAACGAGGGGCCGCTGAAGACGATTACGCGCGCGCAAGCCGAGGCGCTCTCCGAACGCCTTGCTCCGTTGGCCGCGAAATCCGGAGCACGCGTCGTCATCGACTGGGCGATGCGGTACGGGCAGCCCTCCATCGAAGCGCGCGTGAAGGCGCTGCAGGCGCAAGGCTGCGATCGCATCCTCGTCGTCCCGCTCTATCCGCAATATTCGGCCGCCACCAGCGCGACGGTGGGCGACAAGACGTTCGATGTCCTGAAGCAAATGCGCTGGCAACCGGCGCTGCGCATTGCGCCGCCGTGGCACGACGATCCCGTCTACATCGATCGGCTCACGCGTTCGATCGAAGCGGGGCTCGCCAAACTCGCCTTCGCGCCGCAGACTATCCTCGTCTCCTTCCACGGCATGCCGCACGCCTATCATGTGAAAGGCGATCCCTACTATTGCCAGTGCGCGAAAACCACGCGCCTTCTGCGCGCGCGGCTCGGCATGGACGAAACGAAAGTGCGCATGACTTTCCAGTCGCGTTTCGGCCCGGCGGAATGGCTGCGGCCTTACACGGATGAAACGGTGAGAGAGCTCGCAAAGGGCGGCGTGAAGTCGCTGGCGATCGTAACGCCGGGATTTACCGCCGATTGTCTCGAGACGATCGAGGAGATCGGCGTCGAGAATCGCGACATTTTCATCGAGAACGGCGGCGAGAATTTCGCGCGCATCGATTGTCTGAACGCGGACCCCGGCGGCATGGACGTGATCGAAGAAGTCGTGCGCCGCGAATTGCAGGGTTGGGTTTCGTTGTGATTGCGGCCTAAGGCTTCGTCGTCCGCGACCCGTGCATGACGATGCGGTGCGCGTCGGCCTGCGCGAGCACCGGCTCGAGAACGCGCGCAAGGCGTTGCGCCCAGGCGCCTTGTCCCGCCTCGTCCGCGATGAGGTCCTGCCGGATTTCGATGAGCACGTGCGGCAGGCCGCGCTTCGTGCCGAGGTCGTACATGGTGTCGCCTTCGAGCGCGCCGTCGTAGGGCTCGTTGTCGCCGACGACGAGGTCGCGCTCCGCGCCGAGCGCATCGATCAGGGGCCGCGCGAGCCGCGCATCCGTGTCCCACAGGAGGCTCACGTGCCAGGGCCGCGGCGCGCCCTTCCACACAGGCGTAAACGAATGAATCGAGACAATCGCCGGCGTCGGGCCGGCGGCGCTCATGCGGTCCAGCTTGTGCGCGATCGCGTCGCGATAGGGCCGCCAGTAGCGCTTGCGGCGTTCGTCGATCTCGGCGGCGTCGATGCGCGCATTGCCGGGGATCAGCGCGCCGTCGGACAGGCGCATCACCAACGTGGGATCGTCGGCGCCGCGATTGGGATCGATCAACAGCCGCGAGAATGTCGAGAGCACGGCGGGCGCGCGCAATCTATGGGACAGCGCGCGCGTGACGCCGGCCGCGCCGATGTCATAGGCGATGTGGCGCGCGAAGACCTCGCGCCCGAGGCCGAGCGAACCGTAGGCGGCCGGCAATGCGGCGCTCGCGTGATCGCAGACGAGCAGAGCGCCGCAATCGTCGGGGCCCTCGATCAGTTCGACCGGCGAAAAATCTTCCATGTCTTGGACTTGCAGCATGCGCCTCGCCGTTGCAAGCGCGGCCGCCATGGGCAATGGTCGGGCATGGATATTCAGCAACGCCGCGCTGTCGCGCGCGACCTGTTCGACGCCGCTGTCGCGGCCGCCCATCCCGCGGGCCGGCTCGCAGGCTTTCTTCCTGCGGCGCCCGCGGGGAAGACGCTCTTGCTTGCGGCGGGCAAGGCCGCAGGCTCGATGATCGCCGCCGCGGAAGCGCATTATCTCGACGTTCTCGGCTTGCCGCCCGCGCGGCTCGGCGGCCTCGGCGTCGCGCGCACGGGCTACGGCTGCCGGACGCGCGTCGTGCCGGTGATCGAGGCGGGCCATCCCATTCCCGACAAGGCCGGCCTCGAGGCGACGCTGAAAGTGCTGGAAATCGCCAAAGCGGCGGGGCCCGACGATCTCGTGCTGGCGCTGCTCTCGGGGGGCGGCTCGGCGAACTGGACCGCGCCGGCGCCGCCGCTGACTCTGGCCGAGAAGCAGAAGATCACGCGCGCGCTCCTGCGTTCGGGCGCGACGATCGTCGAGATCAACTGCCTGCGCAAACATCTCTCGCGCATCAAGGGCGGCCGGCTCGCGGCGCTGGCGGCGCCTGCGAAGCTCGTCTCGCTGGCGATTTCCGACGTGCCGCGCGACGATCCGTCCGCCATCGCCTCCGGTCCGACCGTGCCCGATCCGACGACGCTCGCGGATGCGCTCGCGATCGTCGCCAAATATCAGATCGACCTGCCGGCGAGCGCCCACGCCTTGCTCGCGGACCCGGCGATGGAGACGCCGAAGCCCGGCGATCCTGTCTTCGCCGGCTCGACCTTCGAGATCATCGCGCGGCCGACCGATGCGCTCGCCGCCGCCGCCGCGCGCGCGAAAGCCGCCGGCTACGAGGTCGTCGACCTCGGCCCCGACGTGGAGGGCGAGGCGCGCGAGGTGGCGCAGAAGCATGCCGCGCTGGCGAAGGAGGCCGCCGCGGCCGGACGTCGGGCCGTCTTCCTGTCGGGCGGCGAGCTGACGGTCACGATCCGGGGCAAGGGCCGCGGCGGTCCGAACCAGGAATATGCGCTGGCGCTGGCCGCTGCGCTCCAGGGCGCGCGCGGCGTGACGGGAATCGCGGGCGACACGGACGGCACCGACGGCGGCGGCGGCGCAGCGACCGATCCGGCCGGCGCGATCGTGGACGAAACCACACTGTCGCGCGCGCGCGCGTTGAAACTCGACCCGGCCGCTTTCCTCGCGGCCAACGATTCGACCGGCTTTTTCGAAAAGCTCGGCGACCTGCTGCAACCCGGCCCGACGCTGACCAACGTGAACGATTTTCGCGCGGTGGTCGTCGATCCGGCGGGCTGACCGGGCCCGCAATGGACAAATCGCGGCGCACGTGGTCTGGCTGGACCAGCGCCGCGATTCCGGCGGATTCTCCAGTCACGCGTTCTTCGCTTTCACATGCGACCTACCGATAGAGCGATGATTCGTCCGACCCTGTTCTGCGCTTTCTTTCTCGCCGCCGCCGCGCCCGCCCGCGCCGACTTCCGGCTCTGCAACAACACGACCGGCCGCGTGAGCGTCGCGCTCGCCTATACGGACGGGCAGGCCTGGGTCAGCGAAGGCTGGTGGAATCTGAAATCGAGCGCATGCGAGACGCTCCTGCGGGGCCCGCTGGCGGCGGAATTCTACTATGTCTACGCGATGGACGAGCGCGGCGGCGAGTGGAAGGGCAAGGCCTTCATGTGCACGCGCGATCACGAGTTCAAGATCGACGGCCGCGAGAACTGCTTCGTTCGCGGCTACGATCGCACCGGCTTCTTCGAAGTCGACACGGGCAAGGACGCGCGCAGCTGGACGGTCCAGCTGACCGATCCCGGCCGACCCCGATAGACAGGCGAACGAGACAGACATGAGACGAATGCGCCGCTGCAAGATCCTGGCGACGCTGGGGCCAGCCTCTGCCGACAAGGACACGATCGCAGCGCTCCACCGCGCCGGCGCCGACATGTTCCGGATCAACATGAGCCACGCCGACCATCAGGGCATGCGCGAACGCATCTCCATGATCCGCGAGGTGGAAAAGGACGCCGGCCGCCCGATCGGAATCCTGATCGATCTGCAGGGACCGAAGCTGCGCATCGGCGCTTTCGCCGACGGCCCCGTCACGCTCGTCAAGGGCGCGCAGTTCACGCTCGATTCCGATCCTGCGCCCGGCGATGCGACGCGCGTGCAATTGCCGCACAAGGAAATCCTCGGCGCGCTGGCGCCGGGCCATGTCGTGCTGATCGACGACGGCAAGGTGCGCCTGCACATCGTCGAGGCGTCTCCCGATCGCGCGCGCGCGATCGTCGACGTCGCGGGCCGGATTTCCGACCGCAAGGGCGTCAGCCTGCCGGATACGGAAATTCCCGTCGCCGCGATGACGGAAAAGGACCGCAACGATCTCGAAGCTGGCCTCAACGCCGGCGTCGACTGGGTGGCCGTCTCGTTCGTGCAGCGGCCGGACGACGTCGCGGAGGTGAAGAAGATCGCGCGCGGGCGCGCGCTGGTGCTCGCCAAGATCGAAAAGCCGCAGGCGATTTCGCGACTCGACGAGATCATCGAGACGGCCGACGCGCTGATGGTGGCGCGCGGCGATCTCGGCGTCGAGATGCCGCTCGAGAAAGTGCCGGGGCTGCAGAAGCGCATCACGCGCATGACGCGCCGCGCCGGCAAGCCGGTGGTGGTCGCCACGCAAATGCTGGAATCCATGATCCAGTCGCCGGTGCCGACCCGCGCCGAAGTGTCCGACGTCGCGACCGCCGTGTTCGAGGGCGCGGACGCGGTCATGCTGTCGGCGGAAAGCGCGGCGGGCCAATATCCCGTCGAGGCCGTCGCCACGATGAACCGAATCGCGGAAGAGGTGGAGACCGACAGCGTCTATCGCCAGGTCATCGCCGCCCAGCGCGCGGCGGCGCCCGATCCGACCGGCGCCGACGCGATCGCGGTCGCTGCGCGCGACATGGCGGAAACGCTCGATCTCAAGGCCGTCTGCGCATGGACCGCGTCGGGATCGACCGCGTTCCGTATCGCGCGCGAGCGGCCCAATCCGCCGATCCTCGCGCTGACGCCGAGCCCCGACACCGCGCGCCGGCTTGCGATCGTCTGGGGCGTGCACGCCGTCATCACGAAGGACGCGAGCGATATCGACGACATGGCGCGGCGCGCGAGCAAGTTCGCCAATCGCGAAGGTTTTTCGGAAGAGGGCGACCGCATCATCGTCGTCGCCGGCGTGCCGTTCGGCACGCCGGGCGCGACCAACATGATCCGCATCGGATTCTGCACCGCGGAGAACTGAGCGCGCATTTGCGACGGGCTATGCGGCCGCCTATCCTCGGGGCGAGGAAATCCCAGAGGACAGAATGACGCCGCTCGATCCAGCCATCGCCCAGATCATCCCGCTGCTGCCGCTGCGCGATCCCGCCAGCATGACGCCGCAGAGCGCGCGCGAATCGCTGAGCGCGCTGGCAGCCGCGCGCGCGGCGGTTCCTCCGCCGGTCGTCGCCGACGTCGCGGACATCAGCCTGAAAGGCCCGGCCGGCGCAATCCCGGCGCGCCGCTATCGGGTATCGTCCGCGAAAGCGTCGACCGTCGTTTTCTTTCACGGCGGCGGCTGGGTCGCGGGCGACATCGAAACGCACGATCGGCAGGCGCGCCTGCTCGCGATCGAGACCGGCGCCGTCGTCGTGTCGGTCGACTACCGGCGGCCGCCGGAAGCGAAATTTCCGGCCGCGTTCGACGATTGTTTCGCCGCTGTGCGCGACGTTTTCGCGCGCATCGGCGACTTCGGCGGCGATCCTGCGCGCGTGGGAGTGGCCGGCGACAGCGCGGGCGGCAATCTTGCGGCGGCGGCGGCGATCGCCTGTCGCGACGCCGGCCAGAAGCTCGCCGCGCAATTGCTGGTCTATCCGGTGACGGACGTCATGGGCGGCTACGCCGACGCGAAGGAGAATGCGCGTTATCATTCGCGCGCCGAAAACGCGGAAGGCTATTTTCTGTCGCGCGCCGTGATGGAATGGTTCGCCGGCCATTATCTTTCCGCCGCGCGCGAGGGCGCGGACTGGCGCGCGTCTCCGATGCGTGCGAAATCGCTTGCAGGGCTCGCGCCCGCCGTCGTCTGCACCGCCTATTTCGATCCATTGCGCGACGAGGGCGAAGCCTATGCGGATGCGCTCGCCGCCGCCGGAGTCGAAACGAAGCGTCATCGCGGGCCGGGCCTCATCCACGGCTATTTCGGCATGGGCGAAGCCTCAGACGCCGCGCGGGCCGAAGCGCAGCGCGCACGGGCCGACTTCAAGGCGATGCTGGACCGCGGCGCGTAGATCAGGCCGCGTTCGAGCGGACGCGTCCGAACGCAGCAATATTGACTGATTTCGAAGCGTCGCGCGCGCTCATCGCGAAAATCGAACTCCGCTCATTCGCCGCGCCCTCGCGTGCGCACGCGCCCTTCCGCGAGCCAGGCCGCGACGAAGGCGGCCAGCAGGACGGCGAGACCGGAAAGGCCGAGCGCGAGCGGCGCGACGCCGACGCTGCGCACGACATGCGAATCCGTTCGGCGCACGCCGATCCAGTCCGATCCGCCGGCGAGCGAACCGGCGCCGACGGAGGCGATCCGCGGCAGGTCGATCGCGCCGGAAGCGTCGCGGCCGCCATTGGCCGCGATGCGCCGGATCGTGCCGCCGCTGGCTTCCGCGATCTGCCGCATGTGGTCGGTCGAGGAGATCACGTCCTGGAATTCGCGGGGGTTGTCGGGCCCGACGTTGACGAGAACGGTGTGGTCGCCTTCGCTCAGGCGATAGAGGCCGAGTTCCTTCGCCTCGTAAGTCCCGCGTGAAAGTCCGGGCGCGGCGTTCGCGAGCGCGACCTGCGCCAGCGCGCCGGAGGGCGCGACGACGGTCACGGGTTCGATCCTGTCCTTGAGCGTCTGCCGTTCGATGCGGATTTCCTTGCCGCGCGCCGTCGCGCGCAAGGCCTCTTCCTCGAGGTCGGGCTCCTTCATCAGCCAGTGCGCGAGGCGGCGCAGGATTTCGAGATAGGGGCCGCCGCCCTGATAGCCGCGCGCCCACAGCCACATCTGGTCCGACAGCAGCTCTGCGACGCGGCCCTTGCCTTCGCGCGACAGCAGCAGCAGCGGCTTGCCGCCGACGCCGGTGAGGATCGACTGGCCGCGCGTCGCCTCCACATTGATCTGCCGGAACCAGTCGCTCCAGCGCGGCGGATCGGACTCCGCGCCGGGCAGGCCGCGCGTGACCGGATGCTTTTCGCCGAGCTCCGACACGCGCGGATGGAAGGGGCGCTCGACCATGTCGCCGTCGGGCTTGCCCGGAGAGATCGCGCCGAGCGGCGAGAAATAGATGCCCGACGTGCTCGCGAAATCCGGACCCGCGGCAATCAGCAGCGCGCCGCCTTCGCGCACGTATTTGACGATGTTGTCGAGATAGATCGAGGGCAGAACGCTCTGGTTCGAATAGCGATCGAAGATGATCAGATCGAAATCGCCGATCTTGCGGCCGAACAGGTCGGCGGTCGGGAAGGCGATGAGCGCGAGTTCGTTGATCGGGGTGCCGTCCTGCTTTTCCGGCGGCCGCAAAATCGTGAAATGCACGAGGTCGACATTGGCGTCGGAGCGCAGGAGATTGCGCCATGTGCGCTCGCCCGCATGCGGCTCGCCCGAAACGAGCAGGACTTTCAGCTTGTCGCGCACGCCCTCGACCGTCACGACGGCCTTGTTGTTGAGCGTGGTGAGTTCGCCGGGAACCGGATCGACCTCAATCTCGACGACGTTCGGGCCGCCGTGTTCGACATGCACGGGCAGTTCGATCGTCTCGCCGGGCGCCCCGTGCACCATGGCGATGTCGGCGCCGTCGCGCCGCACGCGGATCGCGACCGGCTCCCGCCCGCCGCCCGAATCGACCACGCGCGCGGAAATCGAGACAGTCTTGCCGACGATGCCGAAGCGCGGCGCCTCGACGAGTTCGATGCGGCGGTCCCGTTCGCCGTCGTGACCCGTCACGAGGACATGCAGCGGCGCCTTGAAGCCGAGCCTGTCGACGTTGTCGGGGATGTCGTGAACGATACCGTCGGTCACCATCACGACCGCGCCGAGCCGTTCGGGCGGCGTATCGGCGAGACCTGCGTTGAGTGCGGCGAAAAGCTTCGTGCCGTCGGCTTCCGCTTCGCTGCGGCCGCTTTCGATCACGCGCACGTCGACATTGCCGAGCGCGGCGAAACGCTTGCGCAATTCCTCGCCCGCGGCGCGCATCTGCGCAGGGCGCTCGCCGATCGTCTGGCTGCCGCTCGTGTCGAGAACCAGCGCAACAGTGTCCTTCAACGGCTCGCGATCCTCGCGGACGAAAGAGGGGTCGCCGAGCGCGGCGAGCACGAGCGCGACGCCGAGCGCGCGCAGCCACGCGCCGGGTCTGCGCGCCCAGATCGCGAGCGCGACGACGACGAGCCCGCACAGGCCCATGACGATGAGCAGCCACGACGGGACGAGCGGCGAGAAGGCGATCGACCAGGCGCTCATCTCAATGCCCCAGCCGGTTCAGGAGGTCGCGCACATGCACCTGGTCGGCCTTGTAATTGCCGGTCAGCGTGTACATCACGAGATTGACGCCGCCGCGCAACGCGAGTTCGCGCTGGCGCGCGCCGCCGGGAACGAGCGGATATCGCCCCTCGCCGTAGCGATCGCCGGCCCAGGCGGCGGCGAGATCGTTGGAGGCGATCACGATCGGCGACACGCTGTCGCCTGCGCGCGCCGGCCGGTTCGCCGTATCCGGCGTTTCCGGCGGCAGCGCCTCGATCCATGTCTGCCCGTTCGCCGTGCGGCCGATGAAGCCGTCGATGAGATAGAAGGTTTTCGTCACCACATGGTCGCGCGGCACGGGCTCCAGCTCCGGCACGTCGACGCCTTCGAGCAATTTGCGCAGCCAGGATTGCTCGGGCGTCGGCGGGCCGCCGGGGCGTTGCGTCAACGCGTCGCGCGTGTCGAACACGATCATGCCGCCCTGCTTCATATAGGCGGCGATCTTCTGCACGGCGGCGGCCGTGGGTTGCGGGCGCGTCGCCGAGATCGGCCAGTACAGCATCGGATAGAAGACGAGTTCGTCGCGCGCGGGATCGACGCCGACGGGATCGCCGGGCGTGAGCGACGTGCGTTCGGCGAGCGTGCGCGACAGGGATTGCAGACCGGCCTTGCTCGCCTCGTCCGCGCGCGGATCGCCGGTCACGACATAGGCGAGCCGCGTGACGAGCGCGGCGTCGATGTCGCGTTGTGTCGGGGCGCCCGGCTGCTGGGCCGGCGGCGGCGCGTTCTGCGCGCGCGCGTCGCCCGCGTGGAATGCGAGCGCGCCGAGCGTAGCGAGAACGGCGACCGCCGCGCTTGCGCGTCGTGCGCGAAAACCACGGAGGCCGCCGCCGAGCCAGAGCGAGGCGAGCGCATCGGCGAGCAGAAGCATGAAGACGCAGGCGATCAGCGGCGCGCGCAGGTCGATCGGCTGGGCCTGTTCGATCGTCGCGCGGCGTGCTGAAATTCCGGACAGGTCGGCCGCCGCGAGATTGGCGTCCGGCTCCAGCGCGTTGACGGCGACGAGCGCGTCCGACGGGCCGTAGAAGCCCGGCGGATGATCGGCGGAGCCCGCTCCGCGGAAACCCGCGGCGAGGGCGCGCGCATTCCCGGGCGGCGCGCCGAATGCGCCGAAGCCGTCGAGCGTGCGGTTCGGCGCAAAAGTCTCCGCCTTCTGCGGCGCGTCGGTCGAGGACAGTTCTTCTTCCGCCGGCGCCGTGTGCGCCGCCGCGCCAGAGAGCGCGACGATCCTGCGCAGCATCTCCGGGAAGAGGCCGGAGATCGGCAGGTTCGACCATGTCGTGTCGGCGGTGATGTGGAAGAGCACGAGCAGGCCCTTGCCGCGCCGCTCGGCGGTCACGAGCGGCGTGTGGTCGGCAAGCTGCGCCCAGGTGCGCGCGGGAAGGCCCGGCTCCGGCTCGGCGAGCACCTGGCGCAACACCGTCACGTCGTCCGGCGCCGCGAGCCCGGCGAACGGGCTCTTTTCGTCGAACGGCCCGAGCTTCTTCGGCGTCTCCCACGAGAGCGCGCCGCCGAGCACGCGGCCGGAACGCCGCAATTGCACGGGCGTGAGATCGTCTTGCGAGCCGGCGAGGCGCGTGCCGGCGAAGCGGACGAGCACGCCGCCTTCGGCGAGGAACTTGTCGAGCTTCTCGCGCACGTCGGGCGCGCCGATCGCCATGTCGGAGAGGACGAGGACATCGACGCCGTCGTCGATCAGCGCGCCGATCGGGTCGGTGGCGTCCGCGCGCGCCTCGCGCACGTCGGCGTAGGGACCGAGCGCTTTCGAAAGATAATAGTTCGGCGCCAGCAACGGTTGCGCGACGTCGGCGCTCGCGCCGCTGACGAGACCGACGCGCCGCCGCTTCCAGCGGTCGTCGAGCAGCGAGACGGCGCCGGCCGATTTCTCGCCGATTATATCGAGGCGCGCGACGTCGTTGCGCAATTCGACGGGCAGGTCGATCTTCGCCTCCGCCTCGTTTCCTTTCTGAAATACGAAGGGCGCCTCTGCGAGCGTCTGGCCCTTCATGTCGCTTGCGCGCACGCGGCCGGCGGCGGCGCTCGCGGGGGAAGCGCGCAACACGCGCGCGATCAGGCCCTGCGCCTCATTGCGCGCGCCGGCGAGCGCCAGCGGCAGGCGGTCTTCGCTCGCGAAATCGAGCGATGCGCCGAACAGGTGAGCCAGCTTCTCGGCGAAGGCGCGCGCATCGCCGGCCTCCAGCCCGTCGGCGATCCACAGGGCGCCCGCGCCCTTGTGCGCCTGCGCGAAACTTTCGATCGCCGGCAGCGCGGCGAGGCGCGCAGGCGCGTAAGGCTGCGGCTTTTTGGCGCGCAAGGCGTCGAGCGTGTGCGCGCTGTCGGCGAGCGTCGGTTCGCGCGCGCCTTCAGACAAGACCATCAGCGCGACCGGCGCGCCGCGACGGCCGGCCGCCTCGATCGCGCTCGCGGCGAAGGCGATGCGCTTGTCCCAATCGGGCGCAGCGGCCCAGCCGTCGTCGAGCATCACGAGCATCGGCGCCTTGCCGCCTTCGCCCGCCGGCGCCGGATTCCAGATCGGCCCGGCGAAGGCGAGGCAGGCGAGGCCGGCGACCGCGAGCCGAAGCAGCAGCAGCCACCATGGCGTGCGCGCAGGCGTTTCGTCGCGGCGTTCGATGTCGAGCAGCAGCCGCAGCGGCGGAAACGGCGTGCGCTCCGGCCGCGGCGGCGTCACGCGCAGCAAGAGCCAGATGACCGGCAATGCGAGCAGGCCGATCAGCGCGAGCGGCGCGACGAAGGCGACGGGCAGGCCGATCATGCGATCGCGCCGTAGACTGAGCCGGCCTCGAGCCGTGCGCGCAGGGCGAGCAGCGCCTCTGACGCAGGACGATCCGTGCGGTGGACGACGAAAGTGAAGTCGTGCGCGCGCGCGATGTCGGCGATCCTCGCGCGATGCGCGGCGAGGCGCCGTTCGTATTCCGCGCGCCAGCTTTCCGCACGGCCGACGCGCAAGGTCGCGTTCGAATCGACGTCGAGGAATTCGACATGGCCGGCGAAGGGAAACGTCTCTTCGACGGGGTCGGCGATCATCAGAATTTGTCCGCTCGCGCCGCGCGACGACAGGGTCCGCAGACGATCGGCGAACGTGTCCGGCGCAACGAGGAAATCGCCGATCAGGATCGCGCGCGTGCGGGGCGCGAGCGCCTGCGCGGGCGGCAGGTCATCGTGTTCGCGCGTAAGTCCGGCCTCGACAGCGAGGATTTCGGCGAGGCGGTCGACGATGTCGCGGGTCGCGAGCGCGCGCGAAAGCCCGAGCAGGCCGACGCGTTCGCCGCCGCGCACGAGAAGATCGGCGGCCGCCAGCCCGAGCGTGAGCGCGCGGTCGACCTTCGGTTGCAGGGCGAGATCGGAGACGAATCCCATGGACGGCGAGAGATCCATCCACAGCCACAGCGTGTGCGCGGCCTCCCATTCGCGTTCGCGCACGTAGAGCCGGTCGTCACGCGCCGAGCGGCGCCAGTCGATGCGGGCCGCCGCTTCGCCGGATGTGAATGGACGGAACTGCCAGAAGGTCTCGCCCGATCCTGCGCGCCTTCGTCCATGGACGCCGTGCAGGATCGAGGCGGCGATTTCCTTCGCGGCGACGACGACGGCCGGCAGGCGGCGCGCGAGATCAAGCGCGATCTGGCGGCTCTGGGGAGCCGCCGCGCTTTCGTTAGGATCGATCAGGCGCGCGCCTGTCGTCATGCAAGTCTCGACGCGAGTTTCTGCACGAGGCCCGGAATGGTTTCGCCGTCCGCGCGCGCGGCGAAGGTCAACGCCATGCGGTGCTTCAGAACGGGTTCGGCGAGCGCCGCGACGTCGACGAGAGAGGGCGCAAGGCGTCCCTCGATCAACGCGCGCGCGCGCACGGCGAGCATGAGGGATTGCGCGGCGCGCGGACCGGGGCCCCAGGCGATGTGTTTCACGATCTGTGGATCGCCTTCGCCGGGACGCGCGGCGCGCACGAGATCGAGGATAGCGTCGAGCACTTTCTCGCCGACGGGCAGGCGGCGCACGAGGCGCTGGGCCTGCATCAGATCGTCGACGCTCATCGCGGTCTGCGCTTTCGCCTGCGCGTCGCCCGTCGTGTCGATGAGGATGCGGCGTTCGGCTTCGCGATCGGGATAGAGCACGTCGATCTGCATGAGGAAGCGGTCGAGCTGCGCCTCGGGCAGGGGATACGTGCCTTCCTGCTCCAGCGGATTCTGCGTCGCGAGCACATGAAACGGCCGCGGCAGGTCGTGCCGCTGGCCGGCGACCGTCACGTGATTTTCCTGCATCGCCTGCAGCAGCGCCGATTGCGTGCGCGGCGAAGCGCGGTTGATTTCGTCCGCCATCAGCAGTTGCGCGAAAATGGGGCCGGCGACGAAACGGAAGGAACGCTTGCGGTCGGCGCTTTCCTCCAGCACCTCCGAACCCAGAATGTCCGAGGGCATGAGGTCGGGCGTGAATTGCACGCGCTGCGCCTCGAGGCCGAGCACCGTCGCGAGCGTCTCGACGAGTTTGGTCTTGGCGAGGCCCGGCACGCCGACGAGCAGACCATGGCCGCCCGACAAAAGGGTGACGAGCGCCTGTTCGACCACTTGCCGCTGGCCGAAAATGACCGCCTCGACGCCGGCGCGCGCGGCCGCGAGCTTTTCGAGCGCCCGGTCGGCCTGTTGGGCGACCGCGTCGTCGAGGGAGGTCGGGGCGGCTTGGGATGCGGACATGCAATTCTCGCTCTGGCGGGGCTGGCGCCCGAATCGCTGAGGTTTCCGATCCGGCCGCGCCATCCTAGATTATGGCGCTGCGAGCGTGGCGGCCAATGGGCGCGAGAATATGGCGAATGAACAGCTAAAACCGGCCGCGTCGGGCGGCCTCGAGGGGCTCGCGCAGGCGGCGCGTTCCGCGGGCGGAGAACGTCGCAAACTGCCGCCCGTCCACCTCTGGAATCCGGAATTCTGCGGCGACATCGACATGCGGATCGCCGCCGACGGCACCTGGTTCTACATGGGCACGCCGATCGGCCGGCCGGCGCTCGTGCAGCTTTTCTCCACCATCCTGCGCAAGGATCCCGAACGCTACGTGCTGGTGACCCCGGTCGAGCGCGTCGGCATAACGGTGGACGACGCGCCGTTTCTGGGGGTCGAATTGCAGAAGACGCAGGACGAGCGCGGGCAGGTCCTGCGGCTGCGCACCAATGTCGAGGATTGGGTCGAAATCGACGCCGATCATCCCCTGCGGTTCGAGCCCGGCGCGTCCGAGGGGCTGAAGCCCTATGCGCGGGTGCGCGACGATCTCTGGGCGCTCGTCAAGCGCGCGCTGTTCTACGACCTCGTCGCCTGGGGCGAGGTGCGGGCGGTCGAGGGCGAGGACATGTTCGGCGTCGCCTCGGCGGGCGCGTTCTTCCCGATGGCGAGGGCGAGCGACATGGCGAAATGGGAGTGAGGGTCTCGCGCCGCCGTCCCATAAGCCTCCATTAATGTCTGTGGCCGATCCTGCCGCTGCGGCTGCGCCCGCGCCGTAGCGGCGCCGGGCCGTGGGCTCGCGGGAAGCGAAAGAAAGCCGGGGCGCGGGACGTGCAGTCGAAATCGCAGTCGCTCGACATCGTCCGCGGCTTCGCGGTGGCGGCGGTCATCACGAACCATTACGGGCTCGTGTTCGGCCTGTTCAAATTCCTCGGCTTCCCCGCTTTCCTGCGTGTCGCGCTCAGCTACGGCTGGATGGGCGTCGATCTGTTCTTCGGGCTGTCGGCCTACCTTCTGACGGGAAGCCTGCTCGCCGCAAAGGCGCGCGGCGAAGGCGCCAACGCGATCCTGCCGTTCTTCGTCCGGCGCGCGTTTCGCATCCTTCCGCTCTACACGTTCGTCGTCGCCGTCGCCTTCGCCTTCAAATCCTTCACGCAAGCGCGCGGCGTACCGGCGCCGAGCGTCGACACGATGGCGCCGCTGCCGGTCTATCTCACCTTCGTGCAGAATTTCTGGCAGTCCGGTTTTTCCAACTGGCGCGGACATTTCCTCAGTCCGACCTGGTCGCTCGCCGTCGAGCAGCAATTCTACCTGCTTCTGCCCGCATTGGTTCTGTTCACGACGAAGGATAGCGCGCGCCGCTTCGGATTTCCGTTGCTGTTCATGCTTCCGGCGCTGCGCGTGCTCGTCTTCGCCGCCTATAACGACATGACGGTCTATACGAATCTCGCGACACGCGCCGATCCGTTCATCTGGGGCGTCATCATCGCGCGCGCCGCGCGCGAGGAGCGGCCTCGCCTCGCATTGCTTGCCGGCGCTGCTGCGGCGGCTGCGCTGGCGGTCGTGATCGCGGGCGCCGTCCTCACGCATTACGGCAATGATTACGGCTATGTCCTGAACCAGCTCGCCATCTATTCGCTGACGGGGGCGGGCGCCGCGCTCGCGCTCCTTTTCGCGACGCGCGAGCGCGCTGCGAAGGCGACGCCGGCGTCGAGCGGTCTCGCCGCGATCCCGCGAAGAGTTCTCCAATGGTGCGGCGAGCGGTGTTACGGGCTCTACCTGCTGCAAATGCCGGTCGCCGAACTCGTCTTCCAATATGCGCGCGCCGGCGTCGCGTCGGTGCATACGGGCAGCGATTTCATTTTGCTCTGCGCCGCGCTGGTCCTGACGGCGGCTGCGACGGAAATCCTCTACGTCACGATCGAGGCGCCGCTGATCCGGACGGGCGGCGCGCTCGCGGCCCAGCTCGTCAGGCGCGGCGCGTCGATCGTGCCGCATCGGGCCGGCTCATAGAGGCGCGCGGGGGCCGCGATCGTCCGCGCCATTGCGGTCAGGGTGGCCTTCGGTTTCCCGTTGCGTTACGAGGTACGGGTCTCACGCGCGCTTTCGCGTTCAGCCCTCGACACGTCGTCATGAATCTCAACGCCAACCGCTATGCGACACATATGGCCGTCCGCTCGCGGATCGCCGTGAAGCGCTGGCGGCGCCGTGCGCTGTTCGTCGCCGGCGGTCTGGCCGTAGGGGCGGCGGCCGTGCTGATGGCGGTGTTGGCCGACGGCGCGCAGAGGCTGTTCTTCGATCTTCTGAAACATTGGAGATACGCGGCGCTGATCGTCACGCCGGCCGGTTTCGCGCTTGCGGCCTATGCGGCGCAAACCGTGTTTCCGAATTCGCAGGGCAGCGGCATTCCGCAGGTGATCGCCGCCTTGCATCTGGAAGAGCCGGAAGCGCGCGCGCCGCTCGTCTCCCTGCGGGTCGGGCTCGGCAAGATCGCGCTGCTGACGCTCGGGCTGCTCTGCGGGGCGTCGTCCGGCCGCGAAGGGCCGACGGTGCAGGTCGGCGCCTCGCTCATGTTCGCGATCGGGCGCTTCTCGCCCTACCGTCAGGCCGGCTTCGTGCTCGCGGGCGCCGCCGCCGGGGTGGCGGCCGCCTTCAACACGCCGCTCGCCGGCATCGTCTTCGGCATCGAGGAGCTCAGCCGCTCGTTCGAGGCGAAGGCGAGCGGCCTCATCGTCGGCGCGATCATCGCGGCCGGCCTCACCTCGCTCGCGCTCGTCGGCGACTATTCCTATTTCGGATCGACGTCGGCGACGCTGCCGCTCGGGCGCGAATGGGCGGCGATCGTCGCGCTGGCGGTCGTCGGCGGGCTCGGCGGCGCGCTGTTCAGCAAGATCGTCGTCGCGTTCGGCAATTCGGCGAGCCGGGCCGGCCGTTTCGTAAGGGCGAATCCGATCCTGTTCGCCGCGCTCTGCGGCCTCGGCGTCGCGATGTGCGGGCTCGGCGGCGACATCTCGGTGTTCGGCACCGGCTACGAGCAGGCGAGATCGATCGTGCACGGCGAACAGAGCGTCGATCTCTGGTTCGGTCCGCTGAAGTTCGTCGCCTCCGTGCTGTCGGCCGTCAGCGGCATACCCGGCGGCATTTTCTCGCCGTCGCTGTCGATCGGGGCAGGACTTGCGCCGGTCGCCGCGCTCGTCTTCCACACAGCGCCCATCGGCGCGCTCGCGCTCATCGGCATGGTCGCCTATCTGACCGGCGTGCTGCAGGCGCCGATCACGGCCTTCGTCATCGTGTCTGAAATGACCAACGACCACGCCATGGTGATCCCGCTGATGATGGCCGCGCTGATCGCGAACGCAGCTTCGAAGTCCGTGAGCCGGCAAGGCCTCTATCACCTGCTCGCCCGCAATTTCATGGGCGGCCATGCGTCCGCCGAGCGATAGCCGCCGGCGCGCCGGTCCGGCGGCGGGCCGTCAACGCGGCTCCGGACGCTGCATTTCGGGCCATGCGAAATCGACGTGCGCCAGCGTGGCGTTCGCGTGTTCGCGCATGAGGGACTCGGCGCGCGCGCCCTGACGATTGGCGAGCGCGTCGAAGATCGCGTGATGCTGCATGTGCGCGTAGGACAGGCGGCTGTACTCGCGATCGAGCCGCGCAATGTCGGCGGCCAGCGCGCGCACCGAAGCGAAGGGCAGATGTTCGTTTCGCGCGAGCGCTTCGCGGATCGCGCCGCCGCCGCCCGCTTCGATGATCGCAGCATGGAAGCGGACGTTCATGTCCTGATATGCGGCGAGATCGGCCTCGACCAGGCGGCCCTTGGCGAAAATGGCGTCGCCGTCGGCAAGGCAGGTCCGTAGCGCGCGCTCGGTCGCCGCCGACATGCCGCGCTCGCCGATGCGCAGGGCGGCCAGCCCCTCCAGAACGCCGCGCACCTCGACGCCGTCGACGATGTCGTCGCGCGTGGCGGCGCGCACCCGAAACCCGCGCGCGCCGGCTTTTTCGAGCAGGCCTTCGCGCTCCAGAACCCGCAACGCGACGCGCACGGGCATGCGCGACACGCCGAGCGCCTCGGCGGTCGGAATCTCGACGACGCGCGCGCCCGGCGGCAGGCGCCCCGACGCGATCTGCTGGCGCAATTGCGCCAGAACCTGCTGACCCGGCTTGCTCATTCGTCTCCCACCCGAATCCGATCATGCCATCTGGGCGCGGGCAGCGCTATTGGCTCCAATTGGAGCAATATCTTTGCAAATATAGTCCAATTTTTCCCCTTTACAGATCAAATTGGATCCAATATAAAGCCTCTCATAATCGAAAATCGCGGAGGAAGTCACATGGCGGAGTCGAGGCCGAAGCCGTGGCCGGTGAATCATTGGTATGTCGCCGCGCGGGCGGACGAGATCGTCGACAAGCCGCTCGGCCGGCAGATCTGCGGCGAACGGGTCGCGTTTTTCCGGCGGGCGGACGGCCAGATCGCCGCCGTCGAGGATTTCTGCCCGCATCGCGGCGCGCCCATGTCGCTCGGCAAGGTGGAGGGGGACACGCTGGTCTGCCCGTATCACGGGCTGGCGATGGACGGAGACGGGCGCGCCTGCGCGATGCCGAAGCAGCGCGTCGCCGCCTTTCCGAAAACGCGGTCGTTTCCCGTCGTCGAAAAATACGGATTTGTGTGGCTCTGGCCGGGCGATCCCGCAAGCGCCGATCCGGCAGCCGTTCCGACGTTCGAATGGGCCGACAATCCCGCCTTCGCCTACGGAGGCGGGCTCTATCACGTCAAAGCCGATTATCGCCTGATGATCGACAACCTCATGGACCTGACGCACGAAACCTACGTGCATGCGACGAGCATCGGCCAGAAGGAGATCGACGAGGCGCCGGTGGCCACGCGGGTCGACGACGCGAGCGTCGTCGCCGAACGCCTGATGGACAATGTCTCGTCGCCGCCGTTCTGGAGCATGGCGCAGCGCGCCAACGGGCATGACGATTCGCGCAGCGTCGACCGCTGGCAGGTGTGCCGCTTCAGCCTGCCGAGCCATGTCATGATCGACGTGGGCGTGGCCTATGCCGGCGCCGGGGGCCGCGCTGCGCCGGCGGCTTCGCGCACGAGCGCGACCGTGGTCGACTTCATCACGCCGGAGACGGAGACGTCGCACTGGTATTTCTGGGGCATGGCCCGCAGCTTCAGGCCGCAGGACGCCGAACTGACGAAGACGATCCTCGAGGGCCAGGGCGCGATCTTCGCCGAGGATCTCGACATCCTCGAGCGTCAGCAGGCCAATCTGCGCGCATGGCCGGAACGGCGCCTTCTCAAGCTCGACATCGACGCCGGCGGCGTCCATGCGCGCCGTCTGATCGCGCGCGCGATCGCGGCGGAGCAGGGGACCGAAGGCGCGCCGGCGCCTAAGCGGCCGGCCGCCGCAGCATGAGGTTCATCGCCTTCATCGAGCAAACGATCTCGCCGTCCTGATTGACGCCTTCGAGACGCGACAGGACCAATCCGCGATCGGGCCGCGAGGCCGAGGGCCGTGATTCCAGCGTCGTCACGCGCAAGGTCAGCGCGTCGCCGGGCCGCACGGGCTTCAACCAGCGCAATTCGTCGACGCCGGGCGAAACGATGCTCGCGACATGCGAGAGGTAATGATCGACCGCGAGGCGCATCAGGACGCCGACGGTCTGCCAGCCCGACGCGATCAGACCGCCGAACGCGCTTTTCGCCGCAAGCGCCGCATCGACATGCATGTCCTGCGGGTCGTAAAGGCGCGCGAATCCGACGATGTCGGCTTCGGTCAGGGCCGTCGGGCCGAATTCGTAGGCGGCGCCGACGACATAGTCTTCGAACCAGCGGTCCCCGATGGGGGCGGAAAAAGTCGACAAGGCCAAGGCGGTTCCTCCGCGATCGCCCGCTTATATCGCAATGCGCGCCGGGGCAGGCTATCTATGTCTTCGACATGGATTCACTTTCCGCTCCCGCTGCATCGGCGATCGATTACGTGCGCGCCCGCCTGGCCGAACAGGGCGCGCCGCCCGCACGCCAGCCCGGCGACGATCACATCGTGTCGGCGCACGAGACGGAGGTCGCCGCCGCGCTCGCGGAGGCGCGGCCCGCCGCCGTTCTCATCGGCCTCATCGACCGGCCCGAGGGCGCGACGGTCCTGCTCACCGAACGCGCCACCTATCTGCGCAGCCATTCCGGCCAGGTCGCTTTTCCCGGCGGCAAGATCGACGACGGCGAGGACGCCGTCGCCGCCGCCTTGCGCGAGGCAGAGGAAGAGATCGGCCTTGCGCGGCGGCATGTCGAGCCGTTCGCATTGCTCGATCCCTATCTGTCGGGCTCAGGCTACCGGATCACGCCCGTCGTCGCGCAGATCCATCCGCCGTTCGATCTCACGATCAACGCACACGAAGTATCGGAGACGTTCGAGACGCCGTTCGCCTTCGTCATGAATCCCGAAAACCACCAGCGCCAGTCGCGCGAATGGAAGGGCGCGACGCGACATTTCTACGCCATGCCCTGGGAGAGCCATTATATCTGGGGCGTGACCGCGGGAATTCTGCGCAACCTTTACGAGAGGCTCTACAGGTGATGTGGCGCGCCTTCGTCGAGCCTCTCGTCCTCTTTCTCGCGCCGTTCGTTCTCTACGCGCTCTATCTGCTGGCGCTCCGGCGCAATCCCGCCGCGACCGCGCATTGGCAGGGCGGTCCTTCGCTCTGGCTGACGATCGCGGGGCTGGTCGTCGCGGTCGCCGGCATGCTGGTTTTCGGCCTGACCGCGCGCCGTCAGCTCGGCGCCTACACGCCGGCTCACATCGAGAACGGGCGCGTCGTTCCCGGACATTTTCAATGAGCGCCGCCGCGCTCGCCGGCCTGCTCGCCGATCCGCGCGTCGCGCGCGCGCTCGCCGCGCTCGACGGCGACGGCGAGGAGACGCGCATCGTCGGCGGCGCCGTGCGCAACGCGCTGATCGGCCGGCCGTTCACGGATGTGGACATGGCGACGACGGCGACGCCGGACATCATCGTCGCGCGCGCGAAGAAAGCGGGCTTGAAGAGCGTGCCGACCGGCTACGAACACGGCACGGTGACGGTGGTGGTCGCCGGCCGTCCGTTCGAGGTGACGAGTTTGCGCGAGGATGTCGAGACGGATGGGCGCCGCGCGAAAGTGCGTTTCGGCCGCGACTTCGACGCCGACGCGCGCCGGCGCGATTTCACGATCAATTCGATGTCGCTTGCGCGCGACGGCGTGTTGCACGACCCGCTCGGCGGCCGGGCCGATCTCGCGCGGCGGCGCGTGCGCTTCATCGGCGACGCGCGCACGCGCATCGCGGAAGACTACCTGCGCATCCTGCGCTTCTTCCGGTTTCACGCGGCCTACGGCGAAGGACCGCTCGACGCCGACGGGCTTTCCGCTGCGATCTCCTTGCGGCAGGGGCTCGCGCATCTCTCCGCCGAACGCGTGCGCGCCGAGATTCTGAAATTGCTCGCCGCCCCGCGCGGGCCCGAGGTCGCGCGCGAAGCCGCGGACGCCGGCCTGCTCGAAATCGCCTGCGCGGGCGTTCTCTATTCCTCGCAACTCGACCGCCTCGCCGCGATCGAATGCGCGCGGAGCGTGGAGGCGGATGCGGTGCTGCGCCTGTGCGCCTTCGCCGTCGCCGTGGTCGAGGACGCGGACCGGCTGCGCGAAACGCTGCGATTGTCGAATGTCGAGCATCGCCGCCTCGCCGCGGCGGCAGGCGCGCTCGTGCGCGCGCACGGACGCG
>JAGWTW010000177.1 GCA_028868735.1 Hyphomicrobiales bacterium | reverse complement strand
AGCGCGGCAGGACATGGGAACTGGATTCCCGCTTTCGCGGGAATGACACGGCGCGATTGCGGCCGAAATCATACGCCGCTTCAGACGGCGCGGCGTGGATGGCCGGGACAAGCCCGGCCATGACGCTGCTTTTTTCGCGTGTCGTCGAACGTCCGCTCCCCGCCCGTCTCTGCCGTGCGCAACGCCCGCTTGCCGGACGTTCTTTCGACCCGCCTGCTCTCAGTCGATCGCCAGCGATTTCAGTTTCCGATGCAGCGCGGACCGCTCCATCCCGATGAACTCCGCCGTGCGCGAGATGTTGCCGCCGAAGCGGCTGATCTGCGCGACGAGATATTCGCGCTCGAACACTTCGCGCGCCTCGCGCAGCGGCAGGCCGAGCAATTTCTCGCCGCCCGCCCCGTTCGGCGTCGCCGGCACAAGCGCGCCTATTTCCGAAGGCAGCATCTCGGCCGTGACTTCCGCGTCCGCCTCGCCGACGGCGAGGATCATCAAGCGCTCGACGTTGTTGCGAAGCTGGCGGATATTGCCGGGCCAGTCGTGCGATTGCAGCACGGCCATCGCGTCGGGCGCGATCTTGCGGCGCGCCATGCCTGTCGTCTGCGACACGTGGTCCATGAAGAATTCGACGAGTTCGGGAATGTCCTCGCGCCGGTCGGACAGCGCCGGCACGTTGATCGGCACGACGGACAGGCGATGGAACAGCTCCTCGCGAAACGCGCCTTCGGCGATGGCCCGGCCGAGATCGCGCGAGCTCGACGAAATGATCCGCACGTCGACGTGAACGCGCGTCGACCCCTCCACGCGCTGGAAATTCTGGTCGACGAGCACGCGCAGGATTTTCGCCTGCGTCTCGCGCGGCATGTCCGCGACCTCGTCGATATAGAGCGTGCCGCCATGCGCCTCCTCGAGCGCGCCGACCTTGCGGCGGCCGTCCTTGCCCTCGGAGCCGAACAATTCGAGCTCCATGTTCTCTGGCGTGATGGTCGCGGCGTTGATGACGACGAACGGTCCCGCCGCACGGCCGGACGCTTCGTGGATCGAACGCGCGACCAGCTCCTTGCCGGAGCCGGGCGCGCCCGAGATGAGAATGCGCGAATTGGCCGGCCCGACGCGTTCGATCACCTGCCGCAGCTGGTTGATCGCCGGCGAGCGGCCGACGATCTTGTCGACCGCGCCCGCGCGCGAGCGCAATTCGCTCACTTCGCGCTTGAGACGCGAGGCCTCGAGCGCGCGCTCGGCGACGATCACGAGGCGGTCCGCCTTGAAAGGCTTCTCGATGAAGTCGTACGCGCCGGCGCGAATGGCGCTGACCGCCGTCTCGATATTGCCGTGACCGGAAATCATCACGACCGGCAGGTTCGGATGATGCTCCTTCACGACCTGCAGCAGCTGCAGCCCGTCGAGGCGCGACCCCTGCATCCAGATATCGAGAAACATGAGATGCGGGCGCCGCGCCTCGATCGCGGCGAGCGCCTCGTCCGAATTCTTGGCCGTTCGCGTCGAATGGCCCTCGTCCGAGAGAATCCCGGAAACGAGCTCTCTGATGTCGGCTTCGTCGTCGACGATGAGGATGTCCGTCGCCATGGTCAGTTCTTGGCTTTCTGCTGGTCGGTTTCTTTGAGCAATGCAGTATTCGCCTGGTCTGCGATGTGCGCGCCGGCGCCTCCCTCGACGCGCATGAACAGGCGCACATAGGCGCCCGGTCCGTCCGGCGCGTCGAGCAATTCGATTCCCCCGCCATGATCCTCCATGATCTTGGCGACAATCGGCAAGCCGAGCCCCGTCCCCTCGCTGCGCGTCGTCACGTAGGGTTCGAGCAGCCGCTGTCGATTTTCGGTCGGGAACCCGCGCCCGTTGTCGATGACGTCGATGGCCGCGATCCCGTCCGAGACGGCGAGTGATACGTCGATGCGTCCCGGGCCGTTCGCCCCCTCCGACGCCGCGACGCCCTCGGTCGCATTCTTGATGACATTGGTCAGCGCCTGGGAGATCAATCGCCGGTCGAACATTGCGGGAAGCCGTTCGACCGCGAAATGCTCCTGGATGTCGATGTCCGGATGGCCGACGCGCATCAGGAACACGACCTGCCGAATGCATTGGACGAGATCGTCGCTTTCGGGCTTGGCCTTCGGCATGCGCGCGAAGGAGGAGAACTCGTCGACCATCCGCTTGATGTCGTCGACCTGACGCACGATCGTGTCCGTGCATTGGTCGAACACGTCCTTGTCCACGGTGATGACGCGGCCGTACTTGCGTTTGAGGCGTTCCGCCGAGAGCTGGATCGGGGTCAGCGGATTCTTGATTTCGTGTGCGATGCGGCGCGCGACGTCGGCCCAGGCCGACGTGCGCTGCGCCGTCACGAGATCGGTAATGTCGTCGAGCGTGACGACGAAGCTGCGTCCGGACTCGTCGCTCGCGCCGGATGTCACGCGCACGTTGAGAATACGCTCCCGGCCCGCGCGCGTCATGGCGACCTGCCCCTGCGCACTGCGATGGCTGGCCGCGGCGTCCTGCAGGATCGGCGCAATTTCCGGCAGGGTTTCGGAAACGGCGTGTCCGATCGCCGCCTCGTCCGCGCGCGTCAGCAGCAGTCTCTCGGCCGACGGATTGACGACGGTGACCAGTCCGTGCGGATCGACGCCGACGACCGCCGCCGGCACGCCCGACAGTACGGCTTCCGTGAAGACGCGGCGTTCGTCGATCAGCCGGCTCGCCGCGAGAAGCCGGTTTTGCTGGAGGCGCAGCTCCGAGGTCATCTTGTTGAACGTCTCGCCGAGATGCGACAGGTCGCCCTCCGCCTTGTCGATCGGCACGCGCACGTAGAGATTGCCGCTCGCCACTTCGTCGGTCGCCGCGATGAGACGCCGGATCGGCGCGACCAGCCTGTTTGCAAAGGCAAGCCCGAGCCAGATCGCCGACAGCAGCATGACGAACGCGATCACGCCGAACATGGTCGCAAAGGCGACGATGATGTTGCGACGCTGGGCTTCGAAGCCATTGTAGACCGAGATCAGGCTCGCCGCCTGCTGCGGAAATTCGAGCGTGAACGGATCGACCGGGCGCGCGGCGTAGAGATAGACTCCGGGAAACGAGTCGATCTTGCGCAATGCGACGAAGGTTTTGCCTTCATCTGCGACGACGCAGGTCGCCTCGCTCTTGCGCGCATCCTCGAAATCCGACGGCTCGGGCTTGATGAAGTCGGACTTGGCCTTCCCGTCGGGGGGAAACTCGGCCGTATCGAGTTTCTCCCCGTCTTCCTTCATCAGCGCGGCTTGTGTGAAACCCAGATATTTCGCGCGCGAGGAAAAGAACTCGTGGAACAGCGTCCGGTCGGCGTCGAACATGGGCTTCGCACGATCGAGATCGGCGGCGGTGAGCTGGGCTTCCTGCAGCAGCGACCGGCATTGCGATTGGCGAAACAGGCGCGCCGCCTCGGCCGTGTTGAAGATGAAGGCGCGGACGTCCTGCATGAAGCCGGGGCTGATCGAGCGGTCGAGCGTGATCGTCCCGACGATGGCGATGACGAGCGCCGGGATGGCGGCCGCCAGGGAGAAGGCGCGCACGATCCTGAAATGCAGGCGTGAGGCGGCGACGCCTGCGCGCCAGGCAGAAAACAGGCTCCACCCCTCGCCCACGACGATGATGATCAGGAGCAGGAGCGAGACGCCGTCCGCGACGAACAATATCGTCGCCAGCCGCGCGTCGGCGGCAATAGGCGTCAGCCCCGACAGGATGAAGAAACTCGACATCGCGCTGACCAGCGCCAGCGCGATGGCGAAAGGCCCGAGTCGGTTGACGAAACGCGAGCCGGTCGGCCGCTCCGTCGGGGAATCGTTGGTTTCGGACTCTGACATCGACCTTTGCGGGCGCGAGCGGCGAAAGGGGCCGCTCATGCGCTAGCCCAACCGCGCGCGCGTTGCAACGACGCAACGGTGTTGCCCGATTACGACAATTTTCGGGCGAGCCGGTCAGCGCGGAAGGCGCATCAACCGGATATCGAGGTCTCTCACCTTCTTGCGAAGCGTATTGCGGTTCAGCCCGAGCAATTCGGCGGCCTTGATCTGGTTGCCCCGTGTCGCGGCCAGCGCGGCCGACAGCAACGGATATTCGATCTCGCGCAGAACGCGGTGATAGAGCCCGGGCGGCGGCAGGCCGTCGCCGAAGGATTTGAAAAGGTCCGACAGGTGCCGCTCGACCGACAATCCCAGCGAATCGTCCTTGTCGCTCCGTGGCGCGCCGCGTGCGGCGCTCGACGGGGAAAGCAGTTCCGCCGGGCCGGCCTGTGGCGGCAGCGCGTAATCCTGCCCGAGTTCGGACTCGACGAGAGATTCGTTGATGTTCTCCTGCGGATAAAGGGCGGCGAGCCGGCGCGTCAGGTTTTCGAGCTCGCGAATGTTGCCGGGCCAGCGATAGCGCTTGAGGCGATCGAGCGCGGCCGGCTCCATGCGCTTCTGCGGCAGCCCCTCTTCCGCCGCGAGCTTGAAGAAATGCCGGACGAGGTCGGGAATATCCTCGGAGCGTTCGCGCAGCGGCGGCAGGCGCAACGGCACGACGTTGAGGCGAAAGAACAGGTCTTCGCGAAACAGGCCCTGCTGGATCGAAACGCGCAGATCCTTGTTGGTGGCTGCGACGATACGAACGTTGCTCTTGATCGGCGTACGGCCGCCCACGGTCGTGTACTCGCCCTGCTGCAGCACGCGCAGGAGGCGGGTCTGCGCCTCCATCGGCATGTCGCCGATCTCGTCGAGAAAAAGCGTACCGCCTTCGGCCTGTTCGAACCGGCCGGCCGAGCGCTGGTTGGCGCCGGTGAAGGCGCCCTTCTCGTGGCCGAACAATTCGCTTTCGATGAGATCACGCGGGATCGCGGCCATGTTGATGGCGACGAACGGACCCTTCTTGCGCTTGCCGTAATCGTGCAGCGCGCGCGCCACGAGCTCCTTGCCGGTGCCCGACTCGCCCGTGATCATCACGGTGAGGTCGGTCTGCA
The DNA here is from genome assembly GCA_028868735.1 of Hyphomicrobiales bacterium. GTDB lineage: Bacteria > Pseudomonadota > Alphaproteobacteria > Rhizobiales > Beijerinckiaceae > JAJXWB01. The sequence goes on along the minus strand of JAGWTW010000177.1, from coordinate 948 downwards.
TGAGCCGCGCCAGCGCGCGATAAATCTCCTGCATCGCCGGCGAACGGCCGACGAGCGGCATGCCCTCGATTTCCTCGTGGGGGTCGCGTTCCGACCGCGGCCGCGGCGCGGACAGCGCGCGGCCGACGATGGCGACGAGCTCCTTGAGATCGAAGGGCTTGGGGAGGTAGTCGTAGGCGCCGCGTTCCGACGCCTTGATCGCCGTCATGAACGTGTTCTGCGCGCTCATCACGATGATCGGCAGCTCCGGTCGCAGCTTCTTGATCCGCGGCAGCAGATCGAAGGCGTTCTCGTCCGGCATGATGACGTCGGTGACGATCAGGTCGCCGTCTCCGGCCTCGACCCAGCGCCAGAGCGTCGCCGCTGAACCGGTCGCCCGCACCTCGTATCCGGCGCGGGAGAGAGCCTGGCTGAGCACCGTGCGGATCGCCATGTCATCGTCGGCGACCAATATTGAACGACCCGACATCAATTGTCTCTCCTGAGGCGTGCGATCAGGTCGCGCGCCCGTCCTGTATGGTTCCGCCGGCCGTGCGATACATGGGCATCAGGATCCGGAAGGTTGTACGCCGCGGCTGGGACTCGCATTCGACCACGCCGCCATGGTCGCCGACTATTTTCGCGACCAAAGCAAGTCCGAGGCCAGTCCCGCTCGCCTTCGTCGTAACGAAGGGATCGTAGAGATTGGCCATGATGTCCTCGGGGATGCCCGGCCCGTTGTCCTTCACGCAGAACTCGAGGGGCAGGCTGACAAGCGCCGTCGAGCCGGCGGTCCGCATCCGCACGCCAGGCCGGAAAGCCGTCGAAAGCTCGATTTCCCCGTCGATCGCGTCCACGCCGATCGCCTCCGCCGCGTTTTTCACGAGATTGAGGAAAAGCTGGATGAGCTGGTCGCGGTTGGCGAAAACCGGCGGAAGCGAAGGATCATAGGTCTCCGTGAAGCGGATG
>JAGWTW010000053.1 GCA_028868735.1 Hyphomicrobiales bacterium | reverse complement strand
ACCCACCGGAATTGCGATCGTCGGCTGCGGCTATGTGGCGGATTCCTACCGCCATTGCCTTGGCCTTCATGCGCAGGGCCTCCGGCTGTGCGGCATATTCGACCGCGATCCGGCGCGCCTCGAAGCTTTTCGCGCCTGCTGGGGCGACAAGACCTACGGCTCGCTCGAAGAGGTCCTGGCCGATCGCGCGGTCGAGGTGGTCGTCAACCTGACGGACCCGGAAAACCATCGCGCCGTCACGCTCGCCGCGATCGGCGCGGGCAAGCATGTCTACACCGAAAAGCCGCTCGCGATGACCGGCGACGAGGCGATCGAACTGCGCGCCGCTGCGCGCGCGGCCGGCGTTCGGCTGGGCGCCGCTCCGTGCAATCTGCTGGGCGAGGCCGCCCAGACGATCTGGTCGGCCGTTCGGGCCGGGCGGATCGGCAGGCCGGTCCTCGCCTATGCGGAACTCGACGACGGGATGATCCATCGGGCCAATTATCGGGATTGGGTGAGCCGCAGCGGCCGCGTGTGGCCGGCCCGGGGAGAATTCGAAACGGGTTGTACGTTCGAACATGCAGGTTACGCCATCACCATTTTTGCGGCGCTGTTCGGGCCGGTGCGGCGCGTTTCCGCCTTTGCATCGCTTCTGATTCCCGACAAGCAGACCAATCCGCCGCTGCCGCATCCGGCGCCCGATTTTTCCGTCGGCGTTCTCGAATTCGACGGCGGCGTCGTCGCGCGCCTGACAAATTCCATCGTCGCGCCCTACGACCATCGCATGCGGATCGTCGGCGAAGACGGCGCGCTCGAACTCAGAGAGCCGTGGGACTACGCCTGTCCGGTCATGCTGCGTCGTCCCGCCGAGACGCGCATACGCCGTGCGATCGAGCGGCGCTTCGGCAATCTCGGCGGCGAACGCGTGAAGCCCGTGCGTCCGACGCCATTTCGCGGGGGGCGCGGAAAACCGACGATGGATTTCATGCGCGGCGTCGCCGAACTCGCGGACGCTATCCGCGCCGGGCGCCGCAGCCGGCTCGACGAAGATTTCGCCGTACATGTGACCGAGGTGACGGAAATGCTGCAATTTCCCGAGCGCTTCGCGCCGCGACAGGCCGTGCGTTCCGATTTTTCGCCGATCGAACCGATGGATTGGGCGCGATGAACACGAAGACGCAGCGATTGACGGCGAGCCTCGTCACCTGTTCCTTCAGCGGGGATTTCGAAATCTGCCGGTTGCTGTGCGAGAGCGTCGATCGCTTCGTTCCGCCCGACATCGCGCATATTCTCTACGTGCCTGCGCGCGACGTCGCGATGTTCTCCGCATTCGCAGGGCCGAGGCGAACGATTGCGACGCAGGAATCCTTGCTGCCGCGCTGGTTCGTCAAGGCGCCGCTGCCCGGACCGAAATGGCGCGCGCGGCTGCGTTTGCCCCGGCGCAACGTCTATCTCACGCCCTTCAGCGCGCCGGTCCGCGGCTGGATCGCGCAGCAGATCATGAAGATTTCAGCCGCTGCTGTTTCGCCGACCGAAATCGTCGTTCACGTCGACAGCGACAACGCCTTCATCAGGCCGCTGCGGTTGGATCAGCTCGCAAGCGGCGAACGCGTGCGGCTCTATCGCAGCCCCGAAATGGTCGACCTGCCGTCTCATCGCAAATGGCACGCCGCCGCCGCAAAGCTGCTCGGCCTTCCCGAAGCCGACTATCACGGCGCCGAATACATCGACCAGATCGTGGTCTGGCGCCGCTCGGTGGTGCGCGCGCTCGCGGCGCGCATCGCCGAAATCGCGGGCGTGGACTGGCGCATCGCGCTCGCGCGGACCCCGCACTTCGCCGAATATATCCTCTACGGCGTCTTCGCGGACCGGGTGATGGGTCTGGACGCCGCAGGGTTGTTTCCGGACGCGCAATCGCTGTGCCTGTCGCGATGGTCGGGCGACTTTCAGGACGCCGCGGAAGAACAGGCCTTCATCGACGCCATCAGCTCTGCGCATGTCGCTTGCCTGATCCAGTCGACGCTCGCGATGAATGCCGCGGACCGGCGCGGCCTGTTCGAGCGCGCGATCGACGTGGCGGCGCGCAAACCGGCGGCCTGAAAGCCGGTCAGCTCAGCGAAGTCTGGAATCTGCCATTGCGATGGCGCACGAGCGCGGCGAGCTGCGCGCGCCGGTAGGTCGGATCGATGCGCGCCAGGATGCGCGCAGCGTCGAAATAGCGGCGCAGCCGGAAAGATCGCCGCGCTTCCCGCCACGCGCCTTCGTGACGCAGGTCGTCGCTGCGCTTCTCGAGCAGGGCGACGAGCCCGGTCTCGGCCGGCCAATGCAGCGCCACGCGATTGCGGAGGAGCAGGTTCGTGCGGCGCAGGTCTTCCAGGCCGTCCGATCCATAGGGCGTGCGCGTGCCAGGGGCGCGCGCGCCCGAATCCAGGCTGAAGGGCAGCGTGTAGCGATATCCCGCGTAATCCAGAAGTTTGGCGCGGTCCGTGCGCTCGAGCAGGAAGAACAAGAAGCAGAAGTCTTCGCCGAGCCGCGCGTCCGCAGGATAGAGCACGCCCGACCGCTCCAGAAACGCGCGCCGGACGAACGGCTTGAGGTGGCCGAGGCTCGCGATCCTGGGCGGGCCGTCGTTCATCACGAGCCGCTCGCGCGTCAGCGCGCAGGCGTCCGCGCCGATGCCGAAAGCCTTGCAGACCACGACGTCCTTCGCCGCGTCGTGGAGAAGCAAATTGTCGGCGACGATGTCGAGACCATCGCTCTCCGCCCGGTCGAGCAGGGTTTGCAACCGGTCGGGCGCATAGGCGTCGTCGCTGTCGAGGACCGTGACCCAGTCGCCTCGCGCCATGCCGAGCGCAGCGTTGCGCGCCGCGGCGACGCCGGCGTTCCGCGCGAGCCGACGATAACGAACCCGCGAATCCCGCGCCGCAAATCCTTGCACGACGTCGGCCGTCGAATCCGTCGAGCCGTCGTCGACGACGATCAATTCCCAGTCCGTACACGTCTGCCGGGCGACGCTTTCGAGAGCGCTCGCGATGTGGCCGGCGGCGTTGAAGGCGGCCGTGACGACCGATACGCGCGGCGCACTCATGGCCGCGCGACCTGTCGCCCGACAGGGGAGGAGCAAGGGCGCCGCATGTTCGGCATGTCGTACATGGCGTCTTCGTTCGGAAAGCGGGCGGGCCGGAGTCCCGCTTCTGGGTTTCGTCCACGATCATCAATAGCCGCAGAGGATTAATCCGAGGTTCCCGAAATATGGACGCCGGCGCCGCCGCCCAAGCTCTGGTTGATTTGGCGGCGACGGGCTAGATTTTCGACGGCCGGAAGACGTCGCCGGACGGCGTCCTTCGGAAGAGCGGGGTCGAAATCATCCGCTTGTCCAGAAAAATACGGGAGAAACGCATGAAGGCCGCCGTACTCTACGAACCCAACAAGCCGCTGGTGATCGAGGATGTAGGGGTCCGGAAGCCCCGGGCGCGCGAGGTTCTCATCCGCACCTCCTGCGCGGGGCTGTGCCATTCCGACCTCCACTTCATGGAGGGGCTCTACCCCCATCCGCTGCCGGCTGTGCTCGGCCACGAATCCGCGGGGATCGTCGAGGAGGTCGGGCCCGACGTGACCTATGTGAAGAAGGGCGACCACGTGATCACGTGCCTGTCGGTGTTCTGCGGCGTCTGCGAGCAGTGCACGTCGGGCCGGCCGGCGATCTGCACGGGCGTCGACGTGAAGCTGCCGCCGGGCGTTTCGGACCGCATGGTCTGGAGCAAGCCGGGCAAGGTCCACCAGTTCCTCAACCTTTCGTCCTTCGCCGAGCAGATGCTCGTGCACGAGAACGCCATCGCCAAGGTGCGCGAGGACATGCCGCTCGACCGCGCCGCGCTGATCGGCTGCGGCGTCATCACCGGCACGGGCGCGGTGTTCAACACCGCCGGCGTCAAGCCGGGCGAGACCATGGTCGTGATCGGCTGCGGGGGCATCGGCATGGCCGCGATCAACGGCGGCGCGATCGCGGGCGCCGGCCGCATCATCGCCGTCGACACCAATCCGCAGAAGCTGGCGCTGGCGCTCGAACTCGGCGCGACGGATGCGGTGAACGCGCGCGACGGCGATCCGGTCCAGCAGGTGCTCGAACTCACCAAGGGCCAGGTGCATCATTCCTTCGAGGCGGTGGGCGCCAAGCAGACGGCCGAGCAGGCGTTCCAGATGCTGGGGCCGGGCGGCGTCGCGACGATCATCGGCATGATCCCGTTCGGCACGAAGATCGAGCTGCACGGGTTCGATTTCCTGCGCGGCGAGAAGAAGATCCAGGGCTCGTCGATGGGATCGAACCGGTTCCGCACGGACATGCCGCGGCTGATCGATCATTACCTGCGCGGCAAGCTCCATCTCGACAAATGGATTTCCGCGCGCATCAAATTGTCGGAGATCAACGAGGGCTTCGCCAACATGAAGTCCGGCAAGGTCCTGCGCTCGGTGATCACGTTCGATGCGTGAGCGCGCTTATCAACCCGGAGCATCGCCGTGACCTATTCGATCGTCGCGAAATGTCCGCGCACCGGCCAGTATGGCGTGGCCGTGTCGACCTATTCGCCGCGGGTCGGCGCGACCGTGCCGATGGTCGTGCCGAACCGCGGCGCGGTCGCGTTCCAGAGCGTCGTCAGTCCCGACTTCAGGCAGATTGCGGCCGATCTGCTGGCGACCGGCGCCAGCGCCGACGGCGTCCTCGCGGAGCTTTCGGTCAAGGACCGGTTCTGGCAGAGCCGGCAGGTTTCGCTCGTCGACGTCGCCGGACATGCCGCCGCCTTCACCGGCGAGAAGGCGCCGGCGCATGCCGAGCATCGGCTCGGCAAGGGGTTCGTCGTCGCCGGCAATATCGTGACGGACGTCTGCGTCGCCGATGCGTTCGCGGAATTCGTATCGACGCAGGCGAGCGATCTGGCGCTCGCCGAGCGTCTGATGCGCGCGCTCGAAGCCGGCGCGAGGTCCGGCGGCCAGAAGGAAGGCCTGACCTCCGCCTCGCTGCTCGTCCATGACCGATATTCCTTCGCGATCGTCGATCTGCGCGTCGATGTGCACGATACGCCGGTCATCGAACTGCGGCGCGTCTGGGATTTCTACGCGCCGCTCGTGGACTTCTACATCCAGCGCAACATCGATCCGACGGGGCTCGAGAAATGGTGGCAGGCGAAAATGAAACTCTCGTCCGGCTGGACGCCGAACCATCTGGTCCGGCCGATCGCCCAGCAATGAGGGCGCCGATGACCTTCATCCGATCGCTGTCCGCGCTTGCGCTCGCCGCATGGATGTCGGTAGCGAGCGCTCCGTTCGCCATCGCCGAAACCTCGGAGGTGCGCCTTGCCAAGCAGGTCGGCCTCGGCTCGCTCACGCTGCTCGTGATGGAGCACGAAAAGCTGCTCGAAAAACACATGCAAGCGGAAGGGATCGCCGATCCGAAGGCCGTCTGGACGACGTTCGGCAGCGGCGCCGTCATGAACGACGGCCTCATCTCGGGAAATCTCGATTTTGCGGCCGGCGGGGCGATTCCGCTCGCCGTACTCTGGTCGAAAACGGTCGGCACCCCGAACGAGGTGCGCGGCGTCTGCGGATTGAACGCGATGCCGATGCTGCTCGATACGCGCAATCCCGAGATCAAATCGATCCGCGACATCACGCCGAAAAGCAAAATCGCGGTGCCGGCGATCAAGGTGTCGATCCAGGCCGTGACCTTGCAGATGGCGGCGGCGAAGGAATGGGGCGACGCCGAATTCGCGAAGCTCGATCCCATGACCGTGTCCATGAACGGCGTCGACAGTTATGTCGCGCTCACGACCGGCGGCGGCGAGCTCGACATCCGGTTCGGCACCGCGCCGTACGCCCAGCTCGAACTCAGGAAGCCCGGAATTCACACGATCCTGAATTCGTATGACGTGCTCGGCGGCCCGCACGACATCAATTTCATCTATACGACGAAGAGATTTCGCGACCAGAATCCCAAGGCCTATGCGGCGTTCGTCGCCGCGTTCAAGGAGGCGACCGATATCGTCAACGCCGACAAGCGCAGGGCGGCGGAAATCTACCTCTCGCTTTCGCCGGAAAAAGTCAGCGTCGACGATCTGACGGCCATATTGCGCGATCCGCAATTCATCTCGAGCATGACTCCGATGGGCGTGACGAAATTCGTCGAGTTCGCCTATCGCACCGGCACGATCAAGAAGAAGCCGGAGACCTGGAAGGATCTGTTCTTTCCGGAAGCGCAGGCGCTGCCCGGCGGCTGACGGGGCGACAGCGGCGCCGCGCCGCATGCGCCGACGGCCTCGCTCGCTTGCTATCGCCGGACCCGCCGCCTACAAATTCAACGGGAATCCGGACAGCGGCCGCGCCGGCCGGATTTCAGCAAGACAATAAAATCAGGGGAGAGAAATCAATGTCGCCAGCCAGGATCGGCGTATCGATCGCCGCGCTCGCAATGCTCGCCTTTTCGTCGACCATCGCCGCGGCGCAGATCAAAATCGGCATCACCGTGTCGGCGAGCGGGCCGGGCGCAGCGCTCGGTCAGCCGCAATTGAAGACGATCGCCGCGTTGCCGAAGGAAATCGCCGGACAAAAGGTCACGTATATCGGCCTCGACGACGAATCCGACGCCACCAAGGCCGTGCAGAACGCGCGCAAGATGATCACCGAGGACAAGGTCGACGTGCTCGTCGGTTCTTCGCTGACGCCGGTCACATTTCCGCTGATCGACATCGCCGCGGAAAACAAGATTCCGCTGATGACGCTCGCCGCCGCCGCCGCGCTCGTGCAGCCGATGGACGACAAGAAAAAGTGGGTGTTCAAGGTCGTGCCGAACGACGACCTCATGGCCAAGGCCATCATGAAGATCATCGCCAAGTCAGGCGTGAAGAAGCTCGGCTACATCGGCTTCTCCGACGGCTATGGCGAGGGCTACTGGAAGGAGCTGAGCGCGCTCGCGCCCAAGATGGGCATCGAAATAACGACGCATGAGGTCTATGCGCGCGGCGACCAGAGCGTCACCGGCCAGATCCTCAAGATCATCGCCTCGAAGCCCGACGCCGTCTTCATCGCCGCCGCCGGCACGCCGGCCGTGCTGCCGCAGAAGGCGCTGCGCGAGCGCGGCTACAAGGGGCCGGTCTACCAGACGCACGGAATCGTGTCGGACGCGTTCCTGAAACTCGGCGGCAAGGACGTCGAAGGCGCGATGTTCACGGGCGAGGCGTTCACCGTCGTCAACGACCTGCCGGCCGACTCGCCCTTCCGCAAGGTTCCGCAGGCCTATACGGCGGCCTTCAAGGCGGCCAACGGCGGCGCGGCGCCCGACATGTTCGGCGCGCATCTCTGGGATTCGATCACGCTGATCGAGAAGGCCGCGCCGGCCGCGCTCGCCAAGGCGAAGCCCGGCACGCCCGAGTTCCGCGCCGCGCTGCGCGACGAGATCGAGAAGGGCAAGGACGTCTATCTGAACAACGGCCTGTCCAGCATGAGCCCGACCGACCACAACGGCTACGACGACCGCACGGCGATCCCGATCAAGATCGAGGACAACAAGTTCCGCCTGATGAAGTGAGGCGGCGCGGCCCGATGCATGAACAGCCCGGCGTCGCCGGGCTGTTTCGTTTTCAGGCCACCCTGATCTCGATCAGCGCCGGTCCCTTGCGCGCGACGGCTTTCGCGATCTCCTTCGCGATCGCGTCGCGCGTGTCGGCCTTCGCGCCCGACACGCCCATGGATTTGGCGAGCGCCTGGAAATCGACCGGCGGATCGACGATGTCCATGCCGACGAATTTGCCCGCGACGGCGTTCTCGCAGCCGAGCTGTTTGGCGATGTTCTGCAACACGCCGTAGCGGCGATTGTTGAAGACGATAAAAATGACGTTGGTCCGGTAACGCGCCGCGCTCCACAACGCCTGCGGCGAATACATGGCGCCGCCGTCGCCGACGAAGGACACGACCCAGCCGTCGTGCAGAAGCGCGGCGCCGACGGCGGCCGGCATGTTGCAGCCGAGCACTCCGCCGCGCGCGAAGAAATATTTGCCGGGCCGCGTCACCAGCAATTCCTGCACGCGCCCGAAGGTCGCGGCCGAATCGTTGGCGATCATGGCCGTGTCGGGCAATGCGTCGAGAACGGAGAGCACCGCGAGATCGGGCGTCAACGGCGATTTCCTCGCATCCGCCAATATGTCGTCGCGCAGCGCCTGTTCGTGGGCCGCCTTCTTCTTCGTGCGTTCGGCGATGATCGTCCTGACGGCCGCCTTGTCGCGTTTCGGCGCGAGATGTTTCGCGGCGGCGTGCATGGTCTTGCCGATGTCGCCGAGCAGCACGATGTCGGCGGCGTGCTCGCGTCCGAAGGCTTCGGGATTGTCGGACGCGTGATAGACCTTCATGCGCTGCGGGATCGGCTCCACGTCGCGGTAGGGATAGGCGACGAAAGCGCGTCCGCCGATCAGCACGAGCGCATCCGCCGATTCCAGCCTGTCGCGCATGGCCGCGAAGTCGGGCTTCAGCACGCCGGCCCAGCACGGATGCTGCGAGGGAAACGCAGCGCGCGAGGTGAGTTGCGTGCCGAACACGGCATAGCCGCCGGCTTCCGCGAGGGCGACGATCCCGCTGCTCGCCACAGCCGGCAAATCGTCGCCGAGCAACAGGATCACGCGATGCGGGTCATGGCTTGCAAGCGCTTCCGCCAGCTGTCCGGCGGCCGGCGACGCGCCGAGTTCGGGTTGCGCGGACGAAGGCGGCATCGCGCCCGTCACGTCCTGATCGAGCACGTCCATCGGCAGCGACAGGAAGACGGGACCGCAGGGCGGCGTGCGCGCAATCGCGAAGGCGCGCCGCAGCGCCTTGCCCACATCCTCGCCGCGCCGCACTTCCGTCGCCCATTTGGTCACCGGCCGCGCCAGCGCGACGAGATCGCCTGACAGCCATGGTTCGGTCATGAGATGGCGCGTGTCCTGCTGGCCAGCCGTCACCACGAGCGGCGTCTCGCTCGCCTTCGAGGCGACGAGCACGCCCATGGCGTTGCCGAGGCCGCCCATCGCGTGAAGATTGACGAAGCCCGTGCGTCCGGAGGTCAGCGCCCAGCCGTCGGCCATGCCGACAGCGGTCGCTTCCTGAAGGCCGAGCACGTAGGTGAGATCCGGCGCGTCGACGAGGGCGTCCATGAACGGCATTTCGGTCGAGCCGGGATTGCCGAAGACATGCGTAACGCCCTCGTCCCTGAGGATGTCGAGCATTACGTCGCGCGCGCGTCTTTTCATGAGAGGCTCTCCGGCGTCAGCCGGAAGCGTCTCGCACGCGCGGGCTTTTCGTCAATAAGGATTGCGGGCGCAGGTCCGCCGCGCCGGCGTCAGGCCCAAGCCCGGTTGAGGCCCAGGCGCGGTTCAGGGCCAAGCGCGGTTCAGGCCCAAGCGCGGCCGGCGAGCTTTTTCTCGTAGGACGAAATCTTGTCCTCCTTGACCATAGTCAGGCCGATGTCGTCGAGGCCGTTGATCAGGCAATGCTTGCGGAACGGATCGATGTCGAACTTGACGACGCCGCCATCGGGGCCACGGATTTCCTGCGCCTCGAGATCGACGGTCAACGTCGCGTTGGAGCCGCGCTCGGCGTCGTCCATCAGCTTGGCGAGGTCTTCCCTGGAGACCTTGATCGGCAAAATGCCGTTCTTGAAGCAATTGTTGTAGAAAATGTCGGCGAAGCTGGTCGAGATCACGCAACGCACGCCGTAGTCGAGCAGCGCCCACGGCGCGTGTTCGCGCGAGGAGCCGCAGCCGAAATTGTCTTCCGCGACGATGATCTGCGCCTTGCGATAGGCGGGCTTGTTCAGGACGAAATCCGGGTTCTCCGAGCCGTCCTCGCGGTAGCGCATTTCGGAGAAAAGGCCCTTGCCGAGGCCGGTGCGCGCGATCGTCTTCAGATATTGCTTCGGGATGATCATGTCCGTGTCGATGTTGACGATCGGCAGCGGCGCGGCGACGCCCGTGAGCTTGGTGAACTTGTCCATGTTTCTCGGTGTCCTGACGGCGCGGGATAGCCAGGTAATTCGGCACAGCGTGTTAGCAAAAGGGGGCCTGCCGCGCAAACGGGCCGCGTTGACGGGCGGGCGCCCAGCCGACACCATGCCGTGGAAGCCGGAAACCAGGGGCGTTCGTTGAGCAAAACCGACCAATCTTTCGATCCGTCCGCCCATGTGTGCGCGAAACAGCGCTGGTTCGAGGATTTCGCCGTCGGCGAGCGCTATATCCTGCCGAGCCGCACCGTGACCAGCGCGCATTTCGCTGCGTTTCAGATGCTTTCGGGCGATAATCATCCGATTCATTACGACGAGCCGTTCTGCCGTGCGCGCGGCTTTGGCGGCCTGCTTGCGCACGGGCTGCAGACGTTGTGCTTCACGGCCGCGGGCGCCGGCGCCTTTCCGCACGAAGTCTCCGATTCCCTCGTCGCCTTTCTCGAACTCTCCGCGCGCTTTCTGAACGGCGTTGTCGAGGGCGACACGCTCTATCCCGCGCTGGAAATCGTCGAGCTGCGCCCCGGCCGCGCCACAGGCGTCATCGTCATGCGCGCGACCGTGCACAACGACAAACGCGAGCTCGTGCTCGACGGCGCGCACACGTATCTCGTGAAGAAACGCGCTTGAGGCGAGCGCCCGCCGAATTCCTCTCGTTCAACGGACGCGTCTATCCGGCCTCCTGATCGATGCGCTCCATGTCTGCGTCGCTCAATCCGAAGTGGTGGCCGATCTCGTGCACCAGCACGTGGCGGACGATCGCGCCGAGCGAATCTTCCGAATTCGCCCAATAGTCCAGGATCGGACGGCGATAGAGCCAGACCATGTTGGGCATTTGCCCGCTGTGCGCGAAGGCTTCGGATTGCGCGAGGCCGCGTCCGCGAAACAGGCCGAGCAGATCGAACTCGCTTTCGCAGTTCATGTCGTCCAGCGTTTCGTCGTCGGGAAAATCCTCGACGCGAATGACGAGGCCCTCGCACAGCGTCCGGAAGGCTGGCGGCAGCGCGTCGAACGCAGCATGCGCCATCGTTTCGAAATCCTCGAGCGATGGGGCTCGCGCGTTCGGCCAGTGCAGCGCATCGGTCATGGCCGCGATCATCGCACGGCCCGCGCCGCCGGAGAAAGCGCAACCTCCGCTGGCCATCGCAGCCGTCGCGAACGAGACCGTTTCGCGCGCGTCGGAACCGGACGGCCGCGAATACGTTTCATCGACGGCTGGGCATAAAGGAGGCGCGTCATGAGGAAGTTCGTTCTTGCAGCCGCCGTACTCGCAGGCGCCGCATTCGCCACGCCAGCATCGGCCGGACCGATCGTCGTGACGCAGCCTTCGGTCGAACGGGCCGCGCAACCGCAGGGCGGCCTGCAGGAAGCGGCCTGGCGCGGCCACTGGCGGCGGCATCCGACCTGGCACAGGCATCCGCGCTGGCATCGTCATTGGGGATGGCGCAGACACTGGGGCTGGCGGCATCGTCACCACCATCGCCGCTGGAGATAGTACAGCGGACCATTGGAAGCCGGCCTCGCGCCGGCTTTTTTATTGCGGCCGAACGCGCTATGCGGCGGACCGGCGCGACGGTCTCGCGCGGCGCCGGGTGGGTGATGGCCGAAGCGGACACGGGCGAAAGCGGCGCAGGACAGCCTGGCCGGGGCGATGGGGCGGCGTTGCGTTCGGTCCTGATATTCGCCAACCCGGCCGCCGGCGGGTTCAGACGGCGGCGGGTCGAAGCGGTCGCTGCGGGCCTGCGCGCGATCGGCGTCGCCTGCGACATCGTCGTCACGGTCCGGGCGGGCGAACTCGCCGAGCGCTTGTCCGGCTCCGCCGCGCTGCCGGACGCCGTGGCCGTGCATGGCGGCGACGGCTCGATCGCCGAGGCGGTCGCCGGGCTTCACCGGCGCGCCGCGCCGCGTCCGCCGCTCGTCGTGATACCCGGCGGCACGGCCAACGTGCTCGCCCATGAATTCGCGCTGCCGGCGCATGCGCGGGCGATCGTCGCGGCTGTCGCGGGCGGGGCGCGCCGTCCGCTCTACTATGCGCTCGCCAATGGCCGTCCCTTCATTCTGATGGCGTCCGCGGGCTTCGACGCGGCGGCCGTTCACAGGGTGTCGCCGCGCGTAAAACGGCGCGTCGGCAAGCTGGCCTATGCGGTCGCGGCGCTGGAGACGCTGCGCGCGGAACGCGGCTGCGATCTGACGATCGAAACCCAGGGCGGCGCAATCGGCGCGCGGTTGGCCGTCGTCGCCAATTCGTCGCGCTACGGCGGGCGCTACGTCATCGCCAGGGAAACGGCGGCGGATCGCGAGGGATTGAGTCTCGTCGTCGTGCGCAGGGACGATATCGGCGGCCTGTTCGCAGTCGGGCGCAGCCTCGTGCGCGACGCCGCGCCCGATCCCGCGCTCCTCTCGGAAAGACGCGTCGGGAAAGTCGTGATCGCCGCGGATCGTCCCGTTCCCGTGCAGATCGACGGCGACGCCTTCGGATTCACGCCGGTCGAAATCGAGCCCGTCGCCGAGCCGCTCGCGATTATCGCGCCGCGCTGAAACGAAAAAGGCCGCTCGTTCGAGCGGCCTTCGCGTCGCGCGATTTCGCGCGATCAGTTCTGCTTGCGCACGTCGACGAAATGGCCGGCGATCGCCGCCGCCGCCGCCATCGCCGGCGACACGAGATGCGTGCGCCCGCGAAAGCCCTGGCGGCCCTCGAAATTGCGGTTGGACGTCGACGCGCAGCGTTCGCCCGGCGCGAGCTTGTCCGGGTTCATCGCAAGACACATCGAGCAGCCGGGCTCGCGCCATTCGAAGCCGGCGTCCTTGAATATCTTGTCGAGACCTTCCGCCTCGGCCTGCTCCTTCACGAGACCGGAGCCCGGCACGACCATCGCATTGACGTGGCTCGCGACCTTCCTGCCCTTCGCGACCGCCGCCGCGGCGCGCAAATCCTCGATGCGGCCGTTCGTGCAGGAGCCGATGAAGGCGCGGTCGATCTTGATGTCGGTGATCTTCTCGCCGCCCTTGAGCCCCATGTAGTCGAGCGCGCGCGCAACCGCCGCGCGCTTGGCTTCGTTGGCGACGTCCTCAGGCCGCGGCACGCTGCCTTCGATCGTCGTCACGTCCTCCGGGCTCGTGCCCCAGGTGACGATCGGCGGCAGATCGGCGGCGTTCAGCGTCACGACCGTATCGAAATGCGCGCCTTCGTCCGATCCGAGCGTCGACCAATATGCGACCGCCTGATCCCAGGCCGCGCCCTTCGGCGCCTTCGGCTTGTCTTTCACATAAGCGAAGGTCTTTTCGTCGGGCGCAACCAGCCCTGCGCGCGCGCCGCCCTCGATCGACATGTTGCAGAGGGTCATGCGCCCTTCCATCGACAGGTCGCGGATCGCTTCGCCGGCATATTCGATCACGTGGCCGGTGCCGCCGGCGGTGCCGATCTTGCCGATGATCGCGAGCGCGATGTCCTTGGCGGTGACGCCGTGCGGCAGCTTGCCGTCGACGCGCACGAGCATGTTCTTCGCCTTCTTCTGGATCAGCGTCTGCGTCGCGAGGACATGCTCGACTTCCGACGTGCCGATGCCGTGCGCGAGCGCGCCGAAGGCGCCGTGCGTCGAGGTGTGGCTGTCGCCGCAGACGATCGTCGCGCCGGGCAAAGTGAAGCCCTGTTCCGGCCCGATGATGTGAACGACGCCCTGTCGAATGTCGTGTTCGTCGTAATATTCGATGCCGAAGTCCTTCGCGTTGATCGCGAGCTGTTCGACCTGGGCTTTCGATTCCGGATCCTCGATCGGCCTGGAGCGATCGGTGGTCGGCACGTTGTGATCGACGACGGCGAGCGTCTTTTCCGGCGCGCGCACCTTGCGCTTCGACATGCGCAGGCCTTCGAACGCCTGCGGGCTCGTCACTTCATGCACGAGATGCCGGTCGATGTAGATGAGGCACGTTCCGTCGGGCTGAACGTCGACGACGTGGTCGTCCCAGATCTTGTCGTACAGCGTGCGCGGCTTGGCGGTCATTTCTCTGTCCCGGTCGATTGATGCGCCTGTCTGCGGCCGAAGCTCGCCAGAGCGCTCAGGCGCGGTGTTCTAGAGCATGAATTCGCCGGTGGGAACCCGCTTCCCGCGGCTCAGACGCGCGAGAACGCCCATTGCGCTTCGGATGCGGCGTGAGCCTGGCTTTCGACGACGATCTGCTCGCAAGGCCGCATGCCGTCCGGGCTTGCGAAGAATACGCTTTCCTCGATCGCGACGGGCAGGGCGCCGGCTTCGAAAATCCAGCGCTGGCCCGACGGCAGGTCGAGCACGACGCTCGCGCCGTCCTCCCCGGCCGAAAGACGGACGGATGGATGGATATGGAACCGCAGGACGAACGCCTTCGGCTCCTTCTGTCCGGGTTTGTGCGCTCCCAGCAGCCGGTCGTCGCCTGCAAGCTGCGCGCCGTCCGATTTCAGCGCGAGCCGTCGCTCGTGGATCAGGCCGAAGCTGCGCGCGTAACCGTCGTGCGACATTTCCAGAAGCGCAGCATCCGCCAGATCGCTCCGGCTGACTTCGACATTGCGCGGTCCGGCCACGATCTGGCCTGCGACGACGCGTTCGATGCCGACATTCGACGCGATGCGGCAGGACGAGGTGTCGTCGACGACCAGCGTGGAATGGGCGGCGGTCGCGCGAACAGCTTCGCGCGCCGCAGTCGCGCCCGCGGCCGGCGCGCCGCAATTGACGACGATCCGGTCGCCGCCGCTCGAAAATTCGAACGACAGGCAGCCGGCGTGCGCCTGACGGGAATAGGGCCCGGGCGGCGACGCCCCGGCCTCGACGAGCACGACGGTCTCGCCCGCCTGCATGCGTTGATAGCCGAAATAGGGGGCGTTCAGCGGCGGGTCGCCGTGCGTATCGTCATAGGCGAGGATCACGGCGAGGCGATCGGGCGCGGTCACGCCCATGCCGTTGAAAAGGGCGAGCGACCCGTCGCCGTGGCGCAGCAGGCGCAATGCGGGAATCATGCGGTCGATGGCGCTGAGCAACGCCTGCGGCGCGTTGATGCTGCGGGCGGCGTAGGCCTGCCGCAACGGCAGGAAATCGAGCAGCAATTCGATCAGGGTCTGCGGATTGCGGCCGATATGGCCGCCGTCCGGCAGGATCTGGTCCTCGATCGCCGCGGCGAGCTGCGCCGTCGTTCGCGCCTGGAAACGCGGCGGACATTCCGCGCAGAGCGCATATTCGGCCAGCGCGATCGCCGTCTGCAGGCGGGCCAGCCCGGTCAGGGCGCCGTTGGCCTGCACGAGCTGGGCGGCGTCGCGCGCAAGCCCGCGCAGGAACCGCCCGTAGAAATCGCTGTCGGCGCCCTCGAGCAGCAGGGTCGATTGGCTGAGCCACGACAGCACGCGGCGAGCGGTGGTTTCCGGCTCGTCCGGCAGCGCGCCGATGCGGCTGCGGGAGGCGAGGAAATCGTCGACGAGCGCGCGGGCGTTCGCGCGGGCGAGCGCCGAATTGGCGGCGCGCATGTGCCGCAGCCAGCCGAATCCCGTGAGGACGCTGCGCCATTCGGCGGACGGGGGATGCAGCTCGAACGGCGAGCGTCCCTGCGTGTTCACGATCCGCCCGCCAAAGGCGAAATAGCCTGCGTAAATATCTTCCGCGCGGGTCGCGTCGGCGGTGCGGATGTCCTGTGGGGCGATCAGCAGCCGGTCCGGCGTGCGGCTGCGCAGACGCGCGAACGCGCGCGCAGGGGCGAGCGCGCCCCGTGCGAGCGCGCGCAGCCGCTGGCGCGCTGCCAGCGCGGCAAGCTTGGCCCTCTCGGCCGTCGAGCCTTTCGCCAGTTGTCCCTACCCCTACGTCGCCAAGACGCCGCCGCACGCCGCCGCCGGCGGCCCGGCGAGCGACTAATCTTTTAAGATCAGAGAGTTTAGCCTTTGTTAACCCTGTTTGCGAAGCCTGGCGGCGTAAAATCCGTCGACGCCGGCCGCGCGCGGGTTTTCGTTCGGCCAGTAGGAGGGCAGGGTGCGCAGTTCGCCTTCGGCCGTAATGAATTCGGCGGGTATCCCGTTTTCGCCCGTCTCGATCCTGTCCCGCCGGAAATCGGGGTTTCGCCGCAGCAGCGCCGCGATCTGGAGCTCGCCTTCCTCGGGCTCGATCGAACAGGTGCAATAGACGAGCGTCCCGCCCGGTTTCGTCAGCGCGGCGGCGCGATCGAGAATGCGGCTTTGCAGCGCCGCGAGCTGGTCGACGTCGCCCGGCTTCTTCGTCCACTGGACGTCGGGATGCCGGCGAATCGTGCCGGTCGCCGAACAGGGCGGGTCGACCAGGACCGCGTCGAACGGCTCGGCCGACCATGTCGCGGCGTCGGCGACGACGACGTCGGCGTGCAGATCGAGCCGCGCGAGATTTGCGGACAATTGCTTCAGGCGTTCGGCCGAGCGGTCGAGCGCGACCACGTCCGCGCCGGCGGCCGCGAGCTGGGCCGTCTTGCCGCCGGGCGCGGCGCAGAGTTCGAGCGCGCGCATCCCGGCTCTCGCGCGCAACAGCCGCGCGGGAATGGCGGCGCCGGCGTCCTGAACCCACCAGCGCCCCTCCGCGAATCCCTCGAGTTCGGGAATGGGCGTATGCGATTCGATCCGCAGCGAACCCGTCGGCAGGATCGCGCCGCCGAGGCGTTTCGCCCAGGCTTCCGGCTCGTCGATCACGCTGAGGTCGAGCGTCGGCTCCAGAAGATGCGCGGCGGCGATGGCGCGGGCGCGCTCCTCGCCCCACGCCCGCCGCCACCGCTGGGCGAGCCAGCCGGGCGTTTCGACGGTCAACGGATCGAGGTCGGCGAGCAGGGCGTCGCGTTCGCGCACGGCGTTGCGCAGGCAGGCGTTGAGCAGGCCGGAAAACCCGGCCGTCTTGGCGTCGGACTTGGCCGCGCGGACGGCGAGGTCGACGGCGGCGTGGTCGGGCGTGTCCATGAAAAAAATCTGGGCGAGGCCCACGATCATGATCCATTCGAGATGGCCGGCGTTGCGCGGCAGGCCGCGGTCCAGCAACCGTCCCATCGCGCGCCGGATCGCGCCGAGGCGGCGCACGGCGACCGTCGAGATGGAGCGCACGAGCGCCTTGTCGCGCGCGTCGAGTCCGTTCGTCCGGTTGGGCACGGCGGTCGGCGCGAATCGCTCGTCGAGCGCGTGGCCGCCGGCGATCACGTCGGAAATGACCTGATGCGCGGCGATCCGCGCGCGCAGCCCGGGCACGGCGTCGATCCGCGCCTCGCGTTCGGCTTCGGTCGGTCGGGCCGCTGAGCGGCGTGGGGAGGACTGTCCTGCGCCGCGCTTCACGACCTGCCTGCGTCAGCCGAGTGAAAAACCAAGTTCGAATCCTCTTTTACGCCAAAGCCCTGCAAAAATCAGCCGCGACCCCAGGGATCCGGGCGGCCGCCGTCGCCGGATTGCGCCGCCCACGGGTTTGGTCCGCCTGCCGGCCGGGCGACGCCGCGTCCGCCGAGAAAGGAGCCCTCCGCGGCGGCCGGCGCGGGCGACGGCTGGCGGAACGGCGACCAGCCGCCGGACGGCGCCTGGGCCCGGGGCTCGGGCGCAGGCTGCTGCGCGGCGGAATGAGCGTCGATTCCCATCTCGGCGGCGAGCCGCACGAGCGCCTCGATCCGGTTCGCCGTGTCGGGATGGGTCGAGAACAGATTGTCGCGGAAGCCGCCGGCGAGCGGATTGACGATGAAGAGATGCGCCATCGCCGGGCGCTGTTCGACCGCCTCGTCCGGAATGGCGTGGGCGGCCGTGGCGATCTTGCCGAGCGCCGAGGCGAGCCAGAGGGGGTTGCCGCAGAGCTGGCCGCCCGAACGGTCGGCTTCGTATTCGCGCGAGCGGCTGACCGCCATCTGGACGATCATCGCCGCCATGGGCGCGAGAATGGCTATGCCGATCGCCGCGATCGGGCCGGGGCCGTTCTGGCGGCGGCCGGCGCCGAAGAACATGCCCCAATGGGCGATGGACGAAATCGCGCCGGCCAGCGTCGCGGCGATCGTCATCGTCAGCGTGTCGCGATGCTTGATGTGCGACATTTCATGCGCGAGCACGCCGAGCCGTTCCTCGCGCGTCAGCATGGCGGACAGTCCGGTGTTGACCGCGATCGCCGCGTGGTCGGGATCGCGGCCGGTGGCGAAGGCGTTCGGCTGCGGGCTGTCCACCAGACAGACGCGCGGCGTCGGCAGGCCCGCGCGGCTCGCGAGCATGGCGACGTCGTCGACGAGATCGGGCGCGGCCGCCCGGTCGATCTCGCGCGCGTCGACCGCGCGCAGCGCCATGCTGTCCGAATTCCAGTAGGCGAAGATGTTCGCGCCGATCGCGAAGACGAGCGCGATCCCCATGCCGCCGCGCCCGCCGAGCAGGAGCCCGACGACGAGGAACAAAGCCGTCATGCCGGCGAGAAGGACCGCCGTCCGCATGAAATTCATGACGCTGCCTCCTCCCGACGCTGGCGGTTGCGCTCCGCCGGACTTATGTGGGGAGCAAACCGGGATTTGCGCAAGGCGACGAGGCGAAAGAATGGCTGACGAAACTGGCGCCGGGCAAGCGGAGCAGCAGGCCGAAACGCAGTTGCGCAAGCCGCTGACGCCCGAGGCGCAGCGCGCTCTGGCGGAAGCGCGGGCGCGCCGCGAGGCCGCAGAGGCCGCCGCGCGGCCGAAAGAAGTCGGCGGCCGCGACGGCCCGGAGCCGGTGCGCTACGGCGACTGGGAGAACAAGGGGATCGCGGTCGATTTTTGAGGGCTGCGGCGCGGCCTCAGGCCGAGCGGTTTCGATGTGATGGCGGTCGCCGGGCGCACGGGGCGCACAGCTCCTGCTTCAGAATTCTTACGCTCAAGCAGCCGTCGATTCGCAAGACGTCCTTGCGGGCGGCTGTTCGCTTTTCTTGCGGCGCGATCTGCGGCCGTGCGCTTTCGAAGCGGCCTGTCGCTTGCTGTGAAAATCGGCTTCGGCCGCTGCGATCAGTTCGGTTCCGCAATATCCGTTCAGCGGATAGATGGCATAGCCGGGCGCATCGGGCGTCCATTTCAAATCCGCGCCGAATGTCCTTGCGACCGATGACAGCCGGTCGGCGATCGATCGAAGGTCCTCGAGACACTTCAGCGGGCAGATCGACACGACGACCCTTCTTCCGTCGAAGATAGCCACATCGTCGGTTTTCCGGACCGCCTGGCGCAAGGCGCTGACGAAAGCCTGCACGTGCTTCCCGTCGCGTGCGGCCTTGCGTCGGTGCGCCGGATCGGCCGCGCCGATATCGAAATAGACGATTCCGACGGTGCTGCTCAGGCGGACGCTCGCTTCGGCCGCTATTTCGATTTGATGGCCGAGGTCCGCCAATTTCGTCGTCGGGTGGAACGGCGAGGCCGCCGGATCGCGCGGAGCGAACGGATTCGCCGCTTGCCTGCCGTCGTCGCGCAAGGCCGACACAGCGTCCGAAATCGAAGATTCTGTATCGCTATCGCCTGAGCCCGCGACCCGTTCGGATCGCCGCCAAAACCGAAACCAAAGCCAAACGGCGAACGCGCCCGCAATCGCGGCGAGCCCCGCCGCACGCAAGATCGGCACGAGTTCAATATCCCCTTCGTCGCGGCGCGTATCTCTTTCCCGAGCCGCGGCGACGCCGGTCGGGACCGCGACGGGCGGACGAGCGGCGGGCGCGGTCGGCGCGACGGGCCTGTGCTCGGCCTCGCGCGATGGCGCCGGCAGACGCGCCGGCTCGCGTGCCCACGCGCTGCTGATCGTTTCCGAGGCGGCGCGCAAATCCGTGCAACGGCCATCGCTGGCAGCCGCGATCATGGCCAGCAATTGCAGAGTCGCCGGATAATAGTTCTGCCTGTCCTGGAATTTGTAGAAGTCGGCAGGATAAGGTCGGCCGGACGCTGCGCAGGCGGACAGCGCGGCGATTGCGCCGTAACCGGGCTCCGCAAATTTGATCGCCCGCGTATTGTTCGGCGAGAAGACGTCGACAAAGGGAGCCATCCGTTTCGCTATGCCTGCACCCGCCCAAACGAGGTACAGCGGAACCCGGATCGCGTCGTAGCCGAAACGGTCGGAGAAGCCGCGCGCTGGCGCGGGTGCGCCATCGGCGAGCGAAAGCCAGTCCGGAGGCGCGCCGGTCGGGCCGCGCCGCAGCGTGTCGATGAGGTCGAGCCCGCTTTGCGCCAGGCCGTTCCAATCGAACGCGGGATAGACCTGCGCGAGACGCGCGAACGCCGGGAACACCCAGTAAGAAGGGTTGACGATCGGGCCATCAATGCGTTCGTTGGACGAGAATCCGGCGGCGCCGGGCTTCAGAATCACGCGGCCGCCCGGCAAATGAGCGATGCACTTGCGTACGATGTCCTTGGCGATACGGCGTGCGCGATTGAAATACCCACGGTCACGCCAAAGGTCCGCGCCTTCGCCGAGCGCCCAGGCGATCAGGATGTCGCCGTCGCAGGCGTTGTTGATGTCCCGCGCTTTGCGATCTTCGGGCGTCCAGCGCCAAGCAGCGAGATCGTCGTATCGAACGAAAAGGTTTGCGTCGCTCCATTTGAGCATCAGGTCGAACGTGGCGCGGTCCGACGCGGCGACCGCAAGTAAAAGCCCGTAGCCCTGACCTTCGCTATGGCTTGCGTTGGCGTTCGCCGTATCGACGACGCGGCCGCTGGGGTCGATGAAGCGGCGCTTGTAGGAGTCCCAGGCCGGACTGCCGCGTAAGGCGCCGCCGACAGCGGCGCTATTGTTCACGGCGTATTCCTCCCCACGCCGTGCGCTCGCGGCGGCCGCGTCCAGCCCGAACAAATGTGACATCGCCGCGAAACAAAGCGCCGCAACGAGCTTGATTGCGCCAGATCGCGCGCACCCTTTCATATTCATTGCGCGACCGCGCGCCCCCAAATTGGCCGTTGCGCCTTACGCCACCGCATAAAGTTGAAAGCGGGTTTACGATCGAGCGTAAAATGCTCGGCGAAGTCAGGCGAACCGCGGCCGCTCGCGAATCTTGTCGATCGTTGTCCGACCGGATCTCAGCGGCCGGCGCCGACGCGCCCCACCTTGAAAATACTGGTCTTGGCAAACCAATCGAAAATAGGGCTCGCGTCGCGCGCGTTCGGACGGCGCGGGCCGCCGCAGCGACGCTTTGTCACAGCGCCGTTTTTCGGTCACAGCGCTGATTTTCGCAGTTGCGGCTGAACGCCGACCACGGGCTTTCCGCGCGCAAAGCAACGGAGCGCAATATCGAGCCCTGCGGCGTCCTCAGGCCCTGTTCTTGCGCTCCCGCACTTCCGCGAACACCTGCACGGGATCGTGGCCGCTCATGCCGACCGCTTTCTGCACGCCGGGATCTTCCGCGCGCAAAAAGGGATTGGTCGCGAGTTCGACTCCGATGGTGGAGGGCAGCGTGTAGGCGCCGGCGCCGCGCACTTCGTCGACGCGCGCCGCGCGCGCCTTCAAGAGCGCGTTGTCGGGATCGACGGTCAGCGCGAAGCGCGCATTCGACTGCGTATATTCGTGGCCGCAATAGATCTGCGTTTCCTCCGGCAGCGCGGCGAGCTTCATCAGCGAATGATACATCACGGGCATCGTGCCCTCGAACACGCGGCCGCAGCCGAGCGCGAACAGCGTGTCGCCGCAGAACAGAAGGTCGTCGTCGGCGAAATGATAGGCGATATGGCCGGACGTATGTCCGGGCGTCTCGATGACGCGCGCCTTCGTGCCTCCGAAGGAAACCTCGTCGTTTTCAGCAACCAGCGCGTCGAGGCCGTCGATGCGCCTGGCGTCGGCCTTCGCGCCGACGACGCGCGCGTTCGGAAAGCGGGCCTTCAACGCGGGTATGCCCTGGGTGTGATCGGCATGGTGATGGGTGACGAGAATGTCGGTGAGCGTCCAGCCCTTCGCGGCGAGCTCCGCGAGGATCGCCGCGCCGTCCGGCGCGTCGATCGAGGCGGTCGCGCCGGTGGCGGGATCGTGGACGAGAAGACCGAAATTGTCGGACAGGCAAATGAACTGATGGACCTGAAGCGCCATGTCGATCTCCGGCGATGCGTCGTTCGTGATATCCGCCCGACGCGCCTTCGAGGTCAAGCCGACAAAAAAGGCCCGGACGAGCCGGGCCTCCCGCAAGACGCCGGGTCGACGGCTCAGCGCACCATGACGACCGGCGCGCCGACGCTGACTCGACTGTAGAGGTCGGCCACGTCCTCGTTGTACATGCGGATGCAGCCGTAGGAAGCGGCGGATCCTATGGAACGGCGCATGTTCCGCGTCGTTCCGTGGATGGCGATCTCGTCGCGATCGAGCGTCAGCGCGGCGACGCCCATCGGATTGTTCGGCGCGCCGCCTCTGATGAGATTCGGCAGTTCGGGATGATCGCGCTTGACGCTCGCGGGCGGCGCCCAGTCCGGATGCTCGTACTTGCCGTTCACATGCGCGAGTCCGGACCATTCCTTGCCGCGTTTCGGCACGGCGATCGGATAGCGGATCGCCTGCGCGCCGTCGACGATGTAGTAGAGCGCGCGCTGGCGGGCGCTGATGACGATCGTGCCGGGACGCAGCTCGCCGGCCTGCGCGTAGGGGACCGTGCGCTCGGCCGCGCCCGCCATCCGCGGCGCCAGAAAGGCGATCGCGAAGAAGGCGGCGGCGAGCGCAAACAGCGCGAAGGCGCGGTTCTGCTCGGCGACAAGCGCTTCGATCTGCGACGCTGGCTTCTTCATGCGCGTTCCTTCATCGGAAACGAATGCGATGAATCGAGTTTTACCTTTCGCCTTTGTATTGTCGAAGCGTTCCTCAACGGTGGGTTAAGTCTTAGGCTTAAGAAATCGTGAAGCTCACTTGTATCGCCTTAACCTGCTTTGACGCGTGCGCGCCGGAGGCGCCATAAGCCCGCATGGCCGAAACGCCCCTCATATTCGACCGTTCCCTCGTTCTGCGTCGCCAGTTGCGCGCGCTCGCGCAGGGGCCGGCCGATTTTCTGCTGCGCGCCGCCGTCGAGGAGCTCGCGGCGCGCCTGTCCGCCGTGCAGCGGGATTTCGCCGAGGCGCTCGACGTCGGTTCGCCTTCGCCCCTGCTTTCGGAAGCGATCGCGCGGCCGGGGCGGCGTATCGCGCGTATCGTCGCCGATCCGGCCTTCGGGCCGCGCGCGGCGGTCGGCGACGAGGAGCGGCTCGACGTCGCGCCGCAATCGGTCGATCTCGTCGTCTCCGCGCTCGCCCTGCAATGGGTGAACGACCTGCCCGGCGCGCTGGTGCAGATGCGTCGCGCGCTGCGGCCGGACGGGCTTCTGCTCGCCTGCATGATCGGCGGCGGCAGCCTCGCCGAATTGCGCGCCGCCTTCACCGAGGCCGAGGCGGAGCTGGAGGGCGGCGCGAGCCCGCGCGTCGCGCCCTTCGCCGACGTCCGCGCGGCCGGCAACCTCTTGCAGCGGGCCGGCTTCGCGCTGCCGGTCGCCGATTCCGAGGCGATCGTCGTGCGCTACGACAGCATGTTCGGCCTGACCTCCGATCTGCGCGCCATGGGCGCGACCAATCCGCTTTTCTCACGCGCGAAAAAGCCGTTGCGGCGTGCAACGCTCATGCGCGCGGCGGAGCTCTACGCGGAAAAATTCAGCGATCCGGACGGCCGGATCCGCGCTACTTTCGAATTCCTGTGGCTTTCGGGCTGGGCGCCGCACGAATCCCAGCAGAAACCGGCGCCGCGCGGCTCGGGCCAGGTCAGCCTCGCCGACGCGCTGAAGCCGCGCCGGCCCCGCGACGCCTGAGGCCGGCGCGCGCCGCATTGCTGGGGCGAAAGCCGCAGGGGTTTGTGCCGGCGCGAAGTGATGGCAGACTTGCGAGAGCCCAGACTTGGGCCAAGCCCGCTCCATCGCTACAGGACCCGACATGGCCGCCGCCGAGAAGATCGAACCGTCCGTCAGTTCAGACCACCACTGGCTGCCGTTCACGCCCAACCGCGACTTCCATGCCGAGCCGAAGATGTTTTCGCGCGCGGAGGGCGTCTATTATTACACGCCGGACGGCCGGCAGGTGCTCGACGCCTGTTCGGGTCTGTTCACGACGCCGATCGGCCACGGACGCAAGGAAATCGCCGAGGCCGTCTACAAGCAGCTGCTCGAACTCGATTTCGTCTCGAGTTTCCAGCGCAGCCATCCGAAAGCTTTCGAGGCGGCCGAGCGCGTCGCGAACCTGACGCCCGAAGGGCTCGACAAGATCTTCTTCTGCAATTCGGGCTCCGAGGCGGTCGACACGGCGATGAAGATCGCCATGGCCTATCATCGCGCACGCGGGCAGGGGTCGCGGTCGATGTTCGTGTCGCGCGAGCGCGCCTATCACGGCGTAGGCTTCGGCGGCGTCGCGCTGTCGGGCCTCGTCAACAACCGCCGCACGTTCGGCCCCGGCCTGCCGAACGCGATCCACATGCGCCATACCCATCTGAAGGAAAACCTGTTCGCGATGGGCGAGCCGGAACACGGCGCCGATCTCGCCGAAGATTTGCTGCGCGCGATCAACCTGCACGGCGCCGAGAACATCGCCGCCTGCATCGTCGAACCGATCGCAGGCTCCACCGGCGTGCTCGTGCCGCCGAAGGGCTATCTGAAGCGCCTGCGCGAGATCTGCACGCAGCACGGCGTGCTGCTCGTGTTCGACGAGGTCATCACCGGCTTCGGCCGAACCGGCAAGGCGTTCGCCGCGCAGAGTTTCGGCGTGAAGCCCGACATGATGACGATGGCCAAGGCGATCACCAACGGCGTGCAGCCGATGTCGGCGGTCGCGGTCGACAATTCGATCTACAAGACGATCGTCGAGGACTCGCCCAATCCCAAGGCGGCCAACGAATTCTTCCACGGCTACACCTGGTCGGCGCATCCGGCCGCCTGCGCGGCGGCGATCGCGACGATCGACATCTACGAGAAGGAGCGCCTGTTCGAGCGCGCCAACCAGATGTCGGCCTATTTCCTCGAAGGCCTGATCTCGCTGAAGGACATTCCGATCGTCACGGACATCAGGGGCTACGGCATGGCCGGCGGCATCGACGTCGCGCCGACGCAAATCCCCGGCGAGCGCGGGCACATGTTCCAGAAGAAACTCTACGACAACGGCCTGCATCTCAAGACGACCGGCGATTGCGGCATACTCGCGCCGCCGTTCACGATGACGACGGATCACATCGACCAGATGGTCGACATCTGCCGCAAAACGCTGACGGCGATGTAGCCTGATTTCCTGCTCCTCTCGCGTTTCGACGCGCGGGGAGCGGCCGCCCGGCGCCTGCAAGCGCGCCCGCACTCGCGAATTCCGCCGCCGCCCGCGCATTGTCGAGGGGCGGCCGTTGCGTCGAAATTTCAGGGATGAGCAATGAACGCGCCTTTCACCGACCTTCCCGAATTTTCGATCGGCAAACCGGTCCGCCGCAGCGAGGATCCCGCGCTCGTCCAGGGCAAGGGCCGCTATTCGGACGACGTGTCGCTGGCCAATCAGGCCTTCGGCGTCGTCGTGCGCAGCCGCTACGCGCACGGGCGCATCCGCGGGATCGATTCGAGCGCGGCAAGGGCCATGCCCGGCGTGCTGGCGATCTACGCCGCCGCCGATCTTGCCGCCTATCATCCGCAGAAGAGCCCGTTTTCGCTGAAGAGCGCCGATGGTTCGCCGATGCGCGCCAACGGCACGATGTTCTTCGCGCGCGACAAGGTGCGCTATGTCGGCGATCCGATCGCGCTCGTCGTCGCCGAGAGCGAGGCTCTCGCACGCGAGGCGGCCGAAGCGGTCGAGGTCGACGTCGAGCCGCTGCCCGCCGTCGTCGATCCGCGCGCGGCGACCGCGCCCGGCGCGCCGCTCGTCTATGACGACACGCCGGACAATACCGTGGTCGACCACAGGCTCGGCGATTCGGCAAAGGTCGCGGAAGCCTTCGCCGGCGCGAAGTGGGTGGCGAAGCTCCATCTCGTCAACAATCGCCTCGTCGTCGCCGCGATGGAGCCGCGCGCGGCGCTGTTCGAATACGACGAGAAGACCGAACGCTTCACCGCGCACATGCAGACGCAGGGCGTGTTCGGCATGCGCAACAATCTCGCCGCCGCCATGGGCGTGCCGCAGGACAAGATGCGCGTCATCACCGGCCAGGTCGGCGGCTCGTTCGGCATGAAGGGGTCGGTTTTTCCCGAATATATCGCGCTTCTGCACGCCGCGCGCGATCTCAAGCGCCCGGTCAAATGGTCGGAGCAACGCGCTGAATCCTTCGTGTCCGACCATCAGGGACGCGACCACGAAATCGACGCCGAACTCGCGCTCGACGCGGAAGGGCGTTTTCTCGCGCTGCGCATGAACGGCTACGGCAATCTCGGCGCCTATCTCACGCCATTCGGCGTTCTGATCGCCGCGATGAACATTCATCGCAACGCGCAAAGCGTCTATCGCACGCCGCTGATCGAGACCAACGTGCGCTGCGTCGTCACCAACACGCCGCCGATCGGCGCCTATCGCGGCGCGGGCCGGCC
>JAGWTW010000176.1 GCA_028868735.1 Hyphomicrobiales bacterium | reverse complement strand
CCGCGCTCGGGGAACTGGATGCCCGCTTTCGCGGGCATGACAGTCCATAGGCGGCGAGACGATCTGCAATCGTTCCGCGTGGATGGCCGGGACAGGCCCGGCCATGACGGCGGGAGCGATGTCCGCAACCGGTCGATAGCGGACCTCGTCGGCGCATCCGGATTTCCGCGATCTGCGCTTCCTTCGAGGTCTCGTCGTCTCGCTGTCCGCCCTACCCCGAAAACGCCGCGTCTGGCAGCTTCTCGATCGAGTCGCCGAACCGACGGATGTGCGCCTTCGCGGCCGTCTCGGCCTTGCGGCCCGCGCCTTCGACGATCGCGTCGTGGATTGCGCGGTAATCCTCGATGCGCGCGCTCTCGTCGACGGTCTGGTAGGCGCGAAATTGCACGCGCAGCAGATCGACGTTGGTGCGCGGCATGATGCGCGCGAGTTCGTGGTTGGCGCCGACCGCGACCATCGTGCGGTAGAACGTGTTCCGCGCGCGCGCGAAGCGCAGGAAGTCGCGCTGCACTTCGCCGTCCATCAGAACCGAGAACGTATCCTCGATCTGCTTGCGGTTTGCGCCCTCGTCGATCCGTTCCGCGGCGAGGCGCGCGGCGAAACCGTTCAGCACTTCGAGCAGCGCGACGAGATCGCGCACTTCCGTGCGGCTCAATTGCCGGATCACGGCGCTGCGATGCAGGTTCATCGTCACGAGGCCTTCGGCCGCCAGCCGGCTCAAGGCTTCGCGCACGGAGCCGCGCCCGACCTCGAAATCGCGGGTGAGGTCGGCCTCGACCAACCGCTGGCCCGGCACATAGCGTCCGCGATACAGACCGTCGACGATGCCGCGATAGACGACGCCGGGCGATCCGTCAGCCTGCACAGCCTGATGTTTCGTCATCAAATGTCACCAAGATCGTCCGACATGTATTTCATACGGATCGGGCGAACGCGGTGTCAATTATGCGACAGGCGCATCTACAGCCATTTCTCGGGCTTTCAGCACCGCCGCGGCCCATTCGGCCGGCCGTTCGTGCGGCAGATTGTGTCCCGCATTGCGAAAGACCCGGCGCTCGAACGGTCCGACGAACCGGCTGGCGTGGCGGGCCGTACCGGGATTGACGCCGTCGCTGTCGCCGTCGATCGCGACCGTCGCGACGGCGATCTGCGGTTGCGCCGCAAGCCGCGCCTCGATCGGGGCATAGGCCGGATCGCCGGCGACGAGCCCGAACCGATGCCGGTAGGAATGGATCACGACGTCGACGAAATCGGGATTGTCGAAAAAGGCCGCGCTTTTCTCGAAAAGATCGTCGTCGAAATCCCATTTCGGCGACCACATCCGCCAGAGCAGGCGCGCAATCCCGCCCCGGTCCTTTTCGAGCCCGCGCCGGCCGCGTTCGCAATGGAAATAATATTGATACCAGAGCGCGGCTTCCTCGCGCGCGGGCGCGGGCTCCATTGCGCGCGCAATATTCTGGATGTTGTAGGAATTGCCCGAGACGAGCGCCGCTGCGCGCTGCGGCCACAGCGCCGCGACGACGCAGGCGGCCCGCCCGCCCCAATCGTAGCCGCCGAGGACCGCGCGTTCGAGTCCCAGCGCGTCCATCAGCGCGAGAAGATCGGCGCCGAGCGCCGCCTGCTCGCCGGAACGCAGCGTCGAGGACGACAGGAAACGCGTCGCGCCATAACCCCGCAGCGACGGCACGATCACCCGCGCGCCGGCGCGCGCCAGCAGCGGCGCGACATCGGCATAGGCCTCAACGGAATAGGGAAAGCCGTGGCCCATGACGCAGGGCCAGCCGTCGGCCGCGCCATATTCGCGATAGGCTATGTCGAGCACGCCGGCGCGGATCGATTTTTCCTGCATTTTTCAGCGTCCGGAGAATGCCGGCCGCCGCTTTTCGAGAAAGGCGCGCCGACCTTCCGCATAATCCTGGCTGTCGAAGCAGGCGCGCACGAGCTCCTTCACGCGCGCAGCGTCCGGTTCGTCGCGCGCGATCTGATCGATCACTTCCTTCGATGCGCGCATGGAGAGCGGCGCATTGGCGCCGAGCGTCGCGCAATATGAGACGACCTCCGCCTGCAGATGCGCGTCCGGCACGACGCGATGGACGAGCCCGAGCCGGAACGCCTCGTCGGCGGACATGCGCCGTCCCGTGAACAAGATGTCCTTGGCGTTGGCCGGGCCCACCAGCGACACGAGATCGCGCACGGAATGCGGCGGATAGGCGATGCCGAGCTTGGCTGCGGGAATCGAATAGAGCGATCCTTCCGTCGCGATCCTGACGTCGGCTTTCATGGCGATGGCGAGGCCGCCGCCGAAGCAGAACCCGCGGATCATGGCGATCAGCGGCTTGTCGAATTTTTCGAGCGCGCGCCAGGCGCCGTCGGTGGCGGCCGCGTAATTGGCCTGCGCCTGCGCATTGTTGCGATTGGCTTCGAATTCGCTGATGTCGGCGCCGGACACGAAGGCGGCCTCGCCCGCGCCGCGCAGGACGACGGCGCGCACGGTCGGATCGGCCGAAAAGCGGGCGAGCGCGTCGGTCACGCCCTTCCACATCGCGAGCGACATGGCGTTGCGCCGCTTCTGGTTGTCGAATGTGATCCAGCCGATCGGGCCTTCGACCGCGGTTTCGATTCTGCCTTCGCTCATCCCTGCCGCCTTTCCTGATCCCGTGCGGACGCCCGATTCGACCTCGCCCCGCACAGCGAGCTTCGCCCAAATCGGCTTTCCGAACAAAGGCCGGCGTTCGCCGAAGGACTTTCTTGATGCAGCGCAAGGTTTGGCGTAGCGAGTTGAGCGACCGATGCTGCACCGCGGTCGATATCGCCAGCCCGGAGTTCGCCAGACATGCGCAACCTGCTCGTCCACCTCGATTCGAGCCCGCAATCGGCCGCGCGCCTGACGCTCGCCGCCAATCTGGCGCGCCGGCTCGACGCCCGGCTCGTCGGCGTGTTCGCGCAGGTCGCGGCTGTCCACGCCGGCGTGATCGCGGCCTGGCCGCCGGCCGACTATGTCGCGGCGTTCAAGCAGGCCAAGGCGGCCTTCGAGGCAGCGACGGCTGGCGTGAAATCGAGCGAGTGCATCGATCTCAACCGCGGCGCCGAAGCCGAAATCCTCGCCCAGTCGGTCGATCTCGCCCGCCACTTCGACCTCGTCGTCTGCGGCCAGCCGACCGCCGACAACGCGCTCGCCCCGGTCGACCTCGTGGAGCGGATCGTGGTCGATTCCGGTCGCCCGGCGCTCGTCATTCCGTACGCCGGCCGTTTCGAGGATGTGGGCAAGCGGCCGCTGTTCGCCTGGTCGAACTCGCCGGAGGCCGCCCGCGCGCTCGCCGACGGCGCGCATCTCGTTCAGAAGGGCGCCGAAGCGGCGGTGGTGTCCGTTTCCAAGCCCGACGCGCCCGACGTCGCCTACAACCGCACCTCGCTCGACCTCGCCGTCGCTCATCTGGCGGCGTACGGCATCGCGGCGAAACCCGACCAGGCGGTCGCGGTCGACATCGGCCTGATGGACGCGCTGCTCAACCAGGCGGCCGACCATTCGGCCGACCTGCTCGTCATCGGCGCCTTCGGCGGCCAGGGCTATCCGCGCTTCTCCCGCGGCTCCGGCTCGCGCTTCATGCTCAAGCACATGACGCTGCCGGTTCTGTTCTCGCACTGAGCGGCGGCCGGATTTGCGCTGACGCGCGCAGAAGGCGATGCTGACGATCCATCCGGATCGTCATCGATTGCCCCGCAAAATCCTCACGCCCGCAGCCGTCGTCCTTCTCGGCGGATTCGTCATTCTCTTCATCGGCGGCGGCGCGCGCTTCGCCGTCGGTCTCACGTTGCGGCCGATCTCCGACGAATTCGGCTGGGGGCGCGGCGTGCTCGGAACGGCCGTCGCCGTTTTTCAGGTTGTGTCTGCGGTCGCCATGTTCTTCGCCGGGCGGCTCGCCGACCGCGCCTCGCCGCGCAATGTGCTGGGTGCGGGCCTCGCGTTCGGCGGACTCGGCATCGGCGCCATGTGCCTGATGAACGCGCCCTGGCAGGCGATCGCGCTCTACGGAATCGTGTACGGACTCGGCAACGGCGCGGCCTCGCTCATCCCTGTCGGCGTGATGGTGACGCGCGCCTTTCCCGTGCGCACCGGCATGGTCAACGCGGTCGTCACCTCCGGCATGAGCGTCGGCCAGCTCGTGATGATCGCGGGACTGGCGGCGGCGCTGACCGCCGTCACCTGGCGCACGGCGTTCCTGTGGCTCGGCCTCGCGCATCTCGCGCTCGCGCCGCTGATCGTCGCCCTCGTTCCGCCGATGGCGCCTGCGGCGGCCGCGTCGCACGCGAGCGACTGGGGCGTGCGCGACGCCATGCGCTCCCGGCGCTTCTGGCTCCTGCTCGCGATCTACGCGATTTGCGGCTTCGACGATTTCTTCGTCTCGACCCATGTTGTCGCCTTCGCGCAGGATCGCGGCGCGAGCGCGGTGTGGGCGGGCGACCTGCTCGCCCTGATGGGACTCGCGGGCCTGCTCGGCGTCGTCGCCGGCGGCTGGCTCGCCGACCGCAGGGGCCCCGCCTTTCCGACCGCGCTGTCCTTCGCGGCGCGCGTGGCCGTGTTCGGCCTCGTCATGATCGACCAATCGCCGCTCTCGGTCGCGATCTTCGCGCTGGTGTTCGGCGCGACCTTTCTCGTCACGGCGCCCCTCGCCGTCGTCTTCGTCACGCAGGCCTTCGGCGCGCGCAATGTCGGCGCGCTGTCGGGTTTCATCACCATGGTCCATCAGATCTGCGGGGGCCTCGGCGCGCTGCTCGGCGCCGCCGTCTTCGACGCGACCGGCGGCTACGACCGCGCTTTCGCCGTCATGTGCGTGGTTTCGGCGGTTGCGTTGGCGCTGTCGATCACACTAATGATTTCGCGACGATCGACGTGAGCAACCGATGCGCCGCCCACACGATGGAAAAGCGCACGACTTCTCGCGAACCGCTGGCTCACTGCCCGTTCAGCTTGTTCAGGATCTGCATTTGAATGTTCGAGTTGACAGCATTCGTCAGAACATCGCTCTGACGCGCTGACACACCCGTATGAATAGCGCGACCGACCTGACCTGCTGGCGCTGCCGCCGCCGTCGCGCGTTTCTGACCGACTATGACGACCTGCGTCGGTTCGCTTGGCGGAGAAGGTGGAGCAAAAGCGAGCGTAACGGTGTTGTCCACCGTTCTCATCGCGCCGCCGTTCGGTGAGATGCTTCCGTAGACGTGATACCAGCCAGGCGTCACACCCAGCTGTATTTTCACTTTGTATTCCTTCGACATCAAAAGGGTCTTGGGCGGGAGAGACAGTATGTTGTTGACCGCAAACGACCGCTTCAAAAACGAGTAAACACCAAAAAAACCGCCAAAATCCAAGATGTTTGGAACCGCCGACTGTCGCGCGCCTGTTGTTTCCGATGCTGGCTCGGCTGGAAGCTTCGCGCTTCGGATCAAATCAAGGATCGATTGTTCGACGCTGCTGCCGCCTTGCGGAATACAAAGCCTCTCCAGCGCAGGAGTGATTTTTCTGACGCTGACGAGTTGACCGTCTTGTCGATAAGCCTTGTAGCTGCTTCCGTCTTTCGACAGTAATTTGCTAATCGCGAAAACATACTCATTTTTGGCGTTCGAAATGCCGGTCATATCGT
Source organism: Hyphomicrobiales bacterium (assembly GCA_028868735.1). Lineage (GTDB taxonomy): Bacteria > Pseudomonadota > Alphaproteobacteria > Rhizobiales > Beijerinckiaceae > JAJXWB01. Next base: position 352 of record JAGWTW010000176.1, on the reverse strand, counting down.
AGCCTACTCCGCCCGGCGCAGGCCCGCCTCCAAGCGCCCATTGGAAGTAGTTCGATTTTAGCGAACTACGATGCGTGGAGCCGACATTGATGCTTGCCTCATAGCTCAGGTTTGGCGTCAGGGTTATATCCATCGACCAATCGTAGATTTTGTTTGCGGTGTTGGCGTCGTCGCTATTTATTTTCAACAGCGCCGCTGCGTAATACGTTTCGCATTCGAGCTGGCTGACAATTTCGGCGTACGAAAATGTTTGTTCGCTCTCGAGGTCTGGAACATATGCGCAGCCGGCCAGCAGCGTCGGCGCTATCGCAGCCAAATGTCGCAAGCGCATTTAGAAGCCCCCCCCCGAGAC
>JAGWTW010000052.1 GCA_028868735.1 Hyphomicrobiales bacterium | reverse complement strand
AGTAGAACGTGATTTAGCTCGCGGCCGAACTCGTTGATGAGGCTTCGCCGGCCGCTCGCGGAAGCCCGAAACGCGGCGATTTAAGCGCAAATTAACGGAGCGTCGCCATTCTCGCCCTGAATTCAACAGGGGCGCGCAATGGAATTTGTCGAGACGGCGGTGATCGGAGCCGGTCCCGCAGGGCTGACGGCGGCGTACACGCTGGCGAAGAACGGCCGCAACGTCCTCGTATTCGAGCAGGACCCGATCTATGTCGGCGGCATCAGCCGCACGGTGAACTATGGCGGATTCCTGTTCGACATCGGCGGCCACCGCTTTTTCTCGAAGTCGAAGGAAATCGTCGATCTCTGGAACGAAATCCTGCCCGACGATTTCATCGACCGGCCGCGGCTTTCGCGCATCTTCTACAACAACAAGTTCTACGGCTACCCGCTGAAGGCTTTCGAGGCGCTGTTCAATCTCGGCCTCGTCGAGTCGACGCTCTGCATGGCCTCCTTCGCCTGGGCCAAAGCCTTTCCGGTGAAGGATCCCAAGACCTTCCATCAATGGGTGCGCAACCAGTTCGGCGAGCGCCTCTTCTCCATCTTCTTCAAGACCTACACCGAGAAGGTGTGGGGGATGAGCTGCGACGAAATCTCCGCCGACTGGGCGGCCCAGCGCATCAAGGGCCTCAACCTCGGCGCGGCCGTGATCGACGGGATGCGGCGCTCGCTGGGTCTGCGCAAGAAAGGCGAGGGGGCGAAATCGCTGATCGAATCCTTCCGTTACCCGCGCAAGGGCCCGGGCATGATGTGGGAGGCTGCGGCCCAGAAGATCGCAAAGCTCGGCGGCCGTGTGCAGATGGGGCGCAAGGTCGAGAAGCTTTCCTTCGACGAACAGACCAAGGTCTGGACGGTCACCGTCCGTCGCGCCGACGGAATCGTCGAGCAATACGCCGCGCGCAATGTGATTTCCTCGGCGCCGATCAACGAGCTGATGGCGTCCATCACGCCGACGCCGCTGAGCCTGCTGCACGCGCGCGACCTGAAATATCGCGACTTCCTGACGGTGGTGCTGATCGGCAAATCCTCGGTCGAACTGCCGGACAACTGGGTCTATATCCACGATCCGTCCGTTCAGGTCGGCCGCGTCCAGAACTTCCGCTCATGGTCGCCCGAAATGATCCCGGACGGCGTCTCGACATGCCTCGGCCTCGAATATTTCTGCTTCGAGGGCGACGGATTGTGGGCGAGCCAGGACGCTGACCTCGTCGAACTTGCGAAGAAGGAGATCGACAAGATCGGCCTGATGCGCGCGAGCGACGTCGTCGATGCTTCCGTCGTGCGCCAGCCCAAGGCCTATCCGGTCTATGACGATTCCTACGCGCGCAATGTGGACGTGATCCGTCTCGAACTGCAGACGCGTTTCCCCGGCCTTCATCTGGTCGGCCGCAACGGCATGCACAAGTACAACAACCAGGACCACGCGATGATGACGGGCCTGCTCACGGCGATGAACATCTGCGCCGGAGAGACTCTCTACGACGTGTGGGAGGTCAACGAGGACGCCGAATATGGCGAAGCGGGAATGTCCGGCGCGCAAGAGGCGTTGAAGAGCGAGCGCCTCGTTCCGCGCAAGGTCGCCTGATGTCGTTCGAGGCTGCGAACGCCGACTCAGTCGGCGTCGACCGCGAACAGCGCAAGACCGCGCTGCTCGGTTTCGTCATCGACGCAATCGGCTATGGCCTGGCGAGCGCGGCTGCGCTCGGCGTCGATTACGGCCTGCTCGTGCTGCTCGTCGGGCGTTTCGGGATGCACTATCTCGTTGCGGCCTCGCTTTCCTTCTCGGCCGGCCTCGTCGTCGCCTATACGCTGAGCACGACCTTCGTGTTCAAGGGCCGTGCGAAATATTCGGCAGGCGGCGAATTGCTCGGCTTCGTGCTGACCGGGCTCGCGGGCCTCGCGCTGAATCAGCTGCTGCTCTACGCCTTCGTCGACGGCGTCCATATCCCCGTGCAATTCGCCAAGGCGCCGACGGCCTGCCTCGTTTTCACGTTCAATTTCCTCACGCGGCGCACGATGCTGTTTTCGGCCGAGCGCCGTCAGGCGCGCTGAGGCCGCTGGCATGGCCGCCGCCGTCGAGACTGACAGCGCGACGGAAACCGGAGGCCGCCGCAAGGTCGAGGAAGCCGGCGCGCTGAGCGCCGCGGCGGCGGTCGCTGCGCTCTACGCCGTCACGCATCCGTTCGACGGGATCGCGGGCGATTCCAAAATCTACATGGGTCGCGCGCTCGCAGACCTCGATCCGGGCGGCGTCGGACGCGATCTGATGTTTCGCCTCGACCAACAATCCGGCTTCAGCGTCTTTCCGAAGATAGCCGCCTGGCTCGTCGCCCACACATCCCTGTCCGCTGCGGCGATGTTGCTGGTCGCCGCGAGCAGCATCCTCTGGTTTTCGGCGGGTGTCGTCCTGACCGGGCAGGTCGCGCGCGATCGCGTCTGGAGCCGCGCGGCGATCGCTTTTGTCGCGCCAGCCTTTTATGGCGGCTTCAGCATCCTCAGATATGCCGAACCGCTCGCCGAACCTCGACCGTTTGCCGAAGCCTTCGTCGTCTTCGCGATCGCGGCCTATCTCGCCGAGCGTCGCCTGACGGCGCTCGCATTGCTCGTGCTCGCCGCGCTGTTTCATCCGCTGATGGCCGCAGCGGGCGTCGGCGTGCTCTATTTCTGCCTGTGCGCAGAAGATCGGCGCTGGATCGCCGTCGCAATCACCGGATTGATTGTCGTATCGATCGGCGCCGTCGTCGGCGCGCCGGTCGTTGCGCGCCTCGGCGTCATCGTCGATCCGGACTGGTTTCGATTTCTGGAGGACCGCAACGCCTATCTGCTTCCGCGATTGTGGCCCGCGACCGCCTTCGTTCTGCCTGCCGTGCAGGCGCTCACTCTTCTGCTTGGCGCCGCCTATGCGGGCGCCGCCGTCCGTCGCGTGCTCGTGTCGACCCTGGCCGTCGGACTCGTCGGACTCGCGGTGGCGTGGTTTGTCTCGGACATCGCGCACGACCTGCTGCTGCTGCAATTGCAGACATGGCGCATGTGGTGGCTTGCCGGATTTGCGTCGGCGCTCGCGCTCGGACTTTGCGCGCTTCGACTGGGCGCGGGATCGCCGCGCGAAAAAATCGCGCTCGCGCTGCTCGTTCTGTCCTGGACCTTTTCGGATTCCTGGGGCGCGGTTGCGCTGGCGGCGCTCGCGTTCGTCGTCGCGCGCGCGACCCTGCGTCTGCGGCTCGACGTAACCGACCGGGTTGCCCGCCTTGCATTGATCGGCGCCTGTTGCGCGGTGGTTGCGCCCGCCGCGATGAACCTGACGCAATTGGTCGAACTCGTTCGGGGCGAACCCGGATATGCGCCGGGCGTTCTCGACCATCTGAATCTGGCGGCCGGCGACGTGCTGCTTCTCGTGTGCGTCCTGCTCGCGGCGTTCGGCGCGCCGCGCGCGCTGGCGCGCTTGCCGCGTGGCCTTGTCGCGGCGTTCAGCGTCATTGCGCTCCTCGGGGCCGGCGTCCTCTGGAACGACGCCAATTCGTATGAAGCGGCGCTGGACAAGGGCGTTCGCCAGGTCGATCTCGATCGCCTGATCGGCGCCGACGGCGACGTGCTGTGGATCGACGCCACGATCGAGCCGTGGGCCTGGCTCGGGCGTCCGTCATGGAATTCCTACATACAGGCCGCCGGCAGCGTCTTTTCGCGCGAACTCGCCATGACCTATCTCGAGCGCGCGAGATTCCTCATCGACGACGGCCTCGGCGACGCGACGCTCGTCGCGCGTTACGCCAATCGCCAACGCGTCTGGCATCGGCCGCTCACGCCGCGTAACGTCGCGACGCTGTGCGCGCGCGCAGACGCGCCCGCCGCAATCCTCGCCGCAGTGGCGGTAGATGCGACGCTCGATCCGGCCTTGAAGGCGCACATCTGGACGCCGCCGGCTGTGCGGGTGGAGTCGGTCGGCGGGGGAGAAAAAGAGGCGGGCCGCATCGAGCGCTACGCCGTCGTCCGCTGCGCCGACCACAGATAGGCCGCTTGCCTGTTCGTCGCGCGCATGGGAGAGAGCGCCGATGACGCCATCAGCCCGCCTCGCCGCCGCCATCGATGTGTTTGGCCATCTCGCCGAAATGCGCATCCCGACAACGGAAGCGTTGCGCGACTGGGGCCGCAAAAACCGCTACGCCGGCGCGAAGGATCGTTCCGCGATCGCGAGCCTCGTCTACGACGCGCTTCGCACGCGCGCATCTTCCGCGTGGATCATGGGCGCGGACGCCCCGCGCGACATCCTCCTCGGCGCCCTTGCGCGCGCCCGCGGGATGAGCGTCGATGATATTTCCGGGCTCTGTTCGGGCGACCGCTACGCGCCCGCGCCGCTGACCGAGGCGGAGCGCGCGCGCATCGAGAGCGCCTCGCTCGACAACGCGCCTGCTCATGTCGCGGGCGATTTTCCGGAGTGGCTCGAACCCTATTTTCTGCGCGCCTTCGGCGACGAAGCGATCGCCGAGGGAAGGGCGCTCGCAAGCCGCGCGCCTGTCGATCTGCGCGTCAACGCGCTGAAGTCGACGCGCGACAAGGCGATCGAGGAACTCGATCACCTCCGTCCCGCCGCGACGCCGTTCGCGCCGTTCGGTCTGCGCATCGCCATCGGCGCCGACGGACGCGGACCGGCGCTCGCCGCCGAGCCCGCCTATGTGAAGGGCCTCGTCGAGGTGCAGGACGAATCCTCGCAACTCGCCGCCGCGCTGACGCGCGCAGCGCCCGGCGAGCAGGCGCTCGATCTCTGCGCGGGCGGCGGCGGCAAGACGCTCGCCATGGCGGCCATGATGGACAATCGCGGTCAGATTTTCGCGACCGACACAGACGGGCGACGTCTCGCGCCGATCTTCGAGCGTCTCGAACGCGCGGGCGCGCGCAACGTGCAGGTGCGGGCGCCAAAAGGCGACAAGGACATTCTCGCCGATCTGGAAGGGCGCTGCGATCTCGTGCTGGTCGACGCGCCTTGCACGGGAATTGGCACATGGCGCCGCAATCCCGACGCCAAATGGCGCATCCGTCCGGGCGCGCTCGAACAACGCGTGAAGGATCAGGAGAAAGTGCTCGAACGCGCGGCCGTCTACGTCAAGGACGGCGGCCGTCTCGTCTATGTGACCTGTTCGCTCTTGCGCGAGGAAAACGAGGACCGGATCGCCGCGTTCCTGTCGGCGCATCGCGCGTTTTCCGCGTTGGACATGGACGAGGTCGTACGCCGCGCCGGGCTCGAGCCACTGCTCGGCGTCGCTGCGCGCGGCGATCACGGGTTGACGCTGCGGCCCTCGCGGATCGGCGCAGACGGCTTTTTTGTTTGCGCTTTGCGCAAGGGATGATTTCTTGGCGCGCCGCTTGCGACGCGGCGAAATGCGCCGTCGACAGGAGATGAACCGCAAGCCCCCGCGCTTGTTTTAAGGGGGACATCAAGCCTTGCGAGGGCTTGCGGTTCAAGCTCGCGTTACGCGGCCTCGCGCCATTCCGGCGCGCTCCAGCGTCCGATCTTTTCGCGCCCGAGCGAAGCCTGCAGCCGCGCCGCATAGGCCGCGCGGGGAAGTTCGTCGAAGCCGCAGGCCGCCAGTTCCGGCGTCAGATGCTTGCCGTCGACGAGAGTGAATTCGCGTTCTTCGAGCGCGCGCGCGAGCGCGGCGAGGCCAGCCCCGCGGCTTTCCTCGTCCTTGAAGCGCAGCGCCTCGAGCACGAACACGCGCCCGACCGCGATGCCGAAGCCGCCGCCGATCTTTTCGCCGTTGCGCGCGAAAATGTCGAATGAATGAGCGAAGCCCGCGTCGAACAGATGCGCGAAGGCCCATTTCAGGCGCGGCGGCGTCGGCGCCGCCGCGTCGCCGTCACAGAGCGCGCGCTCGAAGTCGCGATCGAAATCGACGCTCGCGCCGCGATCGGCTTCCGACAGCCGGCGCGCGAGAAGGGCCGGCGTGGCGACCGCGCGCTGGCGCGGCGCCCACCATTTCATCGGCCCGAAATGCGTGGAGGGATAGAGTCCGCGCTCGTAGGCCGCCATCACGGTCGCCACCGAAAGGTCGTCGGCGACGCCGCACAGGCCGTCGGGCGAGGCGAGCGCACGATCGGGATCGGGCAGGCCGAGCGCGCCGATCGTCTTGTCGCGCATCAGAAATCCGCTGCCGTGCAGGCAGGCGCCGAGCCCGTGGCGGCGTACGGCGGCGCGGGCCGCCAGAAAAATGCGCGTCGCCGTCTGGGGAATCGTCTCGACGAACATCTTGCGACGCAGCTTCCGGCGGGCGGCCGGCGACAGCAACGCCGGCGGTTCGATCCCCGGCGAGAACAGCGAGGCCATCTCGGCGAGCTTGGCCCGGCCTGCGATCATACGGGCGACGTCGGCGATTGGAACGGTCATCTGGGCATCCGCAGCATCGCGCCGATCCCGGCGCGTCGATGCGACCCTAGGCCGCCTTCCCTTGCGGCCGGCTCAAACCGAAAGCTCGAAAACCCGTATAAAGCCGTTAAGAAACGGGGCTTTTGCGTTGCGTGGGGCCGGTCCTTCGCCTAATTCCACCCTTTGCCGGGAAGGATGGAAATGAGCGCGACCCAGAGCCCCGATCCCCACAAGGACATCGTCGACCGCCACGACAAGGTGCTGATCGTCGACTTCGGCTCGCAGGTGACCCAGCTCATCGCGCGGCGCGTGCGCGAAGCCGGCGTCTATTGCGAAATCCACCCGTTCCAGAACGCCGCCAAGGCTTTTTCGGATCTCCATCCCAAGGCCGTGATCCTGTCCGGCGGCCCGGCGTCCGTCACGGACGAGAACTCGCCGCGGGCGCCGCAAGCGATCTTCGAGGCCGGCGTGCCGATCCTGTCGATCTGCTACGGCCAGCAGACGACGGCCGTCCAGCTCGGCGGCAAGGTCGAGGGCGGCCACGCCGCCGAATTCGGCCGCGCCGAAGTCGAAATCGTCGAGGACTCGGCGCTGTTTCGCGGCATATGGGAAAAGGGCCGTAAATACCCGGTCTGGATGAGCCACGGCGACCGCGTGACGCGCCTGCCGGAGGGCTTTTCGGTCAAGGCCGTTTCGGAGAACGCGCCTTTCGCGGTGGCGACCGACGAGAAGCGCCGCATCTTCACCACCATGTTCCACCCGGAGGTCGTGCATACGCCCGACGGCGCGAAACTGCTGTCCAATTTCGTGCACGAGGTCGCAGGCCTGCGCCGCGACTGGACCATGGCCGCCTTCCGGCAAGAGGCGATATCCGCCATCCGCAAGCAGGTGGGGCAGGGACGTGTGCTCTGCGGGCTTTCGGGCGGCGTCGATTCCTCCGTCGCCGCCGTGCTGATCCACGAGGCGATCGGCGACCGGCTCACCTGCGTCTTCGTCGATCACGGCCTGATGCGGCACGGCGAGGCGGACGAGGTGGTGAGCCTGTTCCGCGACCATTACAACATCCCGCTCGTGCATGTGGACGCGTCGAAGCAATTCCTGAGCGAGCTCGACGGCGTCACCGACCCCGAGACGAAACGCAAGACGATCGGCCGGCTCTTCATCGAAACATTCGAGGCCGAAGCGAAGAAGATCGGCGCCGACGGCAAGGGCGCGCCGGAATTTCTCGCGCAGGGCACGCTCTATCCGGACGTGATCGAGAGCGTATCTTTCACCGGCGGTCCGTCGGTGACGATCAAGAGCCACCACAATGTCGGCGGCCTGCCCGAGCGCATGAACATGCGGCTGGTGGAGCCCCTGCGCGAATTGTTCAAGGACGAGGTGCGGGCGCTCGGCCGCGAACTCGGCCTGCCCGAAGCCTTCGTGGGACGGCATCCGTTTCCGGGACCGGGCTTGGCGATCCGCATCCCCGGCGCCACCACGCGCGAAAAACTCGACATCCTGCGCAAGGCCGACGCGATCTATCTCGACGAGATCAGGAAGGCCGGCCTCTACGATAAAATCTGGCAGGCGTTCGCGGTTCTGTTGCCGGTGCGCACGGTCGGCGTGATGGGCGACGGGCGCACCTACGATTCAGTCTGCGCGCTCCGCGCGGTGACGTCGGTCGACGGCATGACCGCCGACTTCTTCCCCTTCGACATGAATTTCCTGGGACGCGCGGCCACGCGCATCATCAACGAGGTGAAGGGCGTCAACCGCGTGGTCTACGACGTGACGTCGAAGCCGCCGGGGACGATCGAGTGGGAGTGATGCGTTACGTCCATTTCAATCGACGCCGCTACCTAGCACGACATGCCGCTCACTCTCACCGACGGCACTTAGTTTGGAAAGAATGGCGGCGACAGAGGCGCATCCGTGAGCTTTCGGGAGAAACGGGTGCTCATGAAGTCAAAATATTCACTGATGACGGACCAAAGACGGTAAGGGGGTACAGACGCGTTCCGATGCCCTCCGTATTTTGTTTCGAGCGCAACTTGGATGAAACGTTGGAATTCATTTCCGACATGCGGACTCGGTTATTTAGAAACGCTCCAAATTTCAAAGCCGCGGCTAGGACGCTAGCTAGGAAACATTTGCTTCAGGATTATTTTGATTTCAAAGATATGAGTTTTGTGTCTCCGACCTCAGCGCTCGTCTTGGCTGCGATCTATGACAGATTGAACTCTATTACCGGATTTAAGCCCTACACAGTTGATGAAGACAGGTGGCATAAGGATGTATACGATGTATTATGTAGCATCGGATTTCATGATTTATTAAAAATGAAACCACATAAATTGGAAATAAAAAATATATCAGAAATAATAATACAGAAATTTATTTCAGGAGAGCAGGTTGATAATGTGCTCCTTGGACGCTTGCATGAAAATATAGTTAAATCTTTAGATAAGGAGGCGCAAGAAAGAATTCTATATGCTGAGCCGTATGGAGGAATGATTGAGGCTGCACTAAATTCTTTCAATTGGGCGTATCCACAATCTCATTCTTGGGACTACCCCGCAGTGCCGCGTTGGTGGATGACAGGCGCCATTGATCGAACAAACCGTATAGTAACGGTCGCAGTATTTGACCAAGGCGTCTCGATCCCTGTACGACTTCCAAGTTCCAAATACTGGTCTGGCATCGAAGGAATTGTCGCACGATTTTTGCGACGCAATCCCAACGAGGGGGATGCGGGCATAAATGATGCCACGGCGTTACGCATTGCTATGCAACTCGCGAGAAGCGCCACTGGCTTGCCGCAGCACGGCAAGGGCTTACATACCATGATTGAGGTCGCCGAACGGGCCAAGATTGGCCAGCTTCGCATCTTAAGTCGTTTCGGTCATTATATCTGGAGAACGGGTGAGCGGCCTCTCTCAAGTCAGCTCAAATTCCCCTTGGATGGGACGTTGGTCGAATGGAAGTTGCAATTGTGAGTCTGATCCTATGCCAGACAGCTTGATCACCATTGCGAAGGACTTCTCCCCATATCCAGGGCCTCGCTATCGCCGAGATGGCGAGTTTAGTGGAGAGGAGTTTCGGGAAAGTCTCCTCTACCCGAAGCTTGTGCGCGCTTTGGCTGAAAACGGAAAGGTGATCGTCGTTCTCGACGACGTCGCGGGATACGGATCGTCGTTTCTTGAAGAGAGTTTCGGCGGCCTCATCCGACGCGGTCTAGGCATCACAGATATTCGCAAGAGCTTGGAAATACGGGCATTAACGCCACGCTTTCAGCATCATAAAATTCGCGCTGAGACTTACATTTCAGAGGCGGCGCTGCACAAAAACGCTTCCTGATAGGAGCTTTGGTCGCTTGACGCCACTATTTTCAGGTTTGGTCGGGGCCCTAATTGGCGGATTCGTGACTGCGATTGTCCAAATTTGGAGGTTGTATCGCGACGAACTGGGCGAGCGGACCGATGAGGTCTGCAGCCTGTTGCTAGAATTGAACAAGCAAGCAAGCGAATATTGGTCTCTCTCGTTCGCCGACTTGGATGATGCGCGTTCGCGTGAAGCCAAGCTGATTGGGCTGACTGCTCTATTAGACGGGCTCTGCGCGAGCTTGTGCCTTAAGCTCCTCAAGGTAGATGCCGATAAGGTTCAATTGGCACTATCAGATTTGCTTGACGCGGTGAGCGGAGGACAGTTTTCCGAAGCTAATCGACCGGCCGACTTAGAACGCACGCGACGAATTCCGTTCGCGACTGCCGGTATCATTGTGACTTTGCGGGAAGCTCACAACAGAACTATGCCGCTGAGCGGCTTCGCGGCGTCCTATCGCGCAAACAGGCAAAGGTCGCTTGACCTACCAGATAAGTTTCGCGGCTGAACGTCGACCGTGGAGAAATGCGATCGAACGCGCAACGATCACAGGGCGCCGCGGCGCTCAGATTATTCGCCTGCCGCAGTCCGTCGCATTTCCGAAGAACGTCCGCGACGTCCGCATCTGGCGCGAGAGCGGGCGGGTCGTCGTGGTGCCGGCGGACGCCGTCTGGGACGATTTTTTCGACGAGCCGGGCGTCGATCTTGGCACCCGCGAGCAACCAGAGCCTGACGGCCGCAGCACGCTTTGACCCGTTCCGTCATCGCGAGGAGAGCAGCGACGTAGCGATCCATCCGCCGAACGCTCTAAGGTCCGTAATTGATTGCTGCGTCGCGCTTTCGCGCTCCTCGCCATTACGAGTAAGCTTGCGGCAGTCCGCACATCCCGTCCATCGGAGCCACCATGCCCAAACCCGTCATCTACGGCATAAAAAACTGCGACACGATGAAGAAGGCGCGCGCCTTTCTCGACGCGAAGAAAGTCGCCTACGACTTTCACGACTACAAGACGCAGGGCGTGACGAAGGACAAGTTGCAGGCCTGGGCGAAAGTCGTCGGCTGGGAGACGCTGCTCAACCGCGCCGGCACGACGTTCAAAAAGCTGCCGGAGGCCGACAAGGCGAAGCTCACGGAAGCGAAGGCGATCGCACTCATGATCGCGCAGCCGTCCATGATCAAGCGGCCGGTGCTCGAGGCCGGCGGCAAGCTGCTCGTCGGCTTCAAGCCCGAGGACTACGCAAAGGTGTAGGCAAGGGCGACGCAAATTGCGCCCGCCGCCGTCGGCGCTATCATGAGCTCCAACGCAGCGGAGGCGCGATTTGGCGGCCGATCCATACAAGATACTCGGCGTCGACAAGGGCGCCTCGCAGGCCGACCTGCAGAAGGCCTATCGCGCGCTCGCGAAAAAGCTGCATCCCGATCTCAATCCCGGCGACAAGGCGGTCGAGGACAAGTTCAAGGAATTGTCGGCGGCCTACGACATCGTCGGCGATCCGGACAAGCGCAGGAAATACGATTCCGGCGAGATCGACGCATCCGGCGCCGAGAAGCCGCAGCGCCAATATTACCGCGACTATGCCGATCAAGCTTCGCCTTACATGCGCGAAAACGCCTACGGCGATTTCATGGACGAGGACGCGCTCGCCGAAATTCTCGCGCGCGCTCAGCGTCAGCGGCGCAACCGGCGCGGCGGCGACGTTCAATATCGGCTACGGCTGAATTTTCTCGACGCCGTCAATGGCGGCAAGCAGCAGATCACGCTCGCCGACGGCTCGACCGTCGATCTCACCATTCCGGCCGGCGCGCATGAGGGACAGGTTCTTCGCTTGCGCGGCAAAGGCGAGCCGGGGATGGGCGAAGGCGCGCCCGGCGACGCGCTGATCGAGCTCGAGGTCGCCGATCACGACAAATTCGAACGCCGCGGCGACGACATCCACGTCGAAGTTGCGATTGCGCTGCGCGACGCGGTGCTCGGCGGCGAAATCCGCGTGCCCACCACCACCGGCGACGTCATGATGAAGGCGCCGAAATGGACGAACACCGGCGCGAAGCTGCGGCTGAAGGGCAGGGGCGTCGCGCGCGCCGACGGCACGAAGGGCGACGAATTCGTGACGCTGAAAATCATGCTGCCCGAAAAGCCGGACGCAGAACTCGAAAAATTCATGGAAGGCTGGCGCGGCGGCGCCGCCTCGAAGCCGGAGGCCTGACATGCACAGCCATGAATTCGTGCTGCGCGCCGAAATCGAAACGACCGAACTGGAGCAATGGGTCTCGGAAGGATGGCTTTTGCCGTCTGGCGAGCATGAGGCGCGCGCATTCACGGAGATCGACCTCGCCCGCGCATGTTTCATCCGCGACATGCGCGGGATCGGCGTCAATGACGAGGGCATGCCGATCGTCCTCGATCTCGTGGACCAGATTCACGCGCTGCGCCGCATGCTGAGGCTCGTCAGCGCGGGCGTAAGGAGCGAACCGAATTAGACGGCGGCTCGCGCGACGCCTATGTGGTCGCCGGCGACACGCGCGTCGCCAGTTTCGAAAGCGTCAAATCTTCGCTGCGCGAGCCGCCGTCGATTGACCGGCGACGACCCCGCCGATACCCAAAGCCTCGAAGCCCTTGGAACCAGACGCCTTGTCGCTCGCGACCGAACAGAACAAGAGACGTTCATTGTCCGCATTCGCACGTTTTCTCGCGGTGGCGGGGCCCGGCCTCGTCGTCATGCTCGCGGATACGGACGCCGGCTCGATCATCACGGCGGCGCAATCCGGCGCGCAATGGGGCTACAAGCTGCTTCTGCTTCAGCTTGTGCTGATGCCGATCCTCTATGTCGTGCAGGAGTTGACGGTGCGTCTCGGCGTCGTCACCGGCAGGGGCCACGCCGAACTCATTTTGCAGCATTTCGGGAAATACTGGGCCTGGTTTTCGGTCGGCACGCTATGTCTGTCCTGCATCGGCGCGCTGCTCAGCGAATTGTCGGGCCTTGCCGGCGTCGGCGCCCTCATGGGCGTGCCGGCGGGCGTCACCATGATCGTCGTCGTCGGCGCGCTGCTCCTGATGGCGTTCACCGGCTCCTATCTCTCGGTCGAGCGCATCGCCATCGCCATCGGCGCGTTCGAACTCGTCTTTCTCGCCGTCGCCTGGGCGGCCGGACCCAAGGCGGGCGAGCTCCTCGCCGAGTCGATCGACGTCCCCTGGCGCGATCCGAAATATCTCTATCTCGTCTCGGCCAATATCGGCGCGGTCATCATGCCGTGGATGGTGTTCTTCCAGCAGTCTTCCGTCATCGAGAAGGGCCTGACGACGGACGACATGCCGGCCGCCCGGCTCGATACGGCGATCGGCTCCGTGCTGACCCAGCTCATCATGGCCGCCGTCGTGATCGCCACGGCCGCGACGCTGGGCAGGGCCGGCGGCGTCGGCTCCCTCGACACCGTGCAGCAGATCGCCGACGCCATCACGCCCCATCTGGGGCAGAGCATGGGCAAGCTCGCCTTCGGCCTCGGCATGTCCGGCGCGGCGATCGTGGCGACCATCGTCGTGACGCTGACCGCCGCCCGCACGCTAGCCGAGGTGATGGGCAAGAAGCATTCGCTCGAACTCGAGCCGCGCGAGGCGCCCTGGTTCTACGGCGTCTACACCGCCGCGCTCGTGCTCGGCGCGGTGATCGTCGCATCCGGCGCCGATCTCGTCGCCATCAGCGTCGGCGTGCAGGTCATGAATGCGCTCCTTCTGCCGATCGTGCTCGGCTTCCTGTTCCTGCTGGCGCGGCGTCTGCCAGAGCCCTTCCGCGTGCAGGGCGTCTGGGCGTGGGTCAGCGGGCTTGTGATCGCCGTGACCGTGGTCTTCGGCGTGTGGTCGGGCGTGTCGGGCCTGTTCGGCTGAAATCTCGCCTTCGCCGGCCCCTTCTGCTAGAAGGCGCCGCGGCCGGCGTTCGGCCGATGGAATAAAGCAATGTCCGATATTTTCCGCGAGGTCGACGAGGAGGTCCGTCAGGATCAGGCTATCGCCTTCTGGAACAAATACCAGAACCTGATCGTCGCGCTGGCGGCGCTGGCGATCGTCGTCGCCGGCGGGTGGCGTTATTGGCAATATCGCCAGCAGCAGGCCGCCTCGGCGGCAGACCAGCGATACCAGGCGGCCGCGCTGCTTTCGCGCGACGGCAAGACCGACGAGGCGCTGAAGGAATTCGATGCGCTCGCCAAAGAGGCGCCCAGGGGCTACGCGATGCTGTCGCGGATGCGCGCGGCCGCCGAAGCAGCCGTCAAGGACAAGGCGGCTGGCGTGAAAGCGTTCGACGCGCTCGCCAGCGACAGTTCGGCCGATCCGCTGTTTCGCGACGTTGCGCGCCTGCGCGCGGCGATGTTGCGCGTCGACGACGCCGATCGCAAGGAGATGGAAGATCGCCTGACGCCGCTCGCGGCCGCCGGCGCAGCCTTCCGCTCGAGCGCGCGCGAGCTGCTGGCGCTGGTCGCCATCCGCGACAACGATTTCGACACGGCCGGCAAATGGCTCGACGAGATCGTGACCGACAACGACGCGCCTGCGACATTGAAACAGCGCGCGGACGCCTTCCTCGGCATTGTCCGGTCCGACCGCCAGCCGGGCAAGTAATTCCATCCTCGTCCTGAGGAGCGTCCGAAGGGCGCGTCTCGAAGGACGGGCGACTGACGAACCTTTCGATCATCTCTCGGGACACGCTCCGCGCCGCCTGGGGATGAGGGTTCTGGTGAAACGAGACCATGTCCTTCACGCTCGCCATTATCGGACGTCCGAACGTCGGCAAATCGACGCTCTTCAACCGGCTCGTCGGCAAGAAGCTCGCGCTCGTGGACGATCAGCCCGGCGTCACGCGCGACCGCCGCGAGGGCGAGGCGAAGCTCGCAGACCTGCGCTTCACGATCATCGACACCGCAGGCCTCGAGGAGGGCGACGCAGCGACGCTCTCCGGCCGCATGCGCGCGCAGACCGAAGCGGCGATCGAGCAGGCGGACGCCATCCTTTTCATGATCGACGCACGCGCGGGCGTTACGCCCGACGACCGCTATTTCGCTTCGCTCGTCCGTCGCGCCGGAAAGCCGATCGTTCTCGTCGCGAACAAGGCCGAGGGTAGGGCGGGCGAGGCCGGCGCGCTCGACGCCTTCTCGCTCGGGCTCGGCGACCCCGTGCCGCTGTCGGCCGAACATGGCGAGGGCATGATCGATCTGTTCGACGCGCTGCGCGAGGCGTTGCCCGATCTCACCGAACCTGCGGCCGACGAAGAGGACGAAAAGCCGCTCGTGCTCGCCGACGACGAAGACGGCAGCGAACTCGATCCGACGAAGCCGCTGCGCATCGCGGTCGTCGGACGACCGAACGCCGGAAAATCGACGCTCATCAACCGCATCCTAGGGCAGGACCGTCTGCTGACCGGCCCGGAAGCCGGCATCACCCGCGATTCGATCGGCCTCGATTTCGACTATGGCGGCCGCAAGCTCAAGATGTTCGATACGGCGGGCCTGCGCAAACGCGCGCGCGTGATCGACAAGCTCGAAAAGCTCGCCGCGGCCGACGCCCTGCGCGCCGTGAAATTCGCGGAAGTCGTCGTGTTGCTCCTCGATGCGACAATTCCCTTCGAGAAGCAGGACCTCACGATCGCCGATCTCGTGGAGCGCGAAGGCCGCGCGCTCGTGATCGGCCTCAACAAATGGGACCTGATCGAAGACCACGGCGCGAAGCTCAGGGAATTGCGCGAGGAGGCCGCGCGCCTGCTTCCGCAATTGCGGGGGTCGCCCGTCATACCGGTGTCGGGCGCGACGGGGCAGGGCGTCGACAAGCTGATGCAGGCGATTTTCCGCGTCCACGAGACCTGGAACAGGCGCATTTCGACGGCGCGCCTCAATCGCTGGCTCGAAGCCGCGATCGATCAGACGCCGCCGCCGGCTGTGTCGGGACGCCGCATCAAGATCCGCTATATGACGCAGCCGAAGGCGCGACCGCCGCATTTCGTGCTGTTCGGCAACCAGCTCGACGCGCTGCCGACAAGCTATGAGCGCTATCTGCTGAACGGTCTGCGCGAAGCTTTCGACCTGCCTGGCGTTCCGCTGCGGCTGTCGAAACGCATGCCGGAAAATCCGTACGACCGGAAGAAGCGCTGAATCGTCAGCCCCGCAGTTTCGCGATTTCCGCCCGCGCGGCGCCGACGATTTCTTCGTTCGTATGGGCGTGGCCCCACAAGCCCCAACCGCCGGGCGCGGCCTCCGTCAACAGAACCCAGGTCCTGTCGAGGAGGGTAGGGTCGCCTGCCGCCGCCGCCATAAGATCGGTGAGTTGTCGCGTCACCGCGATCTGCTTTTCGCGGTCGAGCGCGCCGGCGTTCGTCAATACCTGGACGCGCACGTAGCCGCCGTCGCCGTCGGCGTTGGCGATCGCCGCCGCCGGCATTTCATGAACGAAAGCCGCGGTATTCTTTGCGAACATCGGGATGTCCGGAACTTGCTCGACAGCCTTCACGACCCTCGCCGCCTCGGTCGCCAGGCCGTGGGGATCGGGGAAAGTGCCGGCGGCGGCGTAGATATCGATCATGGGCATGACGAGTTCCCGGCTGTAGTTATGATGGTTGTCATAGAGTGTCTATGTCGACCATCATAGTCAAGAGGAAGCGATGGCCAGCGACGTGAAGAAGCGGATGATCGAACAGACTGCGTTGTCGCTGGCGCGGCGCGGTCTTCAGCGCACGTCCTTCACGGAAGTCCTGGCCGCCTCCGGCGCGCCGCGTGGCTCGCTCTATCATCACTTTCCCGGCGGCAAGGACGAACTCGTCGTCGCCGCCGTCCGCGCCGCGGGACAATTTGCGCTACAGGCGATGGCGGGCGCGGCAGGCCAACCGGCGCCCGACGTCGCGGCGGCGTTCGCGGATGTCTGGCGTGCGATTCTCGTACGGTCCGAGTATGGGGCCGGCTGCGCGATCGCGGCGGTCACGGTCGCGGCCGAGTCGGGCGGACTGCTGGACGAGGCGGCCGCCATGTTTCGGTCCTGGCAGGCGCTGTTATCCGGCCTGCTGCTGGCGGGCGGCGCGCCGCAGGCCCGCGCCGGCGCGCTCGCAGCCTCGCTGATCGCGACATTCGAGGGGGCTGTCGTTCTGGCGCGCGCGGAACGATCCCTCGATACGTTCGACCTGATCGCACGCGAGCAGATTGCAGCGATCGAAGCCGCCTGCACGGCGGTGGCCTAGCTGTAGGCTTCGTCCCGCGTCCGCTCCCGCTGCGGGTTTTTCCCAGGCGCGAGCGATGCGATATCGGCGACGAGTTTGGAAATATGGTTCGACGGCCGCAGCCGGATTTCCTTCGGCGAATCCTCCGGCTTCTCGCCAGGCGGCGGCGGCAGGATCGCGTTGCGGAATCCGAGCTTCGCCGCTTCCTTCAACCGCAATCCCGTATGAATGACCGGCCGCACGGCGCCCGACAGGCCGATTTCGCCGAAGAACACGCAATCCGCCGGCAATACCGCGCCTGTCAGCGACGAGACGAGCGCAGCCGCAGCCGCGAGGTCGGCGGCGGGCTCGTAGATGCGCAATCCGCCGGCGATCGACAGGTATACGTCGTGCTGGCCGAGCCGGACCCCGCCATGCGCCTCCAGCACGGCGAGCACCATCGAGAGGCGTTGCGAATCCCAGCCCACCACGGCGCGGCGCGGCGTCCCGAGGCTCGTCGGCGTCACCAGCGCCTGGATTTCGAGCAGCATCGGCCGCGAGCCTTCCATGCCGGCGAGCACGGCGGCGCCGGATGCGCCGGCCTCGCGGCCGGCGAGGAACAATGCGGACGGGTTTGCGACCTCGGACAGGCCGAGGCCGGTCATCTCGAATACGCCGATCTCGTCCGTCGGCCCGAACCGGTTCTTTTGTGCTCTCAGCATGCGGAAATGATGCGCCCCGTCGCCCTCGAACGAGAGCACGGCGTCCACCATGTGCTCGACGACGCGCGGACCGGCGACCTGTCCGTCCTTCGTCACGTGGCCGACGAGCACGATCGCCGTCCCCAGCGTCTTCGCAAACCGGATCAGCGCCTGCGCCGAGGCGCGCACTTGCGTGACGGTGCCCGGAGCGGAATCGACGACGTCCGTGAACATGGTCTGGATGGAATCGATCACGACGAGGGCAGGGCGCTCGCCCTGATTGAGCGTCGCCAGAATATCCTCGACGTGGGTCTCGGCCGCGAGTTGGACGGCGGCGTCCGCCAGCCCGAGCCGCGCCGCGCGCATGCGGACCTGCGCGACGGCTTCCTCGCCGGAAATGTAGACGACCCGCTTTTTCTTGCGCGCGAGCGCGGCGCAGGTCTGGATCAAGAGCGTCGACTTGCCGATGCCAGGCTCGCCCCCGATCAGCAGCACCGATCCTGGCACGAATCCGCCGCCGGTGACGCGGTCGAACTCTGCGATGCCGGAGACGATACGCGGCGCTTCGCGACTTTCCCCGTCGAGTCCTTCGAGGCGAAACGGACGCCCCTTCGAGCCGGCGCGCGCATTCGCCGCCCCGATCCCTGCGGCCGCCTGCTCCTCGACGATCGTGTTCCATTCACCGCAGGCTTCGCATTTGCCCTGCCAGCGTTGCGAGACGGCGCCGCAATTCTGGCAGACGAAGGAAGGACGGGAACGGACCATGAACATTTCTAACAGGATTCGCCGATATCGAAAAGCGGCGCCTAGACCGGCTTCGGCCCGTTGAAGTCGTCGATCACCCCGAAGTCGGTCGACTTGGTGTCGCCGTCGGACACGACGAACCCTTCGGCTCCGAGCCCGCGGCGCAACAATTCGCGCACTGCGGACGCGCGGCTTGGCATGTGATGGGAGAAACGCCACGAGTCGATCGCGGTAAGCTCCTCCTTCGTCAGCATGATCTGCAGCCGTTCGCCCCGGGCCTCGTCGCTCATGTCAGGCCCCTTCAAGCCCGGTAGAACCTACTCAAAACTCATAAAATGAGCCGAGAGTTCCAATTGAGCCGGCCGCGCCTAGCCAGCCGAATATGTATAATACATAATCATGAAAGTCTGTGTCATTTGACAGTTTTTGAGCAAGACAACAAAGAAAAATTCTTTAAATTTCCGTTATTTCCTTGCTTTTTGTGGCGCAATTGCTTATGAAATTACTAGGCAGCCGGTCTCCCGGGGAACTACGTTTTTGCCCACAATCGACCATCTCAGAGAGCAGGGCGTGAGAAGCGCCTCTGTGCTTTGTCCCGCGTGCGCGCGGCTTTTCCGCGTCGATTTCACGATGATGTTTCTCGACGGCGGGACGCGTTACGAGAATATCGCGCGCCACAGGACTTTCCGTTGTCCATCCCGCGATTCCACCAGGACAGAGCTGATGCCGCTCGCGGAATGCAACCTGGATTCGGCAGGGCCCTGAACTGCAGCGCTAAAGCTGCGCCACGTTTTTCCTGATATTCGCGAGCGCCGCTTCGGCTTCCATGTCGATGCGTGCGACGATCTCGGCCGTCGGCGCTTTCGGACGCGCCGGGTTGCGCACGACGCGCGTGAACAGGGCCCCGCCGTCGGCGGCCTCGCACATGTATTGGACGACGATCGGCCCGGTGAACGCCGTTTGCGTCAGGCCGATCCAGATCTTTGGACGATCGCAGACGATCACGAGCCAGTCGAGTTCGACCGGGCCCGCGCGCGTGCTCCACTTCTCGTGAAACCTGTCGCCGAAGCGCATCGGCCGATCGTCGCAGACGAGCGCGTGCGACGAGGCGATCCATTGCGGCCATGTCTTCGGGTTCGTGACGTAGTCGAACACGATCTCGGGTTTTGTCGCGCACAGGATCGAGTGGCTGCGTTCGAAAGCGTAGGTTTCGGCCAATTGTCACCTGCTGCGCAGCGTTTCCGTTGTCTTGCGCCAAAGGCTCGGCCAATGTGCCCTGCAAGTCAACGAGACGCCGCGGGCGCAACTGGAGAACAATACACCATGGCGCATATCGGCGCGCACGTCGTCCTGAACGAGCCGGTCTACATTCACGAGACCGCTTTCATCTATGGCAAGGTCACGATTGGTAAAGACGTTTCGATCTGGCCCTATGTCGTCATGCGCGCGGAAATGCACGAGATCGTCATCGGCGCGCGCACCAACATCCAGGATTTCGTCATGGTGCATGTCGGCGGCGTGACGCCCACCATCGTCGGCGCCGATTGCTCGATCACGCATCATGTCACGCTGCACGGATGCAGGATCGGGGACAATTGTCTCATCGGGATCAACGCGACGATCATGGACGGCGCGGTCATCGGCGACAATTGCATCGTCGCCGGTCATTCCATCGTCAGGGAAAATTCGGTCTTTCCCGACAATTCGATCATAGCGGGCGTTCCCGCCAAACTCGTGGCGACCCGCGACAACGCCGCCGCCAACAAGGCGAACGCCGAATTTTATTACCAGAACGGCCTTCGCTACGCGCGCGGCGTCGACAGGGTCTAGTCAGCGGAACCGTCGCGCTTTCCGACCGTTATGGATGCGGGATCGCGCCGGGACGGAATTGCATGCCTCTGACCAAGATCGAACACATAGCCACAAGGGACAATCCTCAGGCGGTCTACAAGGCGGCGGCTTCTGTTGCGCTGTTCCTGATGATCGCGACGACCTTGTACCTCGGGCGCGAAGTGCTGACCCCGATCGCCTTCGCGATCGTGCTCGCGTTCGTCCTCTCGCCGATCGTCCTGCGGCTGCGCCCGTGGCTGGGACGCGGCCTCTCGGTGACCGCGGCCGTGATCGTCACAGTGGCCGTGGTCGTCTCGTTCGCCGGCCTCTTTGCTTACGAGATGAAAGGTCTTGCTGGCGATTTGCCGAAGTACCGGGATTCGATAGCCGCGAAAGTCCAGTCCGCGCGGGAGGCGACGGTCAGGAATCCGGTGCTGGGCGGGCTCTCCGCCACGCTTTCGAAAATTACGAGCGGCGTGGACGAGCCGCAGCCGGCGACGGAAGGCGGCCCGACGCATGTCGTCATCGACAAGAGCGGACTTACCGCGGAAGGCGTTCTGTCGGCGTTCGGACAGGCGCTCTCGCCCATCATGTTCGCCCTCATTTCGCTGATCTTCCTTATTTTCGTGCTCCTGCAGCGGGAGGACCTGCGCGACCGCTTCATACGTCTGGTCGGCGCCAACGACCTTTCCACGACCGTCGCGGCGATGGACGACGCGGCCACGCGTCTCGGCGCCTATTTCCTGGCGCAATCCCTGCTCAACGCCGCCTTCGGCCTCTATGTCGCGATCGGACTGTGGTTGATCGGGCTACCGGCCGCGGCCATGTGGGGTCTGCTTGCGATGGTCCTGCGCTTCGTGCCCTACATCGGCTCGGCGATCGCGGCGGCCATACCGATTTTGCTCGCGGCCGCGATCGATCCGGGATGGTCGATTGTCGCGATGACGACGCTTCTGTTCCTCGTCGGCGAGCCGCTGATGGGCCAGATCATCGAACCTCTCGTGTATGGAAAGTCGACCGGGCTTTCGCCGATCGCCGTGGTCGTCTCGGCGGCCTTCTGGACGTTGATCTGGGGACCGGCCGGACTTTTGCTGTCGACGCCGCTGACGCTCTGCCTCGTCGTGCTCGGCCGCTATGTCGACGGCCTGTCCTTTCTCGAGATCCTGTTCGGAGACGCGCCCGCGCTGACGCCGTCCGAGAGCCTCTATCACCGTCTTATCTCCGGCGACCTGCCGGAAACGGCGGAGATTGCGGAGGACGCGCTCGAACGTCAGAAGATCGACGAATTTTACGGACAGGTAGCCGTTCCCGCCCTCCTGCTGGCGAGAAACGAACGCGACCGCGGCAGCCTCGACGCCGGCGCGCAGACAGGCGTGCGCGACGCGCTGCGCGATCTCGTCGGCGAGCTTGCCGAACACGGCGACGATCAGCCCGCCGCCTCCATCCCGGCGGACCTGCAGTCCGAACGTGCGATCCTTTCGATCGGCGCCCGAAGCGCGCTCGACGACGGCGCGGCCATCCTGGCTGGCGATCTCCTGCGCCGTCGCGGCTACGGCGTCAGCTTCGAGCCTCACGACGTTTTGCGTTCGGACGGCATATTCCGGATCGACCCCGACGGCGTGAAGATTGTGTTCCTCTCGACGCTGGATGGCGCGCGCGGCCGCAGCCATATGCGCTACGTCGTGCGCAAGCTCCGGCGCCGGCTGCCAAACGCCAGTATCGCGATCCTGTCGTTGTCCGGCGCGGATCGGACGAGCGAGATCGCACAGGAAGCAGGGGACGCCGATTTTCAGGCTGCGCGCCTGAGCGATCTCGTCGACGTGGTCGCGCGTGTCGCTCAGGGCGGAAGGAACGACAAGGCCGCCCCCGCGCCGGCCGCCATCGCCTCCGCCGGCTGACGGCGGCCGCTTGGGACATGCGGTCGACGGCGCCGGCGTGGCGTCGGCTCGCCGGGGCCGCATTTGCCCGAGGGAGCGCCCTCGCGCCTTGCATCCCGCCCCCTGACCGCCTATCCCCTGCGCGAGAAATTCCGCACCGCACAGGCCAGATCCCATGCACCGCTACCGCTCCCACACCTGCGGCGACCTTCGCGAGAGCAACGACGGGCAGACCGCCCGGCTTTCGGGCTGGTGCCACCGCATCCGCGACCACGGGGGCGTGCTGTTCATCGACTTGCGCGACCATTACGGCATGACGCAATGCGTGGTGGACCCGGATTCCCCGGCGTTCAAGCTGACGGAGACGTTCCGCTCGGAATGGGTCGTGCGCCTCGACGGCAAGGTGAGGAAGCGTCCGGCCGGCACCGAGAACGCCGACATGCCGACAGGGCAGGTCGAACTCTACGTGACCGAAGCGGAAGTTTTGGGACCGGCGTCCGAACTTCCGTTGCCGGTGTTCGGCGACGCGCAATATCCGGAGGAGACGCGGCTCAAGTACCGCTTCATCGACCTGCGGCGCGAGAAGCTCCACAACAACATCATGCTGCGCGGCAAGGTGGTGGATTCCATGCGCCGGCGCATGAAGGAGGGCGGCTTCTTCGAGTTCCAGACGCCGATCCTGACCGCATCCTCGCCCGAAGGCGCGCGCGACTTCCTCGTGCCCTCGCGCATCCATCCCGGCAAGTTCTACGCGCTGCCGCAGGCGCCGCAGCAGTACAAGCAGCTTCTGATGATGGCGGGCTTCGACCGCTACTTCCAGATCGCGCCCTGTTTCCGCGACGAGGATCCGCGCGCGGACCGTCTGCCCGGCGAATTCTACCAGCTCGACATCGAGATGAGCTTCGTCGAGCAGGAGGACGTTTTCGCTGCGATGGAGCCGGTGATCCGCGGCGTGTTTGCGGAATTCGCAGGCGACGACAAGGTGACGCAGAGTCCGTGGCCGCGCATTCCCTATGCCGAGTCGATGCGCAAGTACGGTTCGGACAAGCCCGATCTGCGCAACCCGCTCGTCATGCAGGACGTCTCCGAACATTTCCGCGGCTCGAATTTCAAGGTTTTCGCGCGGCTGCTCGAACAGCAGAAGAACCAGGTGTGGGCGATCCCCGCGCCATCAGGCGGCCAGCGCACCTTCGCCGACCGCATGAATTCCTGGGCGCAGAGCGAAGGTCAGCCCGGCCTCGGCTACATCCTGTTCTTCGATCGCGCGAAAGACGAGACGATCCAGAAGGAGAGCCCTGGCGCGACCGGCGTCGGCGCACGCGGTCCGCTCGCCAACAACATCGGCCCGGAACGCGCCGAAGCGATCCGTACGCAACTCGGCATGACCGCGGGCGACGCCGCCTTCTTCGTGGCGGGCGATCCGAACGTGTTCGCCAAATTTGCGGGCGCCGCGCGGACGAAGCTCGGCCAGGAACTGAAGCTGATCGACGAGGCGCGCTTCGAATTCGCCTGGATTGTCGACTTCCCGATGTACGAGTGGAACGAGGACGAGAAGAAGGTCGACTTCTCGCACAATCCCTTCTCGATGCCGCAGGGCGGGCTCGAGGCGCTCGAGAAGCAGGAGCCGTTGACCATCAAGGCGTTCCAGTACGACATCGCCTGCAACGGCTACGAACTGGCTTCCGGCGGCATCCGCAACCACAAGCCCGAGGCGATGGTGAAGGCCTTCGAGATCGCCGGCTATGGGCGCGAGACGGTCGAGGAAAGGTTCGGCGGCATGTTCCGCGCCTTCCATTACGGCGCGCCGCCGCACGGCGGCATGGCGGCCGGCGTCGACCGCATCGTCATGCTGCTCGCCGGCGAACAGAACCTGCGCGAGGTCGCGCTGTTCCCGATGAACCAGCGCGCGGAAGACATCCTGATGGGCGCGCCGTCGGACGTGACGCCGAAGCAGCTGCGCGAGCTGCACATAAGGTTGAACCTGCCGGAGAAGGGATAACCTCGCTCGCGGCTGTCAGGCGCTCGCTGACATTGGCGGCGCGGACGCCCGCGGCTGGCGCAGGCGCGACAGTCCGGGGGCGACCGGACTCTCCTCAGTAGCAGTAGCGCGGATCGACCGGACGGTAACGGCGGTAGCCGACCTTCACGTAGCAGCCCCGATCGTAGGCCCAGTAGCGGCCGCGCGGTTCGGCGGCTGCGCCGATCATCGCGCCGGTCGCGCCGCCGATGATGCCGCCTGCGATGGCCGCGCCGGCGCTGCCGCCGACCGCCCCGCCGATGGCCGCGCCTGCTGCGCCGCCGAGAATCCCGCCGACGAGCGGCGCGTTCTGCGCCGAGGCGTGTTGTGAAGGCGCAAGGCCTGCGAGCGCAAGCAGCGCGATGGCGGCGAGATGATGCTTCATTTTCCCCCTCCTGAAGCCCGAATGGACCCGTGAATCAGCGCGGCGTTCCGCAAAGCGTAACGCATGATCGCATCATTTGGCGAATTTGCGGTCAATGGACTTTCGCTTCGATCTTCAGTCGTTCGGCCAGCGAGCCGAGCTGGCCGGCCATCATCAGGTCGATTGCGCCGATGCCGTCCGGCGCGAACAGCGAGAGATCGAAATTTTTGGCGCCTTTGACGAAATCGGCGACGGCCTCGGCGACCCGATCCACCTGCGGATTGGGTTTTCCGCCGGTGATGAAAAGCGAGCGGACCAGAGCGCGCCCGCCGATCGCCAGATTCTCGCGCACGGCGGCGGTCGGCTTGCCGGTTTCTTTCGACTGGGCGGCGACATAGCGATCGAGAACGCCGCCGTTCTGGAGATGCAGGTCCGCTTTCCAGAAGACGATGGCGGCGAGCGCGCTCTTCATGGCGTCCGCCTCGCCTGAAAGAAGGTCGGGCGAGACATGCGTCAGGAACGCACCGATGCGCGCCGCGCCGATCTGGTCCTCGTGCAGCGAGGCTTCCGTGACCGTGAGTTCCTTCTTATCCGGATCGAGCGAAGCGTCGATTGTCGCGCCTAGATCGATGTGGTCGTAGCCGAGCGCGACCAGCATCGGCGCACGTTGCGCGGCCTCGCCCGCGAGCGAGAAGTCGAAATTCTGCATGTCCGCGCGCACGGCGGTCGGCGCGCCGCCCTGCCAGTTCTTCGCGTCGATGACGACGCGCCCGAGCTTGACCGGCCCTTCTTCAGGCGCTGCCGAAAGGCCGCTCAATTCCATATGATCGAAACGTGGCGTGGCCTTCAGCGACTTCGCCGCTGCCTCGAACATCGGCAGCGTATCGAGGCCGGAAAGGGCGATCCGATCGAGCTTGAACGCGCCGCGCTCGGCCTTGTTCTCAATGCCCTCGAGGGAAAGGTTCGACATTTTCCCATTGGCCATGCCGTCGATTGCGACATGCGCAACCTTCATGGACACCGCATCGCCGGTCTTGCTGGCTGCGGCGTCGCGCGTGATGAGCACATTGTCCATCGAAAGCGCGCCGACGTCGACGCTGCCGAGAAGATCCGTCATCATCAGGCCCGCGGCGCGCTGCTGCGTTTCGCTCGGCGCGGCGCCGGTTTTCGGCGCGAGCTCCACCAGCGCCGACATCGGCGCTGCGAGCGGTCTGCCGGAAAAGTTTCGCCCGACGATGTGTTCGGCGGAGACTTTTCCGTTCTGCGCCATATCGAAACTCATGCTCGCCATCGTGAAAGACGCCGTCGTCTGCCGCTTGGGCTCGTCGGCGCTCTTGCGCGTCTCGGCGGTCATGCGCACGGCCGCGGGAAAGTCGACGCCTTCGGCGTGCATCGCCCCGAAGCGGCCGCTCGTGTGGCTATCGCCCCGTTGGGACTCGAGCGAGGCGCCGGAGGCGTCGAGCGTCGCCGCAACGCCGTGCGCGACGTTCTGCATCACCAGATCGCGATACACGAAGGTCTGGGCGTAATCGCCCGTCTTCGTTTCCGTCGTCAGCTCGGGAATGGAAATGCGCGCGGCATCGATTGCGGCGATGCGTTCGGCGCCGGACCTGGGATCGGCGGCGGACATGAGTTTCTGCGCGTCGCCCTTCGTCATCGACGCGCCCGAAAATTCGATGCGCGGTGCGTGGTAGACGCTGCCGGGCGAGTCGATCGTCACGTTTTCGAGCGTGAAGTCGGCGGCCTTGGCTGCGCCGCAACCGACTAACAAGACAGTGGTCAGGATGGCCGCGCGCCGTGCGATGAGAGTCAAACCCGTCTCCTTCATTCAGGGCGCCGCCGAAAATTCCGCCATGACCTGTTCCATGTCGGCGCGCGTCGGCAGGCCGGCTTCGTTGCCGAGATGCTGGACCTTGTACGCGGAAGCGGCGCGGGCGAAGCGAAAATGATCGATCCACTTCGCCTGCGGGTTCTCGATGTAGGACGCGATATAGGCGCCGTGGAAGATATCGCCCGCGCCGGACGTGTCGATCACGCGATGTTTCGGGACGG
>JAGWTW010000051.1 GCA_028868735.1 Hyphomicrobiales bacterium | reverse complement strand
GCTACGTGAATACGCAGAACATCAGGGAGCACGGGCAGATCATCAGTCTCTTGCTGAAGGAGTTCGAAGAAACGTCGAGCGACTGGCTGTTCGAGGTGGATGCGGACGGCCGCCTTGCGCGCGTGAGCGAACGGTTCGCCTCGATGCTCGGCCAGCGCGCGGAAGCGCTGGAGGGACAACCGTTCGAGACCGTGCTGCTCTCGGTCGCCGACGAAGCGACGATGCGCCGTGGTTCTCCGCTCGTTCGACTGAGGCGCGCAGCGCGCCGCAGGGCGGCTTTCCGCGATGTCGTCGTATCGGTGACGATCGGCGGCGAGCAGCGCTGGTGGTCGTTGACCGGCAAGCCGGTTTTCGGATCGAACGGTCAGTTCGCCGGATATCGCGGCGTCGGTTCGGACGTGACGGAAGCGAAGCGGTCGGAAGCCGTGATCGAACGCATGGCGACCTACGATTCGCTGACCGGCCTTCCCAATCGCAATCTGTTCCATCTTCGTTTGAGCGAAGCGATGCGGCGTCAACGCGCCGATAAGTCGGGATTTGCGGTTCTGAGCCTGGATCTCGACCGCTTCAAGAGCGTCAACGATACGCTCGGCCACGCAATCGGCGACGCGCTGCTCGTCGAAGCGGCGGCGCGCATTCGCGGCGAACTCGGCGCGAACGACATCGTGGCGCGTTTCGGCGGCGACGAATTCGTGATCCTGCAGGACAATATCGCCGACGTCTCCGCGCCGCGCGAACTTGCCGAGCGCCTGGTGAAGGCGATCGGCGAGCCCTACAGCATCGAGGATCAACGCCTGTTGATCGGCGCCAGCATCGGCATTGCGCCGGCGTTCGAGGATGCGATCGATCCCGACGATCTCCTGCGCAATTCCGATCTGGCGCTCTATCGCGCAAAGGCCGACGGCAAGGGGCGCTACAGCTTCTATGCGGCCGAGATGGACGCCAGGATGCAGGCCCGGCGCCTTCTCGAAGTCGATCTGCGCGATGCGATCGTGCGCGGGGCGCTCGAGGTCTATTTCCAGCCGGTCGTGGATATTTCGTCCGGCACGATCAGAGGTTGCGAAGCGCTCGCGCGCTGGCGACACCCCACGCGCGGCTTCATCCCGCCGGCGGAGTTCATTCCGCTCGCCGAAGAAACCGGATTGGTGGTCGCGCTCGGCGCTTTCGTTCTGCGCGCAGCCTGCCGCGAAGCGGTCCGGTGGCCGCGCGAGCAAACGGTGGCGATCAATCTGTCCGTCG
The DNA here is from genome assembly GCA_028868735.1 of Hyphomicrobiales bacterium. Lineage (GTDB taxonomy): Bacteria > Pseudomonadota > Alphaproteobacteria > Rhizobiales > Beijerinckiaceae > JAJXWB01. The sequence continues at coordinate 25,372 of JAGWTW010000051.1, read as the reverse complement.
TGCAGTTCCGTTCCGGCGACCTCGTCGACCTCGTCGGATCGACGCTTCGGGAGACCGGCCTGTCGCCGGACCGCCTCGAGCTCGAAATTACGGAATCCGTGCTGATCGAAGATCGTGAAACCGTACTCGCCGCGCTTACAGAGCTGCGCAGTCTCGGAATCCGGATTTCCCTGGACGACTTCGGAACGGGGTATTCGTCGCTCTCCTACATTTCGAGCTTCCCGTTCGACAAAATCAAAATCGATCGCTCGTTTGTGCGCAACGTCGCCAATCGCCCGGATTCGGCGGCGGTCATCAGCGCGATCACGCGGCTCGCCGCGACGCTCGGCATGTGCACGACGGCCGAGGGCGTCGAAAGCGCGGCGGAACTCGACTGGCTGCGGCAACAGGGCTGCCGCGAGGTTCAGGGATTTCTTTTCAGCTCCGCGGTGACGGCGGAGGAAGTACGGATGCTGCTCGGCTCGCCGAACCGAACGGGCGCGGCGCCGGCGCCCGCGGAGCGCGCGGCGTGACCGCTCAACCCGCGGATTGATAGAGGCCGGCGTAACGTCGCGCCGATTCCGCCCATCCGAACGTGCGCGACATGGCCGCGCGCCGCATGTCGTGCAGATGGCCGCCGGATCCGAACGTCTGAAACGCGCGGCGCACGGCGCTCTTCAGGTGTCCCGCCGTCGGGCTGTGGAACAGGAAGCCGGTGCGGCCGTCCTCGATCGTGTCGGCGAGGCCGCCGGTGCGATGGGCGATCGGCAGCGAACCGAAGCGCTGCGCGTACATCTGGCTCAGTCCGCACGGTTCGAAGCGCGACGGCATCAGCAGGAAGTCGCTGCCGGCGAACATCGCGCGCGCCTCGGCGCCGTCGAAGCCGATGCGCACGCCGACCTGATCGGGATGTTTTTCGGCGAGATCGAGCAGCCGCTCCTCGAGATGGCTCTCGCCCTGGCCGGTCACGACGAGCTGGCCGCCGTCGGCGACGATCTCCTCGGCGACCTCGAGCGACAGGTCGACGCCCTTCTGATGCACGAGACGCGACACGATGGCGAACAGCGGTCCCCGCGACAACGCGAGGCCGAACCGGCCGCGCACATAGTCGGCGTGGCGGCCCTTCCAGGCATGCGGATCGAATTCCGCGCGCTGCTCGGAATGGCAGGGGTCCCAGGTTTCGTCGATGCCGTTGAGAATGCCGGTGAGCCGCCCCTGCTGCGAGCGTTCGGCGAGCAGGCCATGCAGGCCGCAGCCGAATTGCGGCGTGGTGATTTCCTGCGCATAGGCGCCGCTGACGGTCGTCAGATGATCGGCATAGAAGAGACCCGCCTTGAGAAAGCTGAGCTTGCCGTAGAATTCGACGCCGTTGACGCTGAAGGCGGATTCCGGAATGCCGAGCGCCGTCCGCCGCGCAGGGTCGAACACGCCTTGATAGGCCAGATTGTGAATCGTCAGCAGCGTCGGCGTCTCGGCGCCGCGCCAGGCGAGATAGCCGGAGGCGAGCGCCGTCGGCCAGTCGTTGAGATGGAGATTGTCCGGCTTCCAGTTCGGATCGCCCGCGCCGGCGGCGATCTGCGCGGCGGCCAGACTGAGGCGCGCGAAACGGATGTCGTTGTCGACCCAATCCCGGCCGTCCTCGTCGAGATAGAGGCCGCCGGGCCGGTCGTAGAGATCGGCGTTGAGAACGACGTAAACGGGGATGCCGTCCGACGTGCGCGTGCGTCCGAGCGCGCAAGCCGGCACGTCGCCGACGCCCTCGAGCAGAGCGACGGGATGAATCTGGCCGGCGCAATCGAGAACCTGCCGGTAGCCCGGCACGAGGATGCGCACGTCGGCGAAGCTGCGCAGCGCCCGCGGCAGCGCGGCGGAAACCTCGCCGAGGCCGCCTGTCTGCACATAATCGGTGATTTCCGAAGTGACGAAGAGAACCTTGCGCCGCTGCGCCGATGCGTCGGGCGCGCAATCGACGCCGCGCATGGCGTCGTCCTTCGCCTGAAAACTCATACTGCGGGGCCCGGCCGATCCTCGAACGCGTTGGCGCGTCCTTCGTCGAATCCTTACGTAACGGACAAACTTTTTATCTTTGGTTAACGCTCCGCAAACAATTGCAGACAACCGCGGTTTCCAAGCATAAACAAGGGATTCCTGCTTCGTTCATATATGGTTTTCACGCATCGCCCTGTCTGGAGCGGATGCGCCGCTTATCGATTTTTTCAGCAGCGCGCCTCGAATCTGGCCAATGGAAAACAGGATTCACGTCGGAATGCGCTCCAACCATTTGCGAACGACCGAGACACGCACCGTCCATCAGGAAGAGGCGGCCGCCGCCATCCAGGCGTTGCGCAAGGAGATCGAGGCCAAGCTGGTCTACAATGTCGGCAAGCAACCTGCCGTCGCGCTCAATCACGATTGGCTGACGGCCGCCATCCTCGCCGTGCGCGACAAGATCATCGACCGCTGGATGGCGTCGATCCGCGAGGCCAAGCGCTCCGGCCGCAAGCGCGTCTATTACCTCTCGCTCGAATTCCTGATCGGCCGGCTGTTCGAGGACGCCCTCGGCAACCTCGGCCTCAAAGAGCAGATGCGCGAGGCGTTGTCGCTGGTCGGGCTCGATCTCGACTCGATCGCCCAGCTCGAACCGGACGCCGCGCTCGGCAACGGCGGCCTCGGCCGGCTCGCCGCCTGTTTCATGGAGAGCATGGCCACGCTCGGCGTGTCGGGACTCGGCTACGGCATCCGCTACGACCACGGGCTTTTCAAGCAGCGCATCGTCGACGGCGCGCAGGTCGAAACGCCGGAAGACTGGCTGTCCTTCCGCAATCCCTGGGAATTCCAGCGTCGCGAGATCGTCCACGAAATCGGCTTCGGCGGCGACGTGACGAGCGAAGCCGGCTGGGACGGCGCCGAGCGCCACACATGGAAGCCGTCCGAGCACGTATTGGCGGTGGCCTACGACACGCCGGTCGTCGGCTGGCGCGGCGACACGGTGAACACGCTGCGCCTGTGGAGCGCCAAGGCGATCGATCCGATCCGACTCGAGGCCTTCAACGCCGGCGATCATGTGGGCGCGATCTACGAGCGCAGCCGCGCGGAAAGCATTTCGCGCATTCTCTATCCGTCCGATTCCAACCCGGCAGGCCAGGAGCTGCGGCTGCGGCAGGAATATTTCTTCGCCTCCGCCTCGTTGCAGGACCTGATACGCCGCCACGTGCAGCGCTTCGGCGACGTGCGCAATCTGCACGAAAAGGCCGCCATCCAGCTCAACGACACGCATCCCTCGATCGCGGTCGCCGAACTCATGCGCCTGCTCGTCGACGTGCACGGGCTCGCCTGGGACGAGGCGTGGCGCGTCACGCGCGAGGCGACGTCCTATACGAACCACACCCTGTTGCCGGAGGCGCTCGAAAGCTGGCCGGTCGCCCTGATGCAGCGGCTGCTGCCGCGTCATTTGCAGATCATCTACGCCATAAACATGCGCTTTCTCGGCGAGGCGAAGGCGCAGGGCGTCGACGAGGCGACCATCAAATCGGTTTCGCTCATCGACGAGGAGCACGGCAAGCGCGTCCGCATGGGCCATCTCGCCTTTGTCGGATCGCACATGATCAACGGCGTCTCCGCCTTGCATACCGATCTGATGAAAGAGACGGTCTTCGCCGATCTCAACCGCGTGCTGCCGAACCGCATCGTCAACAAGACGAACGGCATTACGCCGCGGCGCTGGCTCATCAACGCCAATCCGGGCCTCACGCAGCTTCTGCGCGAGACGATCGGCGCCGGCGTCGTCGACGACATCGAGCGTATCAGGGATTTCGAGCGTTACGTCGACGACAGCGCCGCGCAGGAACGGTTCGCCGCGATCAAGCGCGCGAACAAGGAGAAGCTCGCGGAATATATCGGCGAGCAGACGGGCGTGCGCATCGATCCGTCGGCGGCGTTCGACGTGCATGTCAAGCGCATCCACGAATACAAGCGTCAGTTGCTGAACATACTGGAGACGATTGCGCTCTACGACGCGATCCGCGCCCATCCCGAACGCGACTGGACGCCGCGCGTCAAACTGTTCGCCGGCAAAGCGGCGGCGAGCTATTTCCAGGCGAAATCGATCATCCGTCTCGTCAACGACGTCGCCAGGCGCGTGAATTCAGACCCGAGCGTCCGCAATCTGCTCAAGGTCGTGTTCATGCCGAACTTCAACGTCTCGCTTGCCGAGATGATTGTGCCTGCCGCCGACATCTCCGAGCAGATCTCGACCGCCGGCATGGAGGCGTCCGGCACCGGCAACATGAAGTTCGCGCTCAACGGCGCAATCACGATCGGCACGCTCGACGGCGCCAATGTCGAGATTCGCCAGCACGTCGGCGAAGAAAACATCGTCATTTTCGGCAAGACGGCGCAGGAGGTGGAGGAGATCCGCCGCCATGGCCACAGGCCCGGCGACATCATCGCCGGCGACCCCGCCTTGCGGCGGGCGCTCGAATCCGTCGCCGCCGGCGCCTGGTCTCCGGAAGACCGCGGCCGCTACGCCGGACTTTGCGATGCGATCTGGAACAGCGATTATTTCCTGGTGACGGCGGATTTCGCCTCCTATTGGGATGCGCAGCGACGCATGGACGAACTCTGGCGCGACCGCACGTTGTGGCGGCGGATGGGTATGCTGAACACGGCGCGCATGGGCTGGTTCTCTTCCGACCGGACGATCCGCGAATATGCAGAGGAGATCTGGAAAGTGCCGCACAGCCGCACGCATGGCTGAGCAGACCGCCGAGCGTTGCGCGGCGCCCGAGGGACCGGGCGCGCGCCTCGTCGACGGCGGCGCAGTCTTCGCCGTTCATTCGCGTCATGCCGAGCGCATCGACGTGTGCCTGTTCGATCCGCAAGATCACGAAACCGGCCGCTTCGGATTGCCGGCGCGCGCCGGCGATCTTCATTACGGATTCCTCCCTCGCGTAGCCGCCGGTCAACGCTACGGCCTGCGCGCGGACGGGACATGGGCGCCCGCGCATGGCCATCGCTTCGATCCGGCGAAACTGCTCGTCGACCCCTATGCGACGCGGCTCGACCGCGCCTTCGCCTACGATCCCGCCCTCGCCTTGCCGCGCGAGGCGGCGGTCGATACGGCGCCCTTCGTCCCGAAGGCGATCATCGAACCCGCCGCGACGGCGAGCGAGGCCGGCGCGCCCGTCGCCCCGCGCCTCGTGTACGAAGTCTGCGTCAAGGCGCATACGAAGCTCGACCCCGACGTTCCCGCCGACCTGCGTGGAACGCTGCGAGGGCTATGCGCGCCGCACGTGGTCGAACGCATGGCGCGGCTCGGCGTCAGCCATGTCGAACTCATGCCGATCGCGGCGTGGATCGACGAGCGCCACCTGCCGCCGCTGAGGCTCTCGAACGCTTGGGGGTACAATCCCGTGGCGTTCATGGCGCTCGATCCGCGCCTTGCGCCCGGCGGGATGGACGACCTGCGCACATTGGTCGCGACCTATCGTGCGGCCGGACTCGCAATCGTGCTCGACGTCGTCTTCAACCACACCGGCGAAAGCGACGCTGAGGGTCCGACGCTCGGCCTGCGCGGACTCGACAACGCGCTTTACTATCGTCACGCGGCCGACGGAACGATGATCAACGACGCCGGCTGCGGCAATATCCTGGCGTGCGACGCGCCCGCCGTCGTTCAACTCGTCCTCGATACGCTGCGCCATTACGCGCGCGCCGGCGTCGCCGGCTTTCGCTTCGATCTCGCGACGACGCTCGGCCGGCGCCCCCAGGGTTTCGCGCACGACGCGCCGCTGCTGGCGGCGATCGAACGCGACGAGGAGCTGAAAAAATTGCTGCTGATCGCCGAACCCTGGGACATCGGTCCGGGCGGCTACAGGCTCGGCGCATTCAACGCGCCATGGCGCGAGTGGAACGACCGCTTTCGCGACGACGTGCGCCGATTTTGGCGGGGCGATGCGCATGCTGCGGGGGCATTCGCGACGCGTATCGCGGGATCCTCCGATTTTTTTGCAGGCAAGGGCCGCGCGCCCTCGGCGAGCGTCAATTTCGTCGCGGCCCACGACGGATTTTCCCTGCGCGATCTGCTGACCTATTCGTTCAAGAATAATTGGGCCAATGGCGAGCAGAATCGCGACGGCAACGGCGGCGAGATCGCGTGGAATTGCGGCGCCGAAGGCGAGACCGGCGATGAATCCGTCATCGACAGGCGCAGGCGCGACGCGCGCGCTCTGCTTGCGACGCTGTTCCTGTCGCGCGGAACGCCCATGCTGACGGCCGGCGACGAATGCGGGCGCAGTCAGGGCGGCAACAACAACGCCTATGCGCAGGACAACGAGACCATCTGGCTCGATTGGGCGAACGTCGATACCACGCTCGCCGGATTTGTCGCTGGTCTCGCGAACCTGCGCGAACAATGCGGCGCCGTCCGCGCGGATCGATTCCTGACCGGCGCGCGCACGGGCGAGGCCGCGCATGCGGATGCCGTCTGGTCGCAAGCGGACGGTTCCGCCTTCGCGGATTGCGATTGGGCGAACGCGCGTTTCGTCGGCCTGACGCTCGCGCCGGCAGATGGCGGCGGACGGGCGCATCTCGTGTTCAATCGCGGCGATGCGATCGACATGCGGCTGCCGGCGCCTGATCCGGGATGCGGCTGGCGTCTCGCGCTCGACAGCGCGCGCGGCTTCGTCGGCGCGGAGATCCGGGTTGCGCAGGACACACAGGCGCCGGCGCGCGCCGTGCTCGTGTTTCTCGAGCGGCGCGACTAGTCGTGTGCGGGCGGCGGCGGTTCGTGGCCGCTGCGCAGAGGCCGCAATTCCATCGCCCAGAAGAAGCAGATCGCGACGACCACGAAGACGAAGGCCGCCATGTAGACGTGCCGGAACGAAATGACGAGCGCCGCTATCGCCTCCTCGTCGAGCTTGAGGCCGCCGGCGTCCAGCATTTCCCTGGCGACGCCGGCGTTGCCGAAGACGATGGCGCCGAAAATCGCAGCGACCAGCGCGCTGCCGATCTGCCGGAAGAAATTGCTGGTCGCGGTCGCGGCGCCGAGTTCGGATCGCGGCACGGCGTTCTGGATCGAGACGGTCGATGTCGGAAGCACCGTGCCGAGACCGACCGTGATCGACAGGAGCAATAGTTCGAGCAAGGGCAGCGGAACGCCGCGCGGGCGCAGCGCGATGATCGCGATCGCAACGAGCGCGACGGACATGCCGACGAGCGGCGCGATCTTGTAATTGTCGACGCGCGACATGGTGCGGCCGGCGATGGTGGAGCCGGCGACCGTGCCGATCATCAAGGGAATGAGCGCGATGCCGGACATGCTGGCGGACAGGCCGACCACGCCCTCGAGATAGACCGGCATGACGATCGACAGCCCGACGAAGACGCCCATCGACAGGCCGGCGGACATGGTCGCGGTCTTCACGACCTGATCGCCGAGCACGGTTGCGGGAATGAGCGGCTCCTCGGCCACGCGCGTGCGCCAGACGAAAGCAAGGCCGAACGCGAGGGCGGCCGCGAACAGACCGAGGATCACGCCCGAGAACCATGCGTAGCGCACGCCGCCCCAGCTCAGGGCGAGCAAGAGCGGGCTCGTCGCGCAGATCAGCAGCACGGCGCCGAGAATGTCGAGGCCGTGCTTGCGCCCGACCTGCGGCAGGCGGCGCAGGCGCGAGCTCGTCATGGCGTAAGCGGCCGCGCCGAGCGGCAGGTTGATCCAGAAGATCGCGGACCAGTGGATATGTTCGGCGAGGAAGCCGCCGAGCACAGGGCCGGCGAGACTCGACGTGACGAAGACGCTGGCGATGTGGACCTGGTAGCGCCCGCGCTCGCGCGGCGAAACGATGTCGGCGATGATGGTTTGCGCGAGCGCGATCAGACCGCCGCCGCCTGCGCCCTGAAGGCCGCGCGCGACCGCCAGCACGGGCACCGAGCGCGACAGCGCGCAGGCGATCGAGCCGATCATGAAGGTCGCGATCGCGACCAGCAGGATGATCCTGCGTCCGTAGATGTCGGAGAGCTTGCCGTAGAGCGGCGTGACGGCCACGGACGCGAGCAGATAGGCGGTGACGACCCAGGGCAATTGGTCGACATTGCCGAGTTCGCGGCCGATCGTCGGCATGGCGGTAGCCACGATCGTCTGGTCGAGCGCGCCGAGCAGCATGGCGAGCATCAGGCCGAACAGGATCGACAGGACTTCGGCGTTGCTGAACTTCTGCTGGGGCTCGACGGACATTTCAGCCTTGTAGCGGGGCCGGCGGGCTTTCGCCATGCCGACGACGCTGCGCCCTCATGCAGCGAGCGCCTGCCGCAATTTCGTTTCGTCGAGCGCGTTCTCCCATTTGGCGACGACGATGGTGGCGACCGCATTGCCGATGAGATTGGTCGGCACGAGGCCCTCCGCCATCAGCCGGTGGATGCCGAGGAGAATGGCGACGCTTTCGACGGGAATCGTCCCCGCCGAGGCGATGGTCGCGGCCAGCACGACGAAGGCGGCGCCGGCAATGCCGGCCGCGCCCTTGGAGGTGAGCAGCAGAACGAACATCAGGCCGATCTGCTGACCAACGCCGAGCGGCGTATTGGTCGCCTGCGCGAGAAACACGGCCGCAGTCGCCAGGTAGAGACAGGTGCCGTCGAGATTGAAGGAATAGCCGGTCGGAACGACGAGGCCGACAACGCCCTCCTCGCATCCGGCGGCCTCCATTTTGGCGATCAAACGCGGCAACACCGTTTCGGACGACGTCGTCGCGAGAACGATGAGCATCTCCTCGCCGAGGTACCGGATGAGCTTCAGAATGCTGAAGCCCGCCAGCCGCGCGATCGGGCCCAGAACGCCGAAAACGAAGACCAGACAGGTCAGGTAGAAGCAGAGCAGCAATTTTCCGAGCGACACGAGCGAGCCGGCGCCGAACTTGCCGACGGTGAATGCGATGGCGCCGAGCGCGCCGAGCGGCGCCGCCCACATGATGAAACCGACGATGCGGAACAGCATCTGCGCGGCCTGCTCGACGACATTCGTGACGGCGGACGCCCGCTCGCCGAGCTGGGCCAGCGCAAAACCGCAGAGCACCGCGACGAACAGAACCTGCAGGACATTGTCGCCCGTGAACGCGCCGACGAACGAATTCGGAATGATCTGCATCAGGAAGGGCACGACGCCCTGTTCGTGGCTTTTGGCGATGTAGCTTTTCACCAGCGTCGTATCGAAGTGCGAAAGATCGATATTCATGCCGTCGCCGGGACGCAGAATGTTGATCGCTACCAGCCCGATGACCAAAGCGGCTGTCGTGATGATCTCGAAATAGACGAGCGCCTTCAGCGCGACGCGACCGACGCGCGCCATATCAGCCATGCGCGCGACGCCGTGAACGACGGTGCAGAAGATGATCGGCGCAATCATCATGCGGATCGCCTTGATAAAGGCGTCGCCGAGCGGCTGCAGTTTCGCGCCGAAGTCGGGCCAGGCGTAACCGATGACGACGCCGGCCGCCATGGCGATGGCGACCTGCACCCACAATTGCGAAAGGGTGTGCAAAAACCCGCCGCCGCTCTTCTTCTGCGCTATCGCGTCGACCTTCATGCCCGCCATCCCGTTATGGCCGCGCGCCTAGACTCTGAACAGGCGCGCGGGATTGTCTACCAGCAGCTTCTGGCGCTGAGTCTCGTCCGGCGCATAGTGCGGGATGAGATCGTTGAGATCGCCATCGTTCGACATCACCGGCGCTTTGGGATGCGGCCGGTCCGATTGCGGACCGAAAATATGCGCCTGGCTGTCGACCGCGCCAGCGGGCGCCTTGAACGCCGGCGTCTTCGTAGTCGGATCGGGCCCCGCAATCATCGGGGTTTTATCTTATCTTGCGCGGCGGCCGGCAAGGCGACCGCCATCGCGGCGCCGGCCATCGCCTCGCGTCTCGTCACCCGCATTTCCGGCCCCCGGTTCGATAACCGCCGCTCAGCCATTCTCCAGAATCAGATGGCCGACCGCCGTGTTCGAGGCTGGCACGTGATAGAAGCGATGCGCAACCTTCGGTTTGGGGCCGCCCCTGAGATCGGACATAGCGCCGCGCGCGATCAGCCACATCACGAGCTCGATGCCTTCGCTTCCGGCCTCGCGCACATAGTCGATGTTCGGCATTGCCGCGAGGCCCTTCGGATCGTCGATCAGCCGGTCGAGAAACGCGTTGTCCCACTCGCGGTTGATGAGGCCCGCACGAGGCCCCTGAAGCTGGTGGCTCATGCCGCCCGTGCCCCAGACCTGGACATTGAGATCCTCGGGATAGCTCTCGATCGCCGCCCGGATCGCCTGTCCCAGCGCAAAGCATCGCGCGCCCGACGGCACGGGGTGCTGAACGACATTGACCGCGAAGGGGATGACCTTGCACGGCCAGGCGTCGACCTTGCCGAACATGCAGCTCATCGGCACGGTGAGGCCGTGATCGACGTCGATCTCGTTGACGAGCGTCAGATCGAAATCCTTCTGGATCACTTCCGAGGCGATGTGCGACGCAAGCTCGGGATGACCGATGACCGGCGGCACCGGACGTGCGCCGTAGCCTTCGTCCGCAGGCTGGAATTCGGGTCCCGTCATGATCGCGAAAGTCGGAATGAGCGACAGGCTGAAAGCGGTCGCGTGATCGTTGTAGACGAGGAAAACAACGTCGGGCTTTTGCTGCTTCTCCCATACCTTGGAGAATTCGTAACCGGAAAAGACCTTCTGCCAGTAGGGTTCGTGCGTCTTGCCGTGATCGAAAGCCGCGCCGACCGCGGGGATGTGCGAGCTGTAGACCGAAGCGGTGATGCGGGCCATGTCACTTGTCCTTGCCTGTCGGAGCGGCGCCCTGCGCATCTCCGTGCTCGCCGATTTTACGATTGCCTTCGATCGAGCGGCCGCCGCCGACCATCATCTCGCGATAAGCCGCTTCCGTCATGCCGGTCATGGATCCGGCCATCTGCTGAAAGCTCTTCCCGTCCGTGGCGCCGATCTTCGACAGGAAATAGATGTTCCCGCCGAGCGCCATCATGCGATTGAGGTCGCGCGACATGACGGCCAGCTTCTGCTCCTCCGTCATTTTCCACTCGTCGAGATAAGCGCGTTCGTTCGCCTTGAAACGCGCGCGGTTGTCGGCCTTCATCAGCGACATGCAGAACTGGTTCAGCCAGTAGCCCTTGCGCGACTGCTCCGAGTCGAACACGATCGTGCCGGGAATGTCCTTGAATTCCTTGCCGAGAGACATCACGCCCTCCCTTCTTCAGGCCAGTACAGGCGCATTGGATTGTCGACGAGGAGCTTGTGCTGCAGCTCGCGCGTCGGCGCTATATGCGGGATGAAATCGACGAGCAGTCCGTCGTCGGGCATGTGGCCCTTGAGGTTGGGATGCGGCCAGTCCGTGCCCCACAAAACGCGATCGGGAAACTCTTCGACGACCTTTCGCGCAAAAGGAACGACATCGCGATAGGCGTTCTGTTCGCCGTTCAGCGCGGGCGGCCCCGCGACCGACAGACGCTCGGGACAGGAGACCTTGCTCCAGACATTCGCGTGGTCGCGCATGAATTTCAGGAACAGCGAAAATTCCGGCCCGTCGATCGGCTTCGTCACGTCGGGTCGGCCCATATGATCGACGACGACCGTCGTCGGCAGCGCGGTGAAGAAATCCCAGAGTTCGGGCAGATCGACCGCCTCGAAATAGATGACGACATGCCAGCCGAGCTTGTGGATGCGGCCGGCGATCTCCATCAATTCGTCCTTCGGCGTGAAGTCGACGAGGCGCTTGACGAAATTGAAGCGGACGCCGCGCACGCCTGCGTCATGCAATCGCGTCAGCTCGCCGTCGCTCACGCTGCGCCGCACGGTCGCGACGCCGCGCGCCCTGCCGCCGGAGGAGCGGCAAGCGTCTTCCATCGCGCTGTTGTCGGCGCCGTGACAGGTCGCCTGCACGACGACATTGCGCGCGAATCCCAGATGATCGCGCAGCGCGAAGAGCTGCGCCTTGCTTGCGTCGCAGGGCGTGTATTTGCGCTCCGGCGCATAGGGGAATTGCGCGCCCGGCCCGAACACATGGCAATGGGCGTCGACAGCGCCGGGCGGCAGCGCGAAGCGCGGCTTCGACGGGCCGGCGTACCAGTCGAGCCAGCCGGCGGTTTTCTCGAACGGGCCGGTGACGGGTTTCGACATCTGCGTTTCCCCTGATCTCAATATGCCTCGGCGCACGAAGATTTCCAGCGCACAAACATCATTCCCGCGCCAGCGGGAATGGCGGCGGCGAAGCGCCTACCTCCCCTTCGTCTTCAACGCCTTGTCGAGACGCGGATAGACTTTGCGCGCATTGCCTTCGTAGACCTTCTTGCGATCTTCCGGCGAAAGATTCAGCGTCGCTTCGATGTAGCGCTTGGTGTCGTCGTAATTGTGCCCGGTCTCCGGATCGATCCCCTTGACCGCGCCGATCATCTCGGAGGCGAACAGGATGTTGTCGACCGGGATCACCTTCGTCAGCAGATCTATGCCGGGCTGATGATAGACGCAGGTGTCGAAATAGACGTTTCTGAGGATGTGTTCGCGCAGCAGCGGCTTTTTCATCTCCTGCGCGAGGCCGCGATAGCGGCCCCAATGATAGGGCGCGGCGCCGCCGCCGTGCGGGATGACGAAACGCAGCGCGGGGAAATCCTTGAACAGATCGCCCTGAATGAGCTGCATGACGGCCGTCGTATCGGCGTTGATGTAATGAGCGCCGGTCGTGTGGAAACAGGCGTTGCAGCTGGTCGAGACGTGGATCATGGCGGGAATGTCGTATTCCACCATCTTCTCGTAGATCGGATACCAGCTGCGATCGGTGAGCGGCGGGCTCTTCCAATGGCCTCCCGAGGGATCGGGATTGAGATTGACGCCGACGAAACCGTAGTCCTTCACGCATTTTTCGAGTTCGGGAATGCAGGTCGCAGGATCCACGCCGGGGCTCTGGGGCAGCATGGCGGCGCCGATGAAATTGTCCGGCAGCAAGCCGGCCACGCGATGAATGAGTTCGTTGCAGATCGCCGCCCATGTGGACGAGACCTGGAAATCGCCGATGTGGTGCGCCATGAAGCTCGCGCGCGGCGAAAAGATCGTGAGATCGCTGCCGCGCTCCTTCATCTGGCGCAGCTGGTTCTTCTCGACCGACTCGCGCAATTCGTCGTCGCTGATCCTGAGCTCCGAGGCTTTCGGCATGGCGGACGGATCGTTGATGGCGGCGATCTGGCGGTTGCGCCAGTCTTCGAGCGTCTTCGGCGCGGTCGTGTAATGGCCGTGGCAGTCGATGATCATCGGTCGTTTCCCCTGCCCCGCTCGCGGGGGCTTGATCGAATTGGCGCCGGCGTCGCCGGGCTGCGAGGGGACCATGCCTCAAAAGCCGGCGCGAGGAATGTCCAATCTCTTGCGGCGGATTTCAATTTTTCTATTGCGTCGACCGGGAGCGACCGGCGCAGCCGGCCCGGACGTCGGCAAAATGCGGGACTTGCACGGTGCGCGATCCCGCAAGGCTATAAGAAGCTTGTGACGCCCGGCGCGCGCAGTGAAAAAGTTACGGCCGGAAACGGTCGGCCCTTCCGGTTACGCACGCTTCCGCCCGGATGCAGGCCGGACTAGCGCGGCCAGCCGTATGTCGTCTGGCTCGCCGAAACCGAAACGCCGAAGGAGAGATTGTTCGTCACGGCATAGTCGAAGCCGGCGCCGACCGTGCTGACGCGGGCGGCGAACGGCGCGCCGGCCGTCGGCGCTGCGCCGCTGAAGCCCGCGGCGAACGAATTCATGCCGAAGGTCGGGCCGACATTGGTGAAGCTCGACATGACGAACGGCTTGAAGCGGCCCATGTCGTAACCGAACTTCATGGATGTGCGCGACGCATCGAAGCCCGGGGCGAGGCCGAGCAGGCCGGACGTCGCCGCGAAGCCCGTCGTCGTCTGTACGCCGACCAGATATTTCTGGCCGATCCGGTAATCGTATCCCGGATTGAAGCCGGAGGCGGACAGCGGCGCGGAAAGGCCAGAAGCGCCCGGCGCGGCGAGCGGCGCAGACGCCGGGCCGCCGGGGACGAGGCCCTGCGCGAAGGTCGGGAGGCTGTCGCCGCCGATCACCTCCCAGGCGAACGCCGGCGCCGCCGGGGCCGCCAGCAGCGCGCAAGCCGCGGCGGCGGCGCAGATATCGGCCTTGCGGATCATTTCGTCATTCTGCCCGAAAATGCAGGATTGCGGAAGCTTCGCCCTTTTCGCCCTGAAAATGCGGCGGCATTCTGGCGGTCGCGGCAGGAGACAGGACATGACGACGCTGGACGGTCTCACGGCGCGCGACGTGATCGCCCTGCTCGCGCTCGAGGCGCATCCGGAAGGGGGCTTCTATCGCGAGACGTTTCGCGACGCCGCTGTAAGCGCGACGGGACGCGCGGCCTCGACCGCGATCTATTTCCTGCTGCCCGCCGGCGTGCGCTCGCGCTGGCATCGCGTGGACGCGGCCGAAATCTGGCACTTCTACGCCGGCGCGCCGCTCGATCTGTTCATCGTCGAAAACGGCGAACGGACCGCGCATCGTCTCGGCGCGGATCTCCGCGCCGGCGAGCGTCCGCAGGCGATCGTGCGGGCGCATTGCTGGCAGGCCGCGCAATCGCGCGGCGACTGGACCCTCGTCGGCTGCACGGTCGCGCCGGGATTCGAATTCGCGCATTTCGAGATCGCCGACGGCGAGCCGGACCTCGGCTAGACCTCCGTCATCTTGCCGCCGTCGCGCGCGCTCGCGCGAATCGCGTCCATCATCATGGCGATGTCGACCGATTCCTCGGGCGTCGCGCCGGTCCAGCCCTGCGCATCGCCGCGAACAAGGCGCGCGAAGCTTTCCGCCTCCAGCCGGAAACCATTGCCGTCCGGCACGGCGACGGGTTCGAGCGGCGCGCCGATGGCGACGCTGCGCCTGATCTGGAGGAGCGCGGGACCGGAATTCGGGGGATGGTTCAGATAATTCGTCTCGATCACGCCCTTGTCGCCGCCGATCGAAGCGCTGCGATGAAAGGCCGTGGCGAAGGAACACGAGATCTGCGCCATCGCGCCGTCGGAAAACGCCATGCTTGCAAGCGTCGTGCGGTCGACGCCGTTCCCGTCGTATTGCGCGAGCGCCTGCACGCGCGCAGGCCGCACGCCGGCCGCGATGCGCACGAGGCTCACGGCGTAACTGCCCGCATCGTAGAGCGCGCCGCCGCCGAGCGACGGGATCAGCCTGATGTTGGCGGGATCCTCGAAGAAGACCGAAAACGTCGCGCGCACGAGTCTGACCTTGCCGATCGCGCCGTCCGCGATCCATCGGCGCATGATCG
Organism: Hyphomicrobiales bacterium; assembly: GCA_028868735.1. GTDB lineage: Bacteria > Pseudomonadota > Alphaproteobacteria > Rhizobiales > Beijerinckiaceae > JAJXWB01. Next base: position 10,064 of record JAGWTW010000051.1, on the reverse strand, counting down.
CGGTCTGTTGCTGCGCCAGATAGGGATAGGCCTCGCGCAGGACGACGCCGTTCCTGTCGGCCGCCGCGAACATGGCGCGCGCCTCGCCCGCATCCATCGCCAGAGGTTTTTCGCAGAGCACGTGTTTGCCGGCTTCGGCGGCGCGGATCGACCATTCCGCGTGCAGGGAATTTGGAAGGGGATTGTAGATCGCGTCGATGTCGGGATCGGCGAGCAGCGCCTCGTAGGAGCCGAGCGCGCGCGCCACACCCACTTCTTTCGCGAAACGCTCGGCCTTGCCGATCTCGCGGCTGGCGACCGCAGTCGCCTCGACATCGGACGACGGCGCGCAGCCCGCGACGAATTGCCGTGCGATATTGGCGGCGCCGAGCACGCCGAACCGCAATTTACCGTTGTTCGCCATATCCTTCCCCGCTTCCGCCGCGCGTCAGACCCTGACCATACGCTTGCCGCGGTTCTCGCCCGCGAGCAGGCCGATCAGCGCGGCGGGCGTGTTTTCGAGACCGTCGATGACGTCCTCCTGCACCTTCAGTTTTCCGCTCTCGACCCATTGCCGCAACTCGGCGATCGCGGCCGCGCTCTGCGCATAGTAATCCATGACGATGAAACCCTGCATGCGCAGGCGCTTGACGACGAGGAGGCCGGGAAGGCCGCGCGGGCCCGCCGCCGGCGGCGCGCCGTCATAGGCCGAGACCGCGCCGCAGCAGGCGATGCGGCCGTGCAGGTTCATGAGCGGCAGCACGGCTTCGAGCACGTCGCCGCCGACATTGTCGAAATAGACGTCGACGCCTTTCGGCGCAGCCGCCTTCAGCGCCGCATAGGTATTGCCGGCCTTGTAGTCGACCGCCTCGTCGAAGCCGAGTTCGCTCTTCAGCCACGCGCATTTCTCGGCGCCGCCGGCTATGCCGATCACGCGGCAGCCTTTGATCTTCGCGATCTGGCCGACGAGCGAACCGACCGACCCCGCCGCGGCCGACACGGCGACAGTCTCTCCCGACCTGGGCTCGCCGACACGCAAAAGTCCGAAATAGGCGGTCAGTCCCGCGACGCCGTACACGCTCAGCAGATGCGTCATCGGCTCGATGCGGGGAAGCTTGATGAGGCCGGTCGCCGGCATCGCAGCGTAGTCCTGCCAGCCGGTATCGGCGAAGACGAGATCGCCCTTCGCGAAACCGTTCGCTTTCGACTCGACCACTTCGGAAACAGAGCCGCCGGCCATCACGGCGCCCGCGTCGACCGCCGAACGATAGGTCGCGCCCTGCATCCACGCGCGGTTGGCGGCGTCGAGCGAAATGTATTTCACCCGCAACAAGACTTCGCCGTCCTTCGGCGCGGGCACGGCGGCGTCGTGCATCCTGAAATTCGAAAGCGCGAGCTTGCCCTTCGGTTTTTCGGCGAGCAGCACCTGGCGATTGACGGTCATCTTCGTCCTCCGTTGCGCAATGTCATCCCTGCTTCCACCAGGGATATTGGCTCGGCATGTCCTGCGTCACTTTGCCCGGGAAATGCGGCTTGCGCTTCTCGAGAAACGCTTGCACGCCCTCGCGCACGTCGGCGTGGGCGCCGCGTTCGATCGACATCGGCGCATCCATCTGCAAGAGGTCGAACGGATCGGGCGCGCCGGCGAAACGCCAGAGCAATTGCCGCGTGAGCGCGACGGAGACGGGCGCGGATTCGTCCGTCAGTTCGTGCGCGATCTCCTTCGCGCGCGCCAGCAGCGCCGCCGGCTCGACGACTTCGCTGACGAGATTTCCGCGCAAGGCTTCGTCGGCGTCGAAAGTCCGGCCGGAGATCGACCAGCGCAGCGCCTGTTGAAGGCCGACGAGCTTCGGCAGGAACCAGGCGCTGCCCGCCTCCGGCACGAGGCCGCGGCGCGCGAAGATGAAACCGATCTTCGCGCCCCGGGCGGCGATGCGCACGTCCATCGGCAGGGTCATCGTAATGCCGACGCCGACAGCGCCGCCGTTGATCGCCGCGATCGACGGCTTGCGGCAATTGAAGATCGCGTCGACGAAACCGCGACGGCGCGGCTTGTCCGACTCCGCGCCGCGATTGGCGAATACGCCCGCGCCATGCGCGCCGGAAGTATCGAACGAACGCGCGCCGCCGGACACGTCGGCGCCGGCGCAGAAGGCGCGGCCGGCGCCGGTCACGATGATCGCGCGCACGTCGTCGTCGGCGTCCGCGCGCCGGAACGCGTCCTCGATCTCCGAGCCCATCGTTCCGGTATAGGCGTTGAGCTTGTCGGGCCGGTTCAGCGTGAGGACCATGAAAGGCCCATCGATTTCGCAGAGGATTTGCTCGTAGGCCATGGCGGTCATTTCAGCGTGGCGAGCAGCGAGGCCATCAATCGCCCGCGATCGACGAGGCTGCGCGCGAAAATATGTTCGTTCAACGTGTGGAAGTCCTTGCCGATCGCGCCGAGGCCGTCGAGCGTCGGTATGCCCATCGCGCCGGTGAAATTGCCGTCCGAACCACCGGGCGCGCTCTGGTGCGGCAGCGCGAGGCCGAGGTCTTTCGCGAGCGCGACCGCGTGCTCGTAGAGCGCCATGCATTTTCCGTCCGGCTCCCACACCGGACGCGTCACGGTGCGTTCGACCTTGAACGACACGCCGTCGCGTTCGCCCGCGAGCGCCATCAGGCGCGCGACGCCGCTGTCGAGATCGTGCTGGCGCTTGGCCATGCTCAACGCCTGCGCGCGGCATGTCGTCGTCACGCAATTCACCCATTGGCCGCCCTGGATGACGCCGACGCTGTACGTGCAATCGGAGGTCGTCATCGTCTCGATCTCGAGAATGCGTTTCGCCATCTCGCGGATGGCCGAGCGGCCTTCCGACAGCGTGGCGCCTGCGTGGCTCGGCTTTCCCGTCGTCTCCAGCGCAAAGCGCGCGATGGCGTAGCGGCCCGTGACGACGCCGCCGTCGGTGCGCCCGGGCTCCGGGATCAGCACGTATTTCGCGCGGGACGCCTCGGCTTCGATGACGTCGCGCGTCGACGGCGTGCCGACTTCCTCGTCGCTCGTCAGCAGCACGGTGACGGGCAACGGCGTTTCGACGCCGGCGCGACCCAGTTGCGCGATGGCTTCGAGCGAGAGGAAATTGCCGCCCTTCATGTCGCATATGCCCGGCCCGTAGCAGAGGTCGCCCGCGCGCCGGAACGGCAGCGGCCCGAGCGTGCCGACCGGATGGACCGTGTCGAGATGGCCCATGACGAGCACGCCCGGCGCGTCGCCGCGCGGATGAGGAAACCTCGCGCGCACGCAATCGCCGAAGCCCATGCGGCCGGCGATGCGTTCGACGCGCGCGCCCGCGATCATCAGGTCGCGCGCCGCCAGATCCATCATGCGGTTGACGGCGGCTGCGTCATAGGTCGGCGACTCGCACTCGATCCATGGCCGGAGGCGTCCGAGCATGTCGTCGAGGTCGAAAGGCAGTTGCTTCGGGTCGAAATTCATCTGCGCGCCTCGCCTATTCGTTCCACGTCTCGCCTTCGAAGCCCGCGCGTCCGAAAGCGACGCCGCCGTCGACCGTGACCGTGGAGCCCACGACGTAGTCGCCGGCGCGCGAGGCGAGAAAGATCGCGGCGCCGGCCATGTCCTGCGGATAACCGATGCGGCCGGAGGGCACGCGCTTGGCGACATTGTCGGCGTTGTCGCGCGCGTCGATGTTCATGTCGGACTGGAACGGCCCGGGCGCGATCGCGGTCGTGACGATATTGTCCTTGATGAGGCGCGCGGCCATGCGACGCGTGAGATGGATGAGGCCGGCCTTGGACGCCGCGTAGGGATAGGTCTCCAGCGGATTGACGAATATGCCGTCGATCGAGGCGATGTTGATGACCTTGGCCGGGCGCTGCTTCGTCGCGGCCGCGCGCAGGAGCGGCGCGAAGGCCTTGGTGAGAAAGAAGGGCGTCTTCATGTTGAGATCGACGACCTTGTCCCAGCCCTTCTCCGGAAACTCATCGAAATCGGCGGCCCAGGCGGCGCCGGCGTTGTTGACGAGAATGTCGAGCTTCTTCTCGCGCTTGCCGATTTCGGCGGCGAGTTTCTCCGCGCCTTCGACCGTGGAGACGTCGCAGGGAATCGAAACGCATTCGCCCTTGCCCTGCTTCGTCATTTCGGCGGCAGCCGCGTCACATGCCGTCGCCTTGCGCGCGGTGATGTAGACGCGCGACGCGCCGTAAGCGAGGAATCCTTCCGCGATCATGCGGCCGATGCCGCGCGAACCGCCCGTCACGAGCGCGACGCGCCCTTCGAGCGAAAAAAGATTGTCGTACATCTAGCCTCCAGCTTCGGTTTTTTCGGACGTTTCTTCGCGGACCGTTCGCGCGGCCGGCGGTTCGGTTCCTGCGGGTTCGCGCTTGTCGGGGGTTTGCGGCGGAAGAGGCGAACCCGGCGCGCCCTGTTCGGCCACGACCTGCGCTTCCCTGGCCACCACCCACGAGCTTGCGGCCTGCAAGATGGAAAACAGGAAGACCGCGGCGACCTGGAGCGACAGAACCACCGGATCGTTGGTCAGTTGCGCAAACAGGCTCGTCGCCAGCGTCTCCGGCTTGATGCCGATGCCGGGGCGCAGGATCTGGATGCGGCTGGCGGGCGTGGTGATGCGCACATCCAGCGCAAGATCGGTGTCCGGCTTGATGAAGCCGGCCCAGGGCGTGGGGCTTGCGCCCGGTTCGACATATTCGCTGAGCTCGGCGCCCGGCGGAATGTCCATCTGTGTGACGGATGTCGGGTAAATCTTGTTCGCGCCTTCGCGCAAATGGCTGAGTTCGACCGTCTTGGCGTAGAGATCGACCGTGCCTTCGATCAGGACGCCGGAAGACGATTCATCGCCCGCCGATTCCGGACGCAGGGGCGTGCCGATGCGCGTTGGACCGTAGATCGGCAGGCGAACGCTCGCCTTGCCGGGACAGGCGGCCTTGTCGTCGTCCGACGTCGGCGTCTCGAGCCTGATCCAGGCCGCTTTCTGAAGGCCCGGCGGCGCGTCGCCGCTCGTGAGCGCAAATGTCGCTGCGGGCTTGTCGTCCTTGCGTTCAATCACGACGACGATCGGACCCGTCTCGAGGCGCTTGTAGGAGACGTGCGCGCCGACGTTCGGCGTCAAAAGCCCGGTGAGGCAAAGCGGCTTCTTTGCGGTCGGCGAAGACGCGCTTTTCATCAGCAGGCTCGATTCGGCCGGCGCCTCGTAGGTCAGCGCGTAGCCTGCCAGGCGCAATTGCGCGAGATCCGGCACGACGACATCGTAGGAGACGAATTCCGTGATCGCCTGGATCACCGCGATCGTCGGCACGGGCGGCATCAGAAAAAAAATCGCCGCCGAAGCGACGACGAGCACGACGAAAGCAAACGACCGCAACACGAAAGCCGCGCGCGGAATCTTCATGAAGGGACTGACCGGCATTCGCACGCGCCGGGCACGGTGCTTCATCTCAGCCGTCCAGCCACAGCGCGAGCGGATAGGATTTGGTCCTGATGTCGCCGGAGGACGAGGTCTCGCCGATGATGATCTGATACTCGCCCGACTTGACGCCCGACGGCAGTTTGATCTCGCACTGTGCGGTATAGCCGACCGTGGGGCCGCTCGCGTAGCGCTCGCAAAGGACCGCATCGCCGACAGGATTGGCGCCCTGCGCGAGTTGCGCGCGCACGCGCGCCTCGCCGGCGCGGATCTGGATCACGAGCGCGGATCCCGAGAGCGTCGGCGTCAGCTGGCTGGCCACGAATTGCGCGACGCCGGCGCCCGTGCAATTGGGCGCGCGAAACGCCTGCGCGGCGACGTCGCGGTTGGAATAGGCCGCAAGCACCTGCTGGTATGCGGTCCGGAATTCGACCACCGGCGCCGGAACGGGCGCCTCGTCCGAATATTGCGCGCGCGCGGCGTAGCGGCCGTCGCGCGAGATGACGCGCAAGCACAGCGCATCCTTCGCGCCGGCCGGACGCGCGCCGAGGCGCACGCGCACGGCGCCGGGATTGAACGGCATGTCCGGTCCCTCGAGCCGCACGCCGACGATGGTCGCGCCGACGATGATGCCGCGGCTGGCGTTCGGCGGCTGGTCCAGATAGCTCTCGACGAATGCGTTGGCGTCCTGGAGCTTCAGAACGGGCTGCGCCTGCTGGGCGAAGGCGCTCGGGTCCGTCGTCGCGGCGGCGCAAACAAACGCTAGGACGGCTGGCGAACGTTTGAAAAACGACTGAGGCATTGCGGCTCCCCTCACTTACGAGAAGAGATACGGACGCGCCTGTCAACTCTGCGCCGACCGCTTCGGCGTCGAGCCTTCGGCGCCGCGCATTGGATCGCGCGACGGAGCGCGCGAAAAAAAGCGGCCGCGCTGTCGCGCGGCCGCCGGAAAATCGTGGTCGGCTCCGTCAGCCGAAGATTTTCAGCGCGCTTTCGAGCGTCTTCCACACGCCCCAGAGCAGCGGCACGCCGACGACCAGCCAGGCGAGCGCCGTCTTGGCGTCGAGGCCGCCGAGGCCAATGCCGTGCCCGCCGACCGGTCCCGACGGCAGGGCGGAGGCCGCCTGCAGTTTGGCGACGTCGTCCTCCTTCATCATCCACTTCTTGTCGACCGGGCGGATCAGCAGGTTGCAGATGAAGCCAGCGACGAGAAAGCCGGCGAGAATGTACATAGTGACGTCGTAGAGCCTGTCGGCAGGCACGCCGGCCGATTTGTTGAATTCGCGGATGTAATTGACGACCACCGGCCCGACGATGCCCGCGGTCGACCAGGCCGTCAGCAGACGGCCATGGATCGCGCCGACGAACTGCGTGCCGAACATATCGGCGAGATAGGCGGGCACTGTGGCGAAGCCGCCGCCGTACATCGAGAGAATCACGCCGAAGGCGAGTACGAAAAGCGCCTTCATGCCCGCGTGCGCGAGCGTCGGGGTCAGGGCGTAGAGCACGATCCCGAGGCCGAAGAAGCAGAAATAGGTCATCTTGCGGCCGATCTTGTCCGAGAGCGAGGCCCAGAAGAAACGGCCGGCGATGTTGAACAGCGAGAGCAGTCCCGCAAAACCCGCCGCGATGCCGGCAATCGCGGCCTTCTGGCCGGCGTCGAGCTGGGCGAAGCCGAGTTCGGGCTTGCCGATCAGCGAGCCGCCGAAGATTTCCTGCAACATCGGCGAAGCCATGCCGATGACGCCGATGCCGGCCGAGACGTTCAGCGTGAGAACGAGCCAGATGAGCCAGAACTGCGGCGTCTTGTGCGCATCCCTGAGATGAACGTTGCCGGTCGTGATCATCGCATTGGCGACGGTCGGCGGCGTCCAGCCGTCGGGGCGCCAGCCGTGCGGCGGAACGCGGTACAGGAACGCGCCGAACATCATGTAGACGAAATAGCCGGCGCCGAGCACGACGAAGGTCTGCCAGACGCCGACATCGGCCGCGCTCTTGAAGCGCTGCATCAGGATCGCGGCGAGCGGCGAGCCGATCATCGCGCCGCCGCCGAAGCCCATGATCGCCATGCCCGTCGCCATGCCGCGACGGTCGGGGAACCATTTGATGAGGGTCGACACCGGCGAGATGTAGCCGAGGCCGAGGCCGACGCCGCCGATGACGCCCGGACCGACCCACAGCAGCCACAATTGATGGGTGATGACGCCGATCGCGCCGATCAGAAGGCCGCCGCCCCAGCAGATGGCCGCGACGACGCCGGCCTTGCGCGGGCCCGCGCGCTCGAGCCAACCGCCCCAGATGGCGGCGGACGAGCCGAGCAGCACGAAGAAGAGGGTGAACATCCAGCCGAGGTCGGCGACCTTCCAGTCGCAGGTCGTCGTGAACAGCGTCGCGACAATGCCCATGTCCGCAGGGCATGCGACAGGCTTCGTCACGCCGATCGCCTGCGCCAGCGGCAGCCAGAAGACGCTGAAGCCGTAGGCCATGCCGATGCACAGATGAATGGCGAGCGCGGCCGGCGGCACCAGCCAGCGGTTGAAGCCGGCAGTCGCGACGATGCGCTCGCGATCCAGTATGCCGGGAGCTGTCGCCTCTATTGCTGTCACACTCATGAGCGTATCCCTCTGTTGGTCTTGGTTATGCAGCGTTGGGGCCGGACTTGCCCGATCCCGGCCGGACAAAGGCCGCGGCTTTCGCGAGCAGCGGGTCGAGTGCGCCCTCCTTCAGGCCGGGGAGAGCGAGGAATTCGTCGCGCATGCGGCGCGTCCAGAACTGATTGATGTGATCGGCGATCGAGCGCGCCGCCTCCTCTTGCGGATAGACGCGGAAGAAGTCCGCGATCTGCCGCGCCATCGTCGCCAGGCGCAGAGCGTGATCCTCGGCCACAGCGCTCATTTCGCGGGAACCAGTTCGTCGGAGCCGACACGCCGCATCGTCACATCTTCCTCGTTGTTCTGTTCCTGCCATTTCGACAGCTGGTTGGTGCGACGAACTTCGACGGCGGTGACCTTGTATTCCGGACAATTGGTCGCCCAGTCGGAATTCTCCGTCGTCACGACGTTGGCGCCGGTCACGGCATGGTGGAAGGTCGTGTAGACGACGCCAGGCTGCACGCGATCGCTGATCTCCGCGCGCAAGGATATGTCGCCGGCGCGGCTTGCCAGCGACACGAGATCGCCCGGGCGCACGCCGCGGTTTTCCGCGTCGAAGGGGTGAATCTCGAGCACGTCCTCGGCGTGCCAGGCGTTGTTGGCGGTGCGGCGCGTCTGCGCGCCGACATTGTACTGCGAGAGGATGCGCCCGGTGGTGAGCAGCAGCGGGAAGCGCGGTCCCGTGCGCTCGTCGGTCGGAACGTATTCCGTGATCATGAACTGGCCCTTGCCGCGCACGAACCTGTCGATGTGCATGAGCGGCGTGCCCTGCGGCGCCTTGTCGTTGCAGGGCCATTGCACCGAGCCCATCTCGTCGAGCTTCCTGTAGCTCACGCCAGCAAACGTCGGCGTCAACGCCGCGATCTCGTCCATGATCTCGGACGGGTGCGCGTAGCGCATGGGATAGCCGAGCGCATTGGCGAGATCGGCCGTGACCTGCCATTCCGCCTTGCCGCCGAGCGGCTCCATCACCTTGCGCACACGATTGATGCGACGTTCCGCATTGGTGAACGTGCCGTCCTTCTCGAGGAAGGATGCGCCGGGCAGGAAGACATGCGCGTATTTCGCGGTCTCGTTCAGGAACAGGTCCTGGATGACGATGCACTCCATCGCCGCGAGACCAGCGGTGACGTGCTGCGTGTTGGGATCGGACTGGGCAATATCCTCGCCCTGCACGTAGAGGCCCTTGAACGAACCGTCGATCGCTTCGTCGAACATGTTCGGGATGCGCAGGCCGGGTTCGAAATCGAGTTCGCGGCCCCACAGCTTCTCGAACATCTCGCGGGTCGAATCGTCGGAGACGTGGCGGTAGCCCGAGAATTCGTGCGGGAAAGAGCCCATGTCGCAGGAGCCCTGCACGTTGTTCTGTCCGCGCAACGGATTAACCCCGACGCCGTCGCGGCCGATATTGCCGGTCGCCATCGCGAGATTGGCGATAGCCATGACGGTGGTCGAGCCCTGGCTGTGTTCGGTGACGCCGAGACCGTAGTAGATCGCGCCGTTGCCGCCGGTCGCATAGAGACGCGCGGCGGCGCGAACCTCGGCCGCGGGCACGCCCGTGCGCTTTTCGGTCGCTTCCGGCGAATTCTTCTCCTGCGCGACGAAGCGCGCCCAGGATTCGAATTCGGCGATGTCGCAGCGCTCGCGCACGTAGGCTTCGTTCACGAGCCCTTCAGTGACGATGACGTGCGACAGCGCGTTCAGGAGCGCAACGTTCGTGCCCGGCAGCAATTGCAGATGATGGGCCGCCCTGACGTGCGGCGATTTGACGAGGTCGATCCGGCGCGGATCGGCGATGATGAGCTTCGCGCCCTGGCGCAGGCGCTTCTTGAGACGCGAGGCGAAGACGGGATGGCCGTCGGTCGGATTGGCGCCGATGACGATGATGACGTCGGCCTTGTCGACGGACTTGAAATCCTGCGTGCCGGCCGAGGTGCCGAACGTCGTCTTCAGTCCGTAGCCCGTCGGCGAATGGCAGACGCGCGCGCAGGTGTCGACATTGTTGTTGCCGAAG
>JAGWTW010000050.1 GCA_028868735.1 Hyphomicrobiales bacterium | reverse complement strand
TGCTTATTTTTTCACCAGAATTGATCATGCCCAGACAATAGACAAAATGTTGCATCGCGCCAAGACCCAAGCGACAAGCGTCAATATCGGCCGCGACATCCGTCAGGCCGTGTGCCTGCAAAATTGACGGCGCAGCCGAAAAAATGGATGGAGGACCATGACTTCTCCGGCGAATGGCGCGGATACGGCGGTGTTGATCGTCGCGGGCGGGCGCGGCTCGCGCTTCGGCGGCGACGTGCCCAAGCAATACCGGCTCTTGGGCGGAAGGCCGGTGCTCGCGCGCACGATCGAGGCCTTCGCCGCCGCTTTGCCGGAAGCGGCGATCGTGGTGGCGATCCATCCCGACGACATGGCCCGCTATCAGGCGGCGCTCGCAGCGGTCCCGGAGGCGATCAGCGCTCGGGCGCTGCCGCCGGCCTTCGGCGGCGCGACGCGCCAGGCGAGCGTGCGCAATGGACTGGACGCGCTGGCCCACCAATCACGAAAAATTGTTCTGATACATGACGCTGCGCGACCTTTCGCAAGCGTCGAATTAATTCGGACGGCGCGACTGGCCGCGCTCGACCACGGGGCCGCCGTACCCTGCCAGGCCGTCACCGACACGATCAAGACCGTGGATGCGGCCGGCGTGATCGTCGGCACGCCCGACCGCGCGAGCCTGCGCGCGGTCCAGACCCCGCAGGCCTTCGCCTACGACCTTATCCTCTCGGCGCATCGCGCCGCCGAGGGGCAGGAGCTGACCGACGACGGCGCGGTCGCCGAACGCGCCGGCCATCGCGTCCACGTCTTCGACGGAGACCCCGCCAACATGAAGATCACAACGGCAGCCGACCTCGCCGCCGCGGAGCAGCGCGTCGCCGCCGCGCTCCAGGACGTCCGCGTCGGCCAGGGCTACGACGTTCACGCCTTCGAGCCGGGCGATTCGGTCTGGCTCGGCGGAATCGCCATCCCGCACACAAAGAAGCTGCTCGGCCATTCCGACGCCGACGTCCTCATGCACGCGATCACCGACGCCATTTTCGGCGCGCTGGCCGACGGCGACATCGGTTCGCATTTCCCGCCCTCCGATCCCCAATGGAAGGGCGCGGCCTCCGAAATATTCTTGGCCTATGCGGCCAAACGCGTGCGCGAAAGAGGCGGCATGATCGCCCACATCGACGGGACTGTGATCTGCGAGCGCCCGAAGGTCGGCCCGTATCGCGACGCCATCCGCGCGAAACTGGCCGAAATCATGGGGCTCCCGATCGAGCGCGTGGCGATCAAGGCGACGACTTCGGAACGGCTCGGCTTCACGGGCCGCGAGGAAGGCATAGCCGCGCTGGCGACCGCGACGATCCGCCTGCCGTTCGGAGCCTGACATGGCTTTCGACGCCGAACTGGAAGCCCGCGCGAAAAAACTGGTGGCGCTGCTGACCGAAAAAGGCCTGAAGCTCGCGACCGCCGAATCCTGCACGGGCGGCCTGGTCGCCGGGCTCATCACCGAGATCGCAGGTTCGTCCGCCATGCTCGACCGCGGCTTCGTCGTCTACTCGAACGAAGCCAAAACGGGCATGCTCGGCGTCGCTCCGCACACGTTGGGCGCGCACGGCGCGGTCAGCGAGGCGACGGCGCGCGAACTGGCTGAAGGCGCGCTGGAGCGCTCGCTCGCCGACATCGCCGTGTCGATCACCGGCATCGCCGGCCCCGGCGGCGGCTCGGCGGAAAAGCCCGTCGGCCTCGTCCATTTCGCGTGCGCGCGGCGCGGCCGCCAGACGGCCCATGTCGAACGCCGCTTCGGCGATCTCGGCCGCGCCGGGGTTCGGCGCGCGGCTATCGTTCAGGCGCTTGAAATGGTCGAGGCGGCGGTCCGTTAGGCGGCTGCCGCGCCCGGTCGACAGCGGGCTCGCGCACGCCGCCTATCCTCCCCTCGCCTTCCCGAAATGCACCGCCAGATAGACGCCGATCGCCAGTGCGCCAGCAAGCGCAACGAGGCTGTCGGCGTTGGCGCCGATCTCGACGGGATGGCGCGCCAAGAGCGCGAGGCCGATGCACACATTGAACGCGCCCCACAAGAAATTGACGAGCGGCGGGGAATTGCCGACCCCGCGCGGCGTGGCGAAAGGCGTCGGGAACGGCTCGCCCTGCAACCCCTTGGCGAGATGCGGGATAGAGTTGCAGAGGAAGGCGCCGGCGAAAAACAAGGCGACGAAATGCATGGCGAGCCCGTGAATCGGCAGGGGTCCACACAATAGGATGGATCGCCGCCCGTCGTCGCCTTGCCAGCCCCGGCCCGAGCCGCTAATGCGGCGCGAGACAGGACATCCCATGCCAGACCACACGAAAAACGGCCTGACCTACGCCGAGGCCGGCGTCGACATCGACGCGGGCGCGCGCATGGTCGAGCTCATCAAGCCGCACGTGCGCTCGACCCGCCGCGCCGGCGCGGACGGCGAGATCGGCGGCTTCGGCGGCCTGTTCGACCTGAAGGCCGCCGGCTTTTCGGACCCCGTGCTGGTGGCCGCCAACGACGGCGTCGGCACCAAGGTGAAGATCGCGATCGAAAGCGGCATCCACGACACGGTCGGGGTCGATCTCGTCGCCATGTGCGTCAACGACCTCGTCGTTCAGGGCGCCGAGCCGCTGTTCTTCCTCGACTATTACGCGACCGGCAAGCTCGATCCGCAGGAAGGCGCAGCCGTCGTCAAGGGCATTGCCGCGGGCTGCGTCGACGCCGGCTGCGCGCTGATCGGCGGCGAGACCGCGGAAATGCCCGGCCTCTACGCGAAGGCCGACTACGATCTGGCGGGCTTCGCTGTCGGCGCAGCCGAGCGCGGAAAACTGTTGCCGCGCGCCGTCGCCGAAGGCGACGTTCTGTTCGGATTGCCGTCTTCCGGCGTCCATTCCAACGGCTTTTCGCTGGTGCGCCGCATCGTCGAACGCACGGGCCTGAAATGGGACGCGCCTGCGCCCTTCGCGCCGGGCAAGTCGCTCGCGCAGGCCTTGCTCGTTCCGACGAAAATCTACGTACGCCCGTTGCTGGCCGCGTTGAAGCAGACGGACGCGATCGCCGCGCTCGCTCACATCACCGGCGGCGGCTTTCCCGAAAACATTCCGCGCGTATTGCCCGACGGGCTCGGCGTATCGCTCGAACTTGCCGCTATCCCCGTCCTTCCGGTCTTCTCCTGGCTGGCGAGGGAGGGCGGCGTCGCCGAAAAGGAAATGCTGCGAACCTTCAATTGCGGGATCGGGATGGTCGTCGTCGTGTCGAAGGCCAAGGCCGCAGAAGGCGAACAGGCGCTCGCCGACGCCGGGCTCGCCCCGGTGCGCATCGGCGAGATCGTGAAAGCGGGCGCCGAACGGGTCGTCGCGCGCGGAAAGCTTGCTCTGTGAGCAAGAAACGCGTCGCGATTCTCATTTCCGGCCGCGGCTCCAACATGATGTCGCTGGTCGAGGCCGCGCGTTCTGCCGACTATCCGGCCGAGATCGCGCTCGTGCTCTCCAACCGGCCGGACGCCGCCGGCCTCGCCTGGGCGAAGGCGCAGGGGATCAACGTGGCAGCGGTCGATCACAAGATCTACGCAGGCCGCGAAGAGTTCGAGCGCTCGATGCAGAAAGTGCTGGAGATCAACCGTATCGAACTCGTCTGCCTCGCCGGCTTCATGCGCGTGCTGACGCCCTGGTTCGTCGGGCAATGGCCGGAGCGTATGCTCAACATCCATCCCGCCCTGCTGCCCTCCTATCGCGGCCTGCACACGCACGAGCGCGCGCTCGCCGACGGCGTGAAGATCCACGGCTGCACCGTGCATTTCGTCGTGCCGGAAATGGATGCGGGTCCGATTGTCGACCAGGCCGCGGTGCCCGTGCGCGACGACGACACGCCCGACACGCTCGCCGCGCGCGTCCTGGTCGAGGAGCACAGGATCTATCCGCGCGCGCTGGCGATGGTCGCAGGCGACAGGTTCGTGTTGAAGGGCAATCGCGTGCTCGCGCGCGCCTGAACGGTCGCCAGCCGGTCGCCCTTGTCCGGCGCGCTCAAAACGCCCCATACTCCGGGATCAGCGGCCGCAGAATCCGCAAGGGGAGCGCTGGGCATGTCGCTTGCTGTTCACAGGGACGGCGCAATCCGCCGTCATTTCGATCCGTCGGAAATGGGCGCGATCGCCCATTTGTATCGCGGCGAAGTCTATCGCTCGACCATCTGGCGCACGCGCCTCGACAACACGACGAACTGGTCGATCGTCACCATGGGCATCGCGCTCTCGTCCACCTTCTCGAGTCCGGAGGCCTCGCCTCTGCCGCTCGTGCTCGTCGGCATGCTGCTGGCCGTCTTCCTGGGCTTCGAATCGCGACGGTATCGCTACTTCAACGTCTGGCGCGCACGCGCGCGCTGGATGGAGACCCATTTCTACGCGCCGATGCTGGAAGGCGAAGTTGTGGACGACGATTGGCGCGCCGTGCTCGCGCGCGACTATCTGCGCCCGATCCACCACATCACATTGATCCGCGCGGTCGGCCGGCGTCTGCGCAAGACCTATATCTGGATCTTCGCCATCCAGGCGCTCGCCTATTACGGCAAGCTTGCGATCCACCCGACGGCGGCGACGAGCTTCGCCGATTTCGTCAGCCGTGCGGCGGTCGGTCCTATCCCCGGATCGGCGTTCCTGCTCGCGGGCGCGCTCTACAATTGCGCGTGGATCGCGCTCGCCGCGTGGACGCTTTGGCTCGATCGACGCAAGCACGTCGACAGAGGCGCCGTGGCGATGGGCTGACGCACATCATGCGACCGTCGCGAGAATGCTCTCGTGATAGTCGAGCATGATCTTGTCGTGGCCGCCCTTGGCCTTGTCCGTCGTGAATTGCGCGATGTCGCGGTGCTCGATGCCGTAGGAATCGCGAAACAGCACGCGGGTCTCGTCGATCCCTGTGATCGTCGTGAAATGGCCCCAGGGCGGTCCGAGTCCGACGATCCAGATCGCGCGTTCATGGGCCGAGCGCGCCGCGTGCAGCAGGGCGCGCATCTCGTCCAGGGCGGCGCGCGCCGTTTCGAATATGTGGCTGCGCGGCAGCGGCATTGTCCATTCGAACGTCTTGCCGGGCCGGTTGCGCGCCGCCCAGCGCTTGGCTGTGTGCAGCAGGCTCTCGACGCCCGGCAGGTTGACGCCGTCGCAGACGATTTCGGGGAAAACGCCTTTGGTGTGAAGGCAAAGTTCGCGAAAAAGCTGATGATCGGCCTGCGCGGACAAGTCGAACAGAAAGCTCGTGGCGTTGAGCACGGAATAAAGCCCGCACATGCCATCGATATGCCCCTGCTGATCGGGCCTTCGCATGGGATGATAGGTTTTCATGACGCCCCCAGGGTCCGGACCGGGCGCCGGCAGCCTAGCTCACGTCGCCTTGCGCATCCACACCCTGTTGTCGTGAAACGCCGCGCCGCCGAACGGCGCGGGGGAATCGTCGCCGGTCAGGACGTTGATCCCCTGCCCGTCCACGAATTTCGAATTGGGCCAGATGCCCTCCGCAATCAGCACGCCGCGCTGCACGCCGTCGAACAGCCTGGCGTGCAGCCGCACCTGTCCGCGCGCATTGCCGAGCATGACGAGATCGCCGTCGGCTATGCCGAGCGCGGCGGCGTCTTCGGGATGCGTCATGACGCTCGGCCGCACTTCGCGCGCAAGCGAGTCCGGCGTCTCGGTAAACGAGGAGTTGAGAAAATTGCGCGCCGGGCTGGTCGCAAGGCGAAAAGGATGCGCCTCGTCGCTTTCCTCCGTGACGGCCCAATGGTCGGGCAGACGCGGCATGTCGGCGAACGGCCCCATCATGCCAATGTTCGCGAACGGCGTTTTCGGCCAGTCCGGCTTGAACCGGAATTTCTTGTCCGGCCAGTGAAATCCGTCGCGATAATGCGACTTGTCGAAGGGAGGCTGCGCGTCGATCCAGCGCGCCTGTTCGAGAGCGTCGATCCCGCCCCAACCGGAATCTTTCAGCGTGCGGTCGACGATCTCCTTCGCGCTCATCGCAAAGCCGCGATGCTCGGCGCCGACGCGCTTGGCCAGCGCGCAGATCACGTCGTGATTGGGCCGGCATTCGCCCGGCGGCTCGACGAGCTTCGGCCCGTTGCCGATATATTGATGGCCGCCGCCGGTATAGAAATCGTCGTGTTCGAGAAACATGGTGGCCGGCAGCACGATGTCGGCGATCTTAGCAGTGTCGGTCATGAACTGCTCGTGCACCGCGACGAACAGGTCCTCGCGCGCAAACCCACGCCGCACCTTGTTCTGGTTCGGCGCGACGCAGGCGGGGTTCGTGTTCTGGATCAGCATCGCGGCGACCGGCGGTCCGCCCTTCAGCGCATCGGGCTCGCCGGTCAGGATCGCGCCGATGCGCGATTGGTCGAGGACGCGCACGGACCGGTCCACGACGTCGAGCCCTTCGATCAGGCTCGTGTTCAGATGGAAGATTGAGCCATTGTTGTGGAAGGCGCCGCCGCCCTCGAGCGCCCAGGCGCCGGTCACCGAAGCGATGCACGAGGCCGCATGCATGTTGGTCGCGCCGTTCCGGCTCCGCGAGAACCCGTAGCCGAGCCGGAAGTACGTCCGCTTGCGCTCTCCCACGAGCCGCGCGAAATCCTCGATCTCCCGCACGGAAAGCCCGGTGATCTCCGCGGCCCATTCCGGCGTGCGCGTTTGCAGATGCGCTTCAAGTTCCTGCGGTACATCCGTGTAGCGACTCATGAATTCGCGATCGGCGAAACCTTCGCGGAAGAGGACGTGCATAACTGCGCAGGCGAGCGCGCCGTCGGTTCCCGGCCGCAGACAGAGCGCCATGTCGGCCTGCTCCATCGTCGCGTTGCGGTAGACGTCGACGACGACGATCTTCGCGCCCCGTTCCTTTCGCGCGCGAATGGCGTGGGTCATCACATTGACCTGCGTCGCCACCGCATTGGTGCCCCAGATGACGACGCAATCGCTCTTGGCCATCTCACGCGGATCTGGACCGGCCATGCGGCCGACGCCGGCGATATAGCCGGGCCACGCGAGATTGATGCAGATGGTCGAGAAATAGCGCGAATATTTCTTCGCATGGGTGAGACGGTTGATCCCGTCGCGCTGCACGCGGCCCATCGTGCCGGCGTAGTAATAGGGCCAAACGCTCTCGGCGCCGAACCGCCGTTCGGCGTCCAGGAACTTTTCCGCGATCGCATCGAGCGCCTCGTCCCACGAAATTCGCGCGAATTGGCCCGACCCTTTCGGTCCCGTGCGTTTCAGCGGATGGGTGAGGCGGTCGGGATGGTGGATGCGCTGCGCGTAGCGCGCGACCTTCGCGCAGACGACGCCTGCCGTGTAGGTCTGGTCCTCGGCGCCGCGCACCCGGCCGATGCGGTCGGGGGCCAGCACCTCGACGTCGAGCGCGCAGACGGAGGGGCAATCGTGCGGACAGGTCGAGTAGCGACGCTCGATTTTGGCTGGCGCGTTCATCAAAACCTCATGTCGCGCCAGAATGAAGTTGGAACGTCGAGACTGCAAGCGCGGTCAGGCGCCAATTCAGGCGGCGTGAGCCGGGCTGGAAGCTAAAACGGAAAACGCGCCGCACGAGGCGGCGCGCTCCAAACCGTCTGTCTCGAAAATCAGCGCGCGGGCTCGTCCACGAGACCCTTGTGGATGAGCGCGCCGATCACGCCGCCGAGGATAGGCGCGACCCAGAACAGCCAGAGCTGCTGCAGCGCTACGCCGCCCACGAACAGCGCAGGTCCCGTCGAGCGGGCTGGATTGACAGAGGTATTGTCGATCGGGATCGAGATCAGGTGGATCAGAGTCAGGCAGAGGCCGATGCTCAGTCCGGCGAAGCCGACGGCCGCGCGCTTCTCGGTCGTTCCGAGAATGACGAGCAGGAAGACCGCGGTCAGCACCACTTCGGTGATGAGGGCGGACATCATGCCGTACTTGCCCGGTGAGGCGGCGCCGTAGCCGTTGGTGGCGAAGCCGCCGATATTGACGTCGGCCTTGCCGGTGGCGATCACGTAGAGGAGAGCCGACGCGGCGATTGCGCCGAGCACCTGCGCGATCACGTAGGGAACGAACTCGCTCCACGGCATGCGGCCGGCCGTGGCGAGGCCTGCCGATACGGCAGGATTGAAATGCCCGCCCGAAATCGGGCCGAACGCATAGGCGCCCGTCAGGACCGTCAGGCCGAAGGCCAGCGCGACGCCGGCGAAGCCGATGCCGAGATTGTTGGGGAACGCAGCCGCCAGCACGGCGCTTCCGCAGCCGCCGAAGGTCAGCCAGAACGTGCCGAGAAACTCAGCTGTAAGTTTTTTCGACAGTGGATACATGCTCCGCCCCTCCTTTTCACGGCCGGCGACCGGCGTCCGACGGGCTCTGTTTCAAGGCGCCAGCGGCAGCGTAGCATGTATCGAAAGTCATCCGGCCCGCATGACCAATGTCACGCAGGCGCGTTGCGTCAGCCGACGATCTCGTTGCCCGCAAACCACTGGGCGATTTCGATCGCCGCCGTCTCCGGCGCATCCGAGCCATGCACGGAATTTTCGCCCATGTTCAGCGCGAATTCCTTGCGGATCGTGCCGGCGTCGGCCTTTTCCGGATTGGTCGCGCCCATCACGTCGCGATAGCGCTTGATGGCGTTCTCGCCTTCGAGCACCTGGACGACGACCGGCGCCGCCGACATCTGCTCGACCAGTTCGCCGAAGAACGGGCGGTCCTTGTGGACGGCGTAGAACGTCTCCGCCTGCTTGCGCGTCATATGCACGCGCTTCTGAGCGACGATGCGCAGTCCCGCGCCTTCGATCAGGGCGTTGATCTTACCGGTGAGGTTACGACGGGTCGCGTCGGGCTTGATGATCGAGAAGGTGCGTTCGGTCGCCATGATTTTTCTTTCAGTCGTTGAGGAGGAAAATCCGGCGCGCTTATAGCGGCGGGCGTCCGGTCAGGCAATTCCGCACGAGAACGGGCCGATGGCGCGTTCCGGACCGCGGGAATGGGAGAAACGCGCGGACCAGACGCGGATATTTGTGCGCATAATGCGCGGTCATGGCGCAAGAGTACCGCTCCTTTCGGCCATCCCTCGCCCCAGGGGCTCGCGCGGAACCGGTCCTTCCTGCGATCTGCCCAAAAGCGGTCGCTGCCAATGGAAGAAATGGGCGGATTGCGGACGCTACTGCACAGGCAGCTTGAAAACCCGCGCGGCGTTCCCGCCGAGGAACAATGCCTTGGCCTCATCGTCCAGTCCGACGTCATCAAGCCCTTCCAACGCTTTGGCTGGACGGATCATCGGATAATTCGTGCCGAACAGGACTTTCTTGCGCCCGTGGCCACGCATGAACTGGACAAGCTCTGGCGGATAGCGACGGACGGTGTAGGCGGACGTGTCTATGAAAACATTCTCGTACTTGGTCGCAACTGCGATCATTTCTTGCGTCCAAGGATAGCCAATGTGCCCGGCGACGATGACAAGTTCAGGAAATTCAAGCGCGACATCATCCAGATAGGGGATCGGGCGTCCTGTTTCGGACGTGCGCAACGGTCCAGTGTGGCCAACCTGCGTGCAGAAAGGAATTCCGAGTTCGATGCATTCCGCATATAATGGGTAGTAGCGGCGGTCGTTCGGCGGAAGTCCCCAGAGCCAAGGCACGATACGTAGGGCTTTGAAGCCAAGTTCCTTCACCGCACGCCGCAATTCTCGTACCGCTTCCATCGGTTTGTGAAGATTGGCGCTGGCCACGCCGATGATTCTGTCCGGATACTGCCTGGCGACAGATGCGACTTCATCGTTCGAGATCATGAAGCCGTCCGGCGCGCACCATGCCGACGCCATGCTCACATAGACGCCGCCCTCGTCCATGGCCGCAATGGTCATCTCTGGTGTAATCACCGGCGGGCGCGGCGTTTTCGCGGTCCAGCGGCGCAAGGACGCGAACATCTCGTGGTTTGAATGACGCTCGGTCGGATGCTGCATCCATGCGTCAACGATCATGTGCGCCTCTTCGATTTTGCGGTCGTGACGACGGCGCGGATTGCACAATCGATCAAGTCCGGAACGTGATGGGACGGGTCCGAGGCGTCGCGCCCGGAAAGCCACGCGCGACAGAATATCTGAGCAGGACCGATCACCTGACTGTAGAAGACGAGCGGGTCCATCTCGCGAAGGCGACCGATTTTGACCAGTGGATCGCGCCAGCGAGAAACGCCGCGCCGATAGATTTCGTTTTCCTCGCGTTGGTTGTCACGTACCGACTCTATCCATTCAGAACGTGCGTGCTCGAACAAGAAACGCGCCTGCTTTTGGTTTTCGATCACCCACTGAAAATGCGCCCGCACCAGCGCCGCTATGCCGGCCTCTGCACCGGGATCGTGCGCCAGCGCGGCCAGCATCGCGCGATGGTAGCGACGTATCGCGTCGAGGAACAAGGCGGCAGCCAACTCTTCCTTTGATCGGAAGAAGTGAAAGAAGCTGCCGTTGGAAACTCCGGCCTTCTCGCGGATTGCGCCAACGGTGGCGGCCTCGAACCCCTGTTCGTCGATCAGGGCAAGTCCTGCAGCTTCGATCTTCGCGCGCGTCGTCATTCCAACGCCTGACTAGAGCAATGATCTAGAGCAATAATCTAGTCAGGTTTTTTTGTCAACTTGTCGTGTCCGCAACCGGTCGAAAGCGGACGACTGCCTGCCCCCCAGTCTTCAAACCAGGAATCAAACGGGCGGCCGAAGCCGCCCGCCTTTTGCCTTTTGTAAGGCCTGTTACGCGGCGTTGCGCTTTGCGCGCACGTCGTACCGATCCGCGTTCATCACCTTGTCCCACGCCTTCACGAAGTCCTTCACGAACTTCTCTTTCGAATCCGCGCACGCGTAGACTTCCGCGAACGCGCGAAGCTGCGAGTGCGAACCGAAGATCAGATCGACGCGCGTCGCGGTCCAGCGCACGGTGTGCGACTTGCGGTCCAGCGCCTGGTAGACGCCGTCCGAGCCTGCGAGCGGTTTCCACTCGTTGCGCATGTCGAGGAGGTTGACGAAGAAATCGTTCGTCAGCGCCTCCGGCCGGTCGGTGAACACGCCGTGCGTGGAATGGCCCGCATTGGCGCCGAGCACGCGCAAGCCGCCGATCAGCACGGTCATTTCCGGACCGGTCAGCCGCAAGAGCTGCGCGCGATCGAGCATCGCTTCTTCCGGCTTCATGAAATGCGGCTTGGCGCCGTTCACGTAATTTCGGAACGCGTCGGCGCGCGGCTCGAGCGGCGCGAAGGATTCGACGTCGGTCTGCTCCTGCGACGCGTCCGTGCGGCCGGGCGTGAAGGGAACCTTCGCATCCACGCCAGCCGCCTTCGCGGCCTTCTCGATCGCCGCGCAGCCGCCGAGCACGATGAGATCGGCGATCGAGACTTTCTTGCCGAAGTCTTTTTTGATCGCCTCGAGCTTCTGCAAGACCTTCGCGAGTTCGGCGGGCTGGTTGACCTCCCAGTCCTTCTGGGGCGCAAGCCGCACGCGCGCGCCATTGGCGCCGCCGCGCTTGTCCGATCCGCGGAACGTCGAGGCCGACGCCCATGCGGCCGAAACGAGCTGCGAGACGGACAAACCGGACTCGACGATCTTCTTTTTCAGCGCTTCGACGTCCTGCGCGCCGATCAGTTCGTGATCGACCGCCGGCACCGGGTCCTGCCAGATCAGCGTTTCCTTCGGGACGAGCTTGCCCAGGTAGCGCGCGACCGGCCCCATATCGCGATGCGTGAGCTTGAACCATGCGCGCGCGAAAGCGTCGGCGAACTGATCCGGATGCGCGTGGAAGCGCCGCGAAATCTTCTCGTAGGCCGGATCGAACCGCAGCGACAGATCGGTCGTCAGCATCGTCGGCCGATGCTTCTTCGACGGATCGTGCGCATCCGGCACGTCGGCGGGCGCGTCCTTTGCGACCCATTGCTGGGCGCCGGCCGGGCTCTTCGTCAGCTCCCATTCGTATTTGAAGAGATTGTCGAAGAAATGATTGCTCCAGCGCGTGGGCGTCTGCGACCACGTGACTTCAGGTCCGCCGGTCAGCGTAGCGGCGCCCGTGCCGCCCTTCCAGCCGAGGCCCTGTTCCTCGATCGCGCCGGCTTCGGGCGCAGGTCCGAGCTTCGACGGGTCGCCCGATCCATGCGCCTTGCCGAACGTGTGTCCGCCGGCGATCAGCGCGACGGTCTCCTCGTCGTTCATCGCCATGCGGCGGAAGGTCTCGCGAATGTCGATCGCCGCGGCGACCGGATCCGGCTTGCCGTTCGGCCCCTCCGGATTGACGTAGATCAGGCCCATCTGCACGGCGCCGAGCGGCTCCGCGAGCTGGCGCTCGCCGCTGTAGCGCTCGTCGCCGAGCCACGTGCCTTCCGGTCCCCAGTAGAGTTCTTCCGGCTCCCACACGTCGGCGCGTCCGCCCGCGAAGCCGAACGTCTTGAAGCCCATGGATTCCAGCGCGACGTTGCCGACGAGAACCATCAGGTCGGCCCAAGAAATTCGAGCGCCGTATTTCTGCTTGATCGGCCAAAGGAGACGCCGGGCCTTATCGAGATTGGCGTTGTCGGGCCAGGAATTCAGCGGCGCGAACCGCTGTTGGCCGGCGCCCGCACCGCCGCGGCCGTCGGTGATGCGGTAGGTCCCGGCGCTGTGCCAGGCCAGGCGTATGAAGAGGCCGCCGTAATGGCCGAAGTCGGCCGGCCACCAATCCTGCGAATCCGTCATCAGCGCCTTCAGATCGGCGATGACGGCGTCGAGATCGAGCTTCTTGAACTCTTCCGCATAATCGAAATCGCGACCCATCGGATCGGACAGGCTCGAATTGGCATGAAGCGCGCCGAGGTCCAGCGCGTCGGGAAACCAGTCGCGATTCGACGGTCCGTGGCTGCCGCCGAACGGACATTTGCCGGCTTTCTCATCCATCTCGCTCTCCGATTGTTTCCCACCCTCGACGGGGCCTTTGCGGAGTGAAGGCTAGGCAATCGTTCTCCATCGGTGAAATCGATTGTTTCGAAGGACGCGATTGGCTATTCCTATCGCCCCCGACGATACGGAGCGAGTTTTGAACCTGCGCGACCTGCAATATGTCGTTTCCGTCGCCGACCTCGGCCATTTCGGCCGCGCGTCCGCGGCCTGCAACGTGAGCCAGCCGACGTTGAGCGGGCAGATATTGAAGCTCGAGAACGAACTCGGCGTGCAGGTGTTCGAACGGGACGGCCGGACCGTGCGCGTGACCGAGCGCGGGGCCGCGATCGTCGCGCATGCGCGACGCGCCGTGAACGCGGCCGCCGACCTGATCGCAGCCGCGCGCGCCTCGCGCGACCCGCTGGACGGGCCGATCCGGCTCGGGGTGATCGCGACCGTCGGGCCATATCTCACGCCCTATCTCCTGCCCGCCGCGGCGCGCGACCTTCCAAAGGCGCCGCTGCTGCTGGTCGAGGACCTCACGAGCCATCTGCTGCCGCTCCTTTCCGAGGGCAAGCTCGACGCGGCCGTGATCGCGACCGATCCGCCGTCCGACCGGCTCGAAAGCATAGATCTCTACGACGAAGCCTTCTGGCTGATGACGGCCCCCGACGATCCGTTGTCGCGTCGCAAGTCTGCGCGCATCGCCGATATCGATCCTACGAATCTATTGCTGCTGGCGGACGGCCATTGTCTGCGCGACCAGGCGCTCGATCTTTGCGGCCAGCCGAATCTCGGCGGCGGCGCCTCCGCCGACATGCGCGCAGCCAGTCTCGAAACGCTGCTGCATCTCGTCGCCGCGGGCTTCGGGGTCACGCTCGCGCCGCGCATGGCGGTGGATACATGGGACGTGAACGGAGGCCGCCTCCGCGCCGTCCCGCTCGAGGGCAAGGACGTGACGCGGCGCGTCCGCCTCGTCTTCAGGCGCGACATGCCGCGCCGCGCGGCGGTCGAAGAACTCGCGCGCACCATTCGCGGCGCCGCGCCGCCCTGCGTCAGCGCGAGCCCGCCTCAGGCGACGCCATAGACGCGGTCGGCGCGCTGCTCGAAAGCTTCGGAGAATTTGCGGAACGCATTGTCGAACATCGCGCCCATCAGCGCGCCGAGCGTGCGGCTCCGGAATTCGTAATCAATGAAGAATTCCACCGCGCAAAGCTTCTCGCCGGCGTCGGTGAAGCGCCAGCGGTTCTTCAGATATGCGAACGGGCCGTCGATATATTCGACAAGGATTTCGTGCTTTGCGCGATCGAGCGTGACGCGCGTCGTGAAGCGCTCGCGGATCGCCTTGTAGCCGACTTCCATTTCCGCCACGGCGATCTCGACGCCGTCCTCGCGCGTCTCGCGCTTGCGCACGCGCAGCGCCGTGCAGAGCGGCACGAATTGCGGGTAGGATTCCATGTCCGCCACCAGCGCGAACATGTCGCTCGCGCTGTGCCTGACGCGACGGACGGTGCGAAAGCGCGGCATGGCGATCAGTCGAGGCTCGAGGACGTCCGCATGAATGCGCGCCGCGTCAGCGGATGCGAATGCAGGCCTTCCAGCCCTCGTACGTCCGGTAGGAGCGGGTCATGTCCTTCAACCAGACCGCGCAGTCCCGATACGAGGGGAAATTCTCTTTGACGTCGACCCAGTCGAGCGGGATGGGCTCGACGCCGGGCGCAAGGTTCCTGCCGCCGGAAAAATGCCCGAGCCAGAGCGAATCGTCGGCCGGCGCGACGATCGCCGCATGATAGTCGGCCGCCCTCGCCGGAAGCGCGCCGCACCCCAGCGCCGCCGCAATCAGAGCAATTCCCGCCGTTCGCATCGCCGCACCCCTTCTATCGGTTGGAATCAATATCGCACCCGCCGCATCCGCGCAAAAACACGGCGTTCGCCTTTCCCGAATCGAACGATACGGCGACGGTCTCACTGCAAGGTAGACGCGCTTGATATTACGGCGCCTCTGACCGGAAAATCGGCGCCCGACGCCCTCGTTCTAGACAGGCGCGGCTCAAAAGACGCGCACATGTTGCCGGCTCGACACATCGCATCGAAAGGTATTGGCGAAGCCGCGCTTTTTGCTTCCGTAAATTGCGGCGCCGAAGTTACACAATGGCGATCAGACGGTATTCGGCCGTGTCGACAAGGGGAATGCGCTAATGACTCGCTCCGGACTTCTTATCGCCGCGCTCGCGGCCTCGACCATTGCAGGCGCGGCTTCCGCCGCCGACCTTCCGTCGCGCAAGACGGCCGCCGTCGCTCCCGCGCCGGTCTTCACCTGGTCCGGCGCCTATGTCGGCCTTCAGGCTGGCGGCCTATGGGACACGTTCGGCGCCGCCAATAATTGGTGGGGCGTTCTGCCCGGCTATTACTGGAGCGGCAGCACGAACCGCACGGGCTTCGTCGGCGGCGCGCATATCGGCCTCAACCTGCAGAGCGACATGTTCGTGTTCGGCGTGGAAGGCGACCTCGAGGGCACGTCGGTCGCGGGCTCCGGACTTCGCGGCTCCGCGCGCGGCCGCCTCGGCGTCGCCTTCGACCGCACGCTGCTCTACGTAACCGGCGGTCTCGCCGGCGCGGGCGGCAACAACAACGCCACCTGGTTCGGCCGGAACTACGGCCGCAACGGCATGGGCTGGACGGCCGGCGCCGGCGTCGAATACGCCTTCGCTCCGGCATGGTCGGCGCGCCTCGAATATCGCTACAGCCAGTTCGGCAGCAGCGTGAACAACGGCGTCGTCGGCTGGAACGACAACGGCGGCGCGCGCAGGGAAAATTCCGTGCGCCTCGGCGTCTCCTATCATTTCGGCGGCCTCGGCGGGGCCCCGGTCGTCGCCAAGTACTGATCCCGCTTCTTCAGGCGATGCGAAAGCCCGGCCCAGCGCCGGGCTTTTTGCTTTCGGGCGCGGCTGTCTTCGCCCGCCGAGCTTGCCCTTCCGCGCGCCCTTCTCTATTGCGCTGGCGATGAACGCGCCCGCGCCCGAAAAACCCGCTCCGCGCATATCCTTCGTTTCGCTCGGCTGCCCGAAGGCGCTGGTCGATTCCGAACGCATCGTCACGCGCCTGCGCGCCGAAGGCTACGAGCTTGCGAAGACGCACGCCGGCGCCGACGCCGTCGTCGTCAACACCTGCGGCTTTCTCGACAGCGCCAAGAAGGAATCGCTCGACGCGATCCGCGCCGCCCTGGCCGAGAACGGCAAGGTCATCGTGACGGGCTGCATGGGCGCAGAGCCCGACGAGATCGAACGCGCCGCCCCCGGCGTGCTGTCCATCTCCGGCCCGCAGGCTTACGAAAGCGTGATGCAGGCCGTGCACAAGGCCGTCGCGCCGCCGCACGATCCCTTCGTCGATCTCGTGCCCGAACAAGGCGTGAAACTGACGCCGCGCCACTACGCCTATCTGAAGATTTCCGAAGGCTGCAACAACACCTGCTCGTTCTGCATCATCCCGAAGCTGCGCGGACGACTCGTGTCGCGGCCTGCTGGCGACGTGCTGCGCGAAGCGGAAAAACTCGTGCGCGCGGGCGTGAAGGAACTGCTCGTGATCTCGCAGGACACAGGCGCCTACGGCGTCGACCTGCGCTATGCGCAATCGCAGTTCGCCGATCGCGCCGTGCGTACGAAATTCATCGATCTGGCGCGCGAACTCGGGTCGCTCGGCGTATGGGTGCGCCTCCACTACATCTACCCCTATCCGCACATCGACGACGTGCTCGAATTGATGGCGGACGGCAAAATCCTTCCCTATCTCGACATTCCCTTTCAGCATGCGAGCCCGAATGTGCTGCGCGCGATGAAACGGCCCGGCGATCACGAGACGATGCTCGAGCGCATTCGCACGTGGCGCAAGGCCGCGCCCGATCTCGCGATCCGCTCGACGTTCATCGTCGGCTTTCCCGGCGAGACGGAGGACGACTTCCGTCAGCTGCTCGATTTTCTAAGCGAAGCCAGGATCGATCGCGCCGGCGCCTTCGAATACGAGCCGGTGGCCGGCGCGCCCGCGAACGATCTCGGCCTCGCGGCCGTCGATCCCGACCTGAAGAAGGCGCGCTGGAAGCGGCTGATGGAAGCGCAACAGAAGGTCTCGGCGCGGATTTCGCAGGGCAAGGTCGGCAAGCGCGTAAGGGCGATCGTCGACGAGGTCGGCCCCTCCGTCGCCAAGGGCCGGACAACCGCCGACGCGCCGCAGATCGACGGAACGATCCACATCGCTTCGCATCGCAGGCTGCGTGCGGGCGATATCGTGGATGTGAGGGTGGAACGCGCCGACGCCTACGATTTGCAGGGGACGGCGGGGTGAGCGCCCGCGTTACGGATGAACGGCTCCTGCCGACCCCGTAACAAAATGATCGCGCCGGCTGATACGCCCCGGACACAACAGCCGAAGCCCGCCATGCGATTCTGCCTCTAGCCGATGCCGGAGGCCATCGTGGGATTCACGCTGAAGTTTCAACCACGGGAGAAGGCGTCGCCGCGGAAGCGCGTGCGCCGCAGCCGGGGCGGCCTCGTCGCTATCGCCATCGTGGCGGTCTTCGCGGCGATTTTCTACTGGCACGCTTTCATGGAATGAACCGGCGGGCCGGCCGGCGACCGATTTTCCGGTTCGCCGGGACGATTACGCCCGATGTGTGGTTTCGGCCGCCTCCGAATCCGGCGCCCCGTCCAGCGCCTTCGTCAATCGCTGGATCGCCGTTGCAAAATCAGGCGCCAGCAACACGAGACGGCGTGGCAGGCCGCTGTGCACGATCGTATGCAGAACGGGCGGCTGGATGCCGGCGATGGCGACCTTCACGTTGCGTTTCTGCGCCTTCTTGAAGAAGGCGATCAAGGCGTGCGCCGCCGTATCGTCGATGAACGGCACGCGCGAGAGGTCGAGCACGAAGCCGCGCGGCCGCTCGCCGATATTATCGAGCACGGAAGAAACGAACCCGGCCGCGCCGAAGAATAATGGCCCGCGCAACGACAGCGAGGCGATGCCGCCGGCCGTCTCGAATTCATGCGCGCCGCTGCGCCGGATCTCGTCGGGAACGTCCGGTTCGAACAATTTCGTCTGCGTCGTCTGCTCGACCACTGTCGCGATGCGATGCATGAAGAGAAGCGAGCCGAGCGTCACGCCGACGGCGATCGCCTCTGACACGTCGCGAAATACGGTCAGGCCGACCGTCACGAGGAATATTCCCGCCTCCGCCCAGTCGCGCCGGAAGATCGCGCGGATTTCGTCCTTTTCCATCATGTTCCAGGACACGATGACGAGAACGGCGGCGAGCGCGGCGAGCGGCACATAGCTCACGAGCGGACCGGCCACGAGCATGAACGCCAGGACGAAGACCGAATGCAGCATACCGGCGACCGGGCTGTAGGCATGCGCGCGCACGTTCGTCGCCGTCCGCGCGATCAGCCCGGTGGCGCAAAGGCCGCCGAACAACGCAGATGCGATATTTGCATAACCCTGCGCGACGAGTTCGCAGTTCGAGCGATGCCGCCGTCCCGTCATGCCGTCTGCGACAGCCGCGGACAACAGGGATTCGATTCCGCCGAGCAAGGCGATCGCGAAGGCCGCCGGGGTGACGGCCATCAGCTTGTCGAACGAAAAAGCCGGCAGATGCGGCGCCGGCGGCGAACTGGGCAGCGCGCCGAACCTCTGGCCGATCGTCTCGACCGGCAGATGCAGGACATAGGCGAGGATCGCGGCGCCGGCGACTGCGACCAGCAGTCCCGGAAAATGCGGGCTCCAACGCTTCATTGCGACGATCGCCGCGAGCGTTCCCAGGGAAACGCCGACGGCAGCGACGTTGACCGTGTCGCGCGCCGCCCAGAGCGCCGCGACCTTCGGAACGAACGCGGCCGGTTCGTGCGCGACGGAGAGGCCGAAAATGTCACGCATCTGGCTCGCCATGATAATGACCGCGATACCTGCGGTGAATGCGACCAGCACGCTGTGCGGAATGTATTTGATGAGCGAACCGAGCCGCAGATAGCCGAGCGCGAGCAGCAGAACGCCGGCCAGAATGGTGGCGAGGAGAAAGCCGTCGTAGCCCTGCGTCTCGATCGTCTTGGCGACGAGTACGATGAAGGCGCCGGCCGGACCGCCGATCTGGAATCTGCTGCCGCCGAGCGCGGAGACGATGAATCCGCCGATGATGCCGCTGGTGAGGCCGGCCGCAGGCGTTGCGCCGGAAGCGATGGCGATGGCCATGGAAAGCGGAATGGCGACGACGGCGACAGTGAGGCCCGCGAGCGCGTCCTGACGGAAATTCGCCAGCGTGTAGCCCTCGCGCAGAACCGTGACGAGCTTGGGAGAGAAGAGATCCCAAAACCGCGCAGCGGGGCGCGGGCCCTGGACGATGGCGCTCGTTTCTACCTCCTGCGGAACGTCTGAGTCGGCGCGAATGCTAGTCGAAGCCGAGCCTGCGCCGCAACGCCATTGCGCAGCCGCTGCGGCAATCGCATGATCGGACATTCCGCAGGCATGATCTGCGTCAACGACGAGGGGCTGAGATGGTCAAGGCGATACGCATTCACGAGACGGGCGGGCCGGAGGTCTTCAAACTCGAGGACGTGGAGGTCGCCGCGCCCGGCGCGGGCGAAATCCAGATCCGCCAGCGCGCCATCGGCGTGAACTATCTCGACGTCTATTACCGGACAGGCCTCTACCCGGCCGCCCTGCCCTTCATTCCCGGCAACGAGGGCGCTGGCGACGTGATCGCGATCGGCAAGGGGGTCAAGGAATTCAAGGTCGGCGACCGCGTCGGCTACGCCGGCCCGCTCGGCGGCTACGCCGAGGTCCGCAACCTGCCGGCGGCGATCGCCGTCAAGCTGACGAAGGACGTCTCCTACGAACAGGCGGCAGGCCTGATGTTGAAAGGCCTGACAGCGCAATATCTGCTGCGTCAGGTCTACAAGGTGAAGAAAGGCGACACGATTCTCGTCCACGCGGCGGCCGGCGGCGTGGGCTCCATCCTCTGCCAATGGGGCAAAGCGCTGGGCGCGACCGTCATCGGCACGGTCGGCTCCGAGGAAAAGGCGAAGCTCGCGAAGAAGTTCGGGGCCAAGCACACGATCCTCTATCGCAGCGAGGACTGGGTCGCCCGCGTGAAGGAGATCACCAAGGGCAAGCTCTGCGACGTCGTGTACGACGGCGTCGGCAAGGACACGTTCCCGGGCTCCCTCGATTGCATCCGCCCGCTCGGCATGTTCGCGAGCTTCGGCTCGGCGTCCGGACCGATCGAGGCCTTCAACATTGGCGTCCTCGGCCAGAAGGGTTCGCTCTTCGCCACCCGTCCGACGCTCTTCACCTATCTGGCCGACCCGGCCCGCAAGACGAAGATGGCGCGCGATCTCATGAAAGTCGTCGCAGACGGCGTGGTGAAAATCCCGATCACGGGGCGGCTGAAGCTCGCCGAAGCCCAGAAGGCGCATCAGCTCCTGCAAGGCCGCGATACGACGGGCATGCTGGTTCTCGTCCCGTAAGGCGGCCCTGTGGCCGGCGGCCGACGAGGGCCGCCGGAGCGCCTGCGACACGCCGCCACACGCGGACCGGACGCCTCGCCGTCGCCTCGGCGAGGCGTTATCTATGGGTCCAGGAGGGTTTGGACTCATGGCCGACAGCGGGAACCGCATCCGCACCAATATTCTCGTCGCCGGAGCGGGCGCGACGGGCCTGATCGCCGCGATCGCCCTGGCGCGCGCCGGCCATTCCGTGGCGTTGGTCGGGGTCGCGCCGCCGCCGCTGCCGGGCCGCACGGTCGCATTGTTCGAAGGGTCGCTCCGCCTGCTGGACGATCTCGGCCTACGAGACGCGCTAAACGACATTTCGGCCGACGTGCGCGGCATTCGCATCATCGACGACACGTCCTCAATCTTCCGACCTCCGCCGGCTGTTTTCGAAGCGGGTGAAATCGGCCTCGACGCGTTCGGCCTGAACATCACGAACGACGACATCGTCGCGCGCTACGCTGAGATCGCCGCCGGCATGCCGGCCATCACGCGTTATGAAACGCTGGTCTCGGCCTACGATTTCCGCGGCGATGGCGTGACGGCGACGCTCGCCGACGGCCGCACGATCGATTGCGCGCTGGTCGTCGCCGGCGACGGGCGCAATTCGCTCGCGCGCAAGACCGCAGCCGTCGGCGTGCGCGAATGGTCTTATCCTCAGACAGCGATCACAGGCATCCTGCGCCATCGCCGCCCGCATGGCGCGATCACGACCGAATTTCACACGCGCCAGGGCCCGTTCACCTTCGTGCCGATGGCGCCGCTCGCGGACGCGCCGAACCGCTCGAGCCTCGTCTGGTTGATGGCGCCTGGCGAAGCCAAGCGCCGCATGGCGCTGGAGCCGCGCGCGCTTGCCGCGGAAATCGAGGAGCGCTCCCATTACCGGTTCGGCGCGGTCGAAATCGAGGGCAAGCTCGGGGCCTTCCCGATGGCCTGCATGCGCACCGCAACCGTGTCGGCGCCCCGCCTCATGCTTGTCGGCGAGGCGTGCCACGTCTTCCCCCCGCTCGCCGCGCAGGGACTGAACCTCGGCATCCGCGACTCGACCGATGCGGCGCTTGCGCTCGACGGCGTCGATCTCGCCGACGCACGCGCGATCGCCGCCGCAGTTGACGATTACGAACGCGCGCGGCGCGCCGACATCGACATCCGCACGCGGGGCGTCGATCTCATGAACCGCTCGCTGCTCGCAGACATTCTCCCCGTCGACCTGTTGCGCGGCGCGACCCTCGCCGCCGTGACGGCGATCGGTCCCTTGCGGCGCGCGATCCTGCGCGAAGGCATCACCCCTTCGCTCGCCCGCTCGGTCGGGCCGTTCATCCCCAGGGCGATCGCAGGCCGCTGAAGCATATCCGGCGGACGTCGAGGGCTCCTGCGATATGGATATGCTTTTGAAACAAAGTGATAGAGCGCGAAACGCGACTGACGCGCTCGACATTCGCGCTGACGGCGCGACATGGTGAACTTTTCTTTAACGCGCCGAAGCTAAGCTTGACCGATCATGGGAGGCGCTGATGTCCGACCGAAGCGCAAAATGGCTGAGAACGACCACTGAAGGATTCTCGATGGCGCTGATCGCCATGCTGGTCCTTGCGGCGTTCTGGCCGGACCGTATCACGCGCTCGGGAACGGACATCGACTATTCGACCACGGCCACGATCGCCAAGTCGCAGCGCGCCCACAGCCACAAATAAGGATCAGCTAGCGACGCGCCGCTCGGCCTGCGCCGACAGAAGCGCGAGCAGGTTGCGCAGCGTTCCGACGATCTCGCCGCTACGTTCCTCGAGCAAGGCGATGCGGCGTCGAACGTCCTGGTCGAGATCGCCGGCCGCGCCCTCGATCGACGAACGCAGCTCCAGCAAGCTGAGTTCGATGTTCGAAATGCGGTCCGAATGATCTTCCGACGACAGAGCCGCCGGGGCTGCGTCCAGTCGCGTTGAAAGTTCGAACACCCTGCGTTCGAGCTCATCGAATGCGGGCGAGCGCGAAACCGGCGGAGGCGGCGCGGCGATGATGCTGGCCTCGACCGCTTCGATACGCGCGCCGAGAAAGCGCTCGACATGCGCGGCGTAATCCTGCGCGGATCTTTCCGCCATCTCGATCCGCCGCTCGAGCGGAGCAAGGTCGACTTGCGGCGCCGGCGTCGCGCGCGCCCGCGCCGCGACCCTGGATTCGAGATCGGCGATACGCGCGACGAATTCGGCCGGAACGCCCGCCCCCGCGATTGCGGCCCGCGGCGGCTCGCCGGCAGGGATGTCCCGTCCGGACGACAAAAGCGACGCCTCGATGGATTGGAGGCGCGCTTCGAGCGCGGCTTCGGCTGCGCGCTGGCGATCGGCCGCCGCGCCCAATTCGGATTCGATGCGCAGTATGCGTTCGACAACCGGCGTCGGAACGGCCGGCGATTCGATGGTTTCGAAACGCGCAGCGATCGCTTTCTTGACGTCGGCCATGTCGAGCTGCGGACCGGACGCGTCGATTTTCGCATCGAGGGCCGCGAAGCGATTTTCGATCGACGGCGCGCTGCGCGCCGCTGACGCAAATCCCGCCTCGAGCGCGGCGACGCGTTCGCATAATTTTTCATCGGTCTGCGGCGGCGCTTCCGCGATCGCCTCCAGCTTCGCGATTCGATCCAGCGCGCCCTGCAAGGCGACGGACGCCGGCGCATCGGCGGATTTCCGCTCGCCGGAAGCTGCAGCTGCCGCGCCATGTCCGCCGAGCGCGCGCTCGATGGCGTCGATGCGCTCGACCACCGCGAAAAAGGCGGCCTCGTCTGCGACGCCGCTGGAATATTCGACCCCGATCTCCTGGCCGTTGCGCCAGCGCACGAGCGCAGGCTTCGTCTCCGGCCGCGAAGGAATGAAGAGCTTGAAGCGCGTCGGCAGTTCGACGCCCTCCGGGATTTTGACGCGCGCGCCGCTCGCGCTGAAATTGATGATGACGCACTCGACAGGATCGCGCCCGGAAACGAGCGCCTGCGCCTTCACGTGGCAATCGCGCCGCTCGGCCTTCCTCTTCAAGCCAGAACCGATAGGCATCGCGCACCCTTTAACGCTCGAGCAGATTTGGCGATGTTGCACGGCAATGCCTAACGCCCAGTAACGCCGCCGATCAGTGCGCGAAAAGGCTGGCCGGCATGACGCCGGTCGTCACGAGCCACAAAAGGATCGTTACCGAAACCACCGAGACCAGCGTGCCGATCAGGATCGCGCTCGACGCGCGCTCGACATAGGCCTGATACTGGCTCGCCATGACGAACGCGTTGAGCGCGGGCGGCAGCGACGCCATCAACACCGCCGTGAAAACCCAGATCTGGCTGACGCCGCCCATCAGGGAAAGGTACAGGTAGACGATCAGCGGATGGGCGACGAGCTTGACGGCGAGCAGCAGCGGCAGTTCCGGCGCGATCCGCTTGATGGGCCGCAAGGCGACGGTGACGCCCAGAGTGAACAGCGCCGCGGGCGCTGCGGAGCCGGACAGCAGAACCGTCATCTTCTCGATCGGCTGCGGTAAGTGAATGGAGAAATAAGCAAATATTACAGCGACGAAGACAGCAAGATTAAATGGATTTGTGAGCACGCGCGCCGCCACCCGCAGGACCGTTCGGCCTAGCCCGCTCTCGTCGCCGCGCGCGAAAGCCATCAGGATCGGCACGGCGGAAAACAGAAAGATCGTATCCGCGAGGAAGATCAACGCCGTCGGCGCGGCCGACGCGGCGCCCAACGTCGCCAGTGTGAGGCCGGGGCCCATGTAGCCGATGTTCGCGTAGCCGCCGATCAGCGCCTGGATCGTCGCCTGCGCCATGTCGCGCGTCGCGCGCATCCCGATCGCGAAGGCGATCGCGAAGGCCGTCATCGTCGCGCCGACCGTGCAGAGCATGAACCGGAAATTGAGAAGCTGGGAGAACGGCGTCTTCGACACGAGCGTGAACATCAGCGACGGCAGCGCCACATAGATGATGAACACGTTCATCCAGGCGAGCGCGCCCTCGTCGAAATCGAACATGCGCCCGCAGACGAAGCCGAGCCCGATCAGGCCGAAGAAGGGCAGCGCGAGATCGATCACGCCCGCGAACGCGGGAGCGACCGCGCCCACGCCCATGAGCGCGAGAAATCCCGCCAGCAGCGGAAGAACCGGCCGCAGGCGCTTCTCGAGGTCGGACCTCAATGCTTCGCCGGAAGCCTGTAATAGGGCTCGACCTTCCCGGTCAACTTGATGAGGAGCGGGTTGCCGTGGCGATCCTTGGTGTTGGGCACGGAGACGCGCACCCAGTTCTCGCTCACGCAATATTCCTCGACATTGTTCTTTTCGGCGCCCTTGAACCGGACGCCGACATCGCGGGCCAGAACGGTCTCGTCGTAATACGGGCTGTCCGGATCGACGGAGAGACGGTCGGGCGGCGTGTCGGTCATGGAATCCTCTTTGTGCCTGTCGCCGGTCTACAGCGCCTCAAGCAGCAATTCCAGCGCGGCTATCGCGAAGGCGTCCATGTTGGCGCGCCGGTCGGACGAACCCGTCTCGATCACGCGGACGGCCTCCTTCGGTCCGCTGATGGCGACGACCGTATGGCCGGCCGCATCGCCGTAAGGGTTCCCGGTCGGGCCGGCCGCGCCCGTTTCGGCGATCGCCCAGTCCGCGCGCAGAAGGTCGCGCGTGCGGCGGGCGAGCAATTGGGCGTAGGGCGGCGAGGCCGAACGCATGCCTTCGACGTCGGCCTTCTCGATTCCGACGAGCGCGGCGCGGGCGCGCGCGGTGTAGACCACCGCCCCGCCCAGATAATAGGCGGACGCGCCCGGCACAGCGAGCAGCGCGGCCGAGACGAGCCCGCCGCTGGACGATTCGGAGACGGCGATTTTTTCGCGCCGGGCGATCAGTTTTTCGGCGACCTGGGCCGCCCTTTTCTCGACATTCGACATGCGAACAGGATGGCGCGCGGCGTGCTGGCCGGCAAGCGTCGAGTCGGGCCGCCGTCAGGTCAACCGCGCGTCGCGGCCGACCGGATCGCCCGCACCACCCGGGCAAAGCCGCGCCCTGGCGCTTTCTCCGGCGCGCGGGCGGGCGGCGGCGCCGGCGCGACGCGCTTCGAAACGACCGCGACGCCGATCGGCCTTGCGCGGCCCCTGCCGGATTCGCGCGCCATATCCGCCTCTCCGCAATGAACCTGACAAGCCTGCGGGCCGGCGATTAGCGCAACGTTATGCGCGGCCGCGGCGCGCCGGATACGGTAAGCGGGCGGTTAATTCGCGCGCGACCTGATAGACTGCCGCGAACGGAGATTTCGATGATCGTCGCGAGCTGGAACATCAATTCGGTGCGGCTGCGCCTGCCGCTCCTCCTCGACTACATGAAGGAGA
The DNA here is from genome assembly GCA_028868735.1 of Hyphomicrobiales bacterium. Taxonomy (GTDB): domain Bacteria; phylum Pseudomonadota; class Alphaproteobacteria; order Rhizobiales; family Beijerinckiaceae; genus JAJXWB01. The sequence goes on along the minus strand of JAGWTW010000050.1, from coordinate 917 downwards.
TCGGCCCCGACGTCGTGTGCCTCCAGGAATTGAAATGCCTCGACGAGCAATTTCCGCGATCGGAGATCGAGGACGCCGGCTACAACGTGCTCGTTCACGGCCAGAAGAGCTGGAACGGCGTCGCCATTCTCTCCAGACGCCCTGCCGAAGAGGCCAAGCGCGGCCTGCCGGGCGACGAGAACGACGCGCAGAGCCGCTACATCGAGGCGACGCTGCCCTTCGGCCAGGGCGTGCTGCGCGTCGCCTCCATCTATCTGCCGAACGGCAATCCCGCGCCGACGGAAAAGACGGAATACAAATACGCCTGGATGGACCGGCTGCATGCGCACGCCCGCGATCTTCTGAAACTGGAGGAACCGCTCGTGCTGGCCGGCGACTACAACGTCATTCCCGAGCCCGAAGACGTCTACGATCCGAATGCCTGGGTGAACGACGCGCTCTTTCGGCCGGACACCCGGCGAAAGTTCCGCGCGCTGAAGAACCTCGGCTTCACCGACGCGCTGCGCGCGACCACCGACGCGGCGAAAACCTATACGTTCTGGGATTACACCTCCGGCGCCTGGCAGCGTAACAACGGCCTGCGCATCGACCATCTCCTGCTTTCCCCGCAAGCCGCCGACCGGCTCGTCCGCGTCGCGATCGACAAGGACATGCGCGCGAAGGAAAAGCCGTCGGACCACGTGCCGATCAGGGCGGAATTGCGGGAATAGCAGCTCGCCTGCATACATCACGCGGCGGAACCCCGATTGCGGACGTTCGCAGGGAACGAGATGGGCGCGAAGCGGACGTTCGACGCGCGCGGTCCTTCTCCCGCCAGCGGGAGAAGGTGGCCCTCGCGTCAGCGAGGGTCGGATGAGGGCGCTTGCGGTTGCGAAGAGGCAATGGCGCGTCGGATTTCATCCAGCACGAAATCGGCG
>JAGWTW010000049.1 GCA_028868735.1 Hyphomicrobiales bacterium | reverse complement strand
GCCGGATTGAGCGGCCGCGAAACCTGCGGCGGCGCGGCAGGCCGGGGCGCCGACGGCCGGCGATCGGGCTCGGGCGCAGCCGGGCCGCGCATCGGGCCCGGCGCCGGCGCCTGCCCTTCGGCCAGATAGTTGCGCGGCCGCTCGCCGACTGCGACGTCGACGCCGGCGTGCCGGTAGAAGTCGAGCGCGGCGGCGAGCGCATCGTGCGAAGCGTCTGGCAGGGACATGGCCTCAGATTATATGGGCGGCGCAGCGATGGGTACCGCCCGTCAATATGCCGGTTCCGGCTCGCGGCGGCGCGCCTGCGACCTGGCGGGCGGCGCGACCGGCGGGCTCGCCAGCATCGGCTCCCAATAGGCGCCCTTCGCGTACATGTGCCTGATCTGCGCGTACTGGAACAGGAGCCGCGTCACCATGCCGAGCGTCTCCGGCCTGCGCACGGCTGCGCCCCAGATCCGGTTCCACATCCGGCCCTCGGCTTCGCCGAGCTTGCGAATGTTCATGGATACTTCTGTCGCGCGACGGTCGATCGCGCGCAGCGTCGCGGGATCGGGCATGGACGGCGGCGGCCCGCGCCGCTTGGAGCCGAACGTCTTGATGAAGCGCAGCATCCGCTCCCCGAAAGCCTCGGGCGAATAGATCGCGTTCGACAGGTTCTTCAGCCCCGCGCCGAGTTCCTCCGCGCTCATCGTCAGCGAGCGGATATTCGACGCCCAGGGCACGCCCTGCGTTTCGATGCCGCCATCGATCAGGCGTCCCTCCCGCATCATCCGGTCGTGCAGCGGCGTCGCCTCCGACGCCATCAGCGCGCCGAGCGTGAACACGGCGATCGGCGTCGCCTGCGCGAATTCGTATTGCGCCTGGAAAATGTCGGGCCCGTCGTGATCGAAACCGACGATCATGCCGCCCATGACGGCCATCCCGTGGTCGACCAGCTTCTGGATTTCGTCGACGAGTTTGACCTTGAGGTTCTGTCGTTTTCCCGCCTCGCGCAGACTTTCGAGATTTGGCGACTCGATGCCGACGAAAACCTGCGTCACGCCCGCTTCCACGCACATGTCCAGCAATTCGGGATCGCGCGCGGCGTCGATCGAAATCTGGGTTACGAAATCCATCGGCTTGTCGCGCCGCCATTCCTTCATGGCGGCGAGCAACTCCCGGCAATGCGCGCGATAGGCGGTGAAATTGTCGTCGGCGATGAAAGCCGAGCGATAACCGGCGTCCCACAGGAGGTCGAGCTCGGCGATCACGTTCGCAATCGGCTTGTGACGCTGTTTGCGGCCCAGATACTGGATCACGTCGCAGAATTCGCATTCGAACGGACAGCCGCGCGACGTCTGCACCGTGCCGAGCAGCGCGCCTTCGTTCGGATAGAGATCCCAGCGCGGCGCCGGCGTCAGGGCGAGCGAAGGCTTGTTGCCGACATAGAGCGGCTTCGGTTTGCCGGCGCGAAGGTCAGCGAACAGTTCGTCGACGATCTCCTCCGCCTCGCCGCAGACCAGCACGTCGCAATGATCGCGCAATCGCGCGGGACTGAGGCTCGCATAGGGACCGCCGATCACGACCTTCTTGCCGCGCCGACGAAACTCGTCGGCGATCGCGACCATGCGCTGACGCTGACTGACTTTGCCAGTGATCGCGATCCAGTCCGACTCGTTGTCGTAGTCGACCGGCGCGATGTTTTCGTCGCAGATCGTGATGCGGAAATCGTCCGGCGCCATGGCCGCGATCGTCGCCACTGCAAGGTCGGCCGTCATCGCCCCTGGCGAAAGTCCGGACCCTGCCAGAGCCTCGGCCCCGAAATAGGTCGGAAAATCCGCGGACGGATTAATCAGATACACAGACGCCATACCAGCCCCGGATACGCTACCGCACAGGCCCCCCAACGCCGTTAACCATGCAAGAAGGCCTGTGGCTTGTCGAGCGCGAACGGGCTAGGTCACTGCACGCGCGTGAGGGCGCTCCTGAGGCGGCGTGCGATGTCTTGTTCGCGTCCAAACGGTCCGCGTGCTGGAATCGCGAGCGTTTCCGCGGCACGCAGACCTTCGAGACCGAACCGCGCGCGAATGCTTTCGGCGATCCAGGTTTTTTCCTGAGCGGCGCGGCGCGCGACAAGCCTTGCGCCGGCGAGATGGGCGCGATGCGCGGAGAGCGCGGCGTGGAGATCGCCGAGGCCCGCGCCCGTCGGCGCCGAGACGAGCACGACCGGCGGCGTCCAGTCGTCGGCGCGCATGAACAGCGTCAGCGCGCCTTCGACTTCGGAGCGCGCGCGCCGCGCGGCGTCGCCCATGTCCGCCTTGGTCACGACGACGATGTCGGGGAGCTCCATCACCCCGGCCTTCATGAATTGCAGGCTGTCGCCGGATCCCGGCTGCACGCAGAGAACGACGGTGTCGGCCGCGAAGGAAATGTCGGCTTCCGATTGCCCGATGCCGACGCTTTCGACGAGCACGCGCTGGAACAGCGCACGCATCAGCGCGACCGCCGCGATCGTGTCGTCCGAAAGCCCGCCGAGCCGGTCCCGCGCGGCCATCGAGCGCACGAAGACGTCGCGGTCGTCCGGATCGGTCGAGATGCGGGCGCGATCGCCGAGCAGCGCGCCGCCCGTCGCGCGCGACGACGGGTCGACGGCGATCACGCCGACGCTGTCGCCCTGCGCGCGCCAGTCGCGAATGAGCGCATTGGTGAGCGTCGACTTGCCGACGCCGGGCGGCCCCGTCAGCCCCGCGACATGCGCCTTGGGATCGGCGGCGGCGGCGTCCAGCAGGGCGGCGAGATCAGCCGTGTCGCGCGCCGTCTCGATCAGGGCCAGCGCCGCTGCGAGCGCGCGTTTGCCGCCGGCGCGGAGGGAGGAGAGGGTGGGGAAGGGGTTGTGCATCGGTCGGGGTCGAAACAAGTCTTGCCTGTTATACCTACTTCGGCCCAGTGGCGATATTTCGCGCCGGGCGGCGCGCGATCCCTTAGGCCCGAGGCGCCGGCGCAGCCGGCGTAACATCCCTCGTGCTGAGGCGCCGGCGCAGCCGGCGTAACATCCCTCGTGCTGAGGCGTCGGCGCAGCCGGCGTCCCGAAGCATCGGGGTTGCGATCATCCTTCGAGACGCGTCCGCGGCGCTCCTCGGGATGAGGGCCGCAAGCGAGGAGCGGACAACGCCTGCCAGTTGCACGTATTTTTGAATTTGATGACAATCCCAGCGACATTCTGAAAATCACGCGAGAGTTCGCGAACGGCGGCGGGAGGCGCTGATGTTGGCTTCAATCGGTTTCAGGCTGGTGCGCTGGGTCGCGGCGATCGCGTTGCTGCTTGCTTTGCCGCCGTCCATCGCCGCCGCTCAGACGCCAATCACCACCAAATGCGAATCTGCGCCGCTGATGGCCGCATTCACTGTGTTCGGCGAGACGGGGAAAATGCCGCCGGACCTCGGCAAGTTCCTGGCCGACGCAAAGTTGCAGAAAATCGAACCCTACAAAGCGTTCGATAACGTCTATTACGTCGGCATCTGCTGGGTGTCCGCATGGCTGATCACGTCGCCGCACGGCGACGTGCTGATCGATACGCTCTACGGCGACTACACGAAAATGCTGCTCGACAACATACGTAAAGTCGGCGTCGATCCGAACGACATCAAGCTGGTTCTCGTCACGCATGGCCATTTCGATCACGCGGGCGGAATCGCTGAACTCAAGGCGGCGCTGCCGCCGACGACACGCTTCGCGATGACGAAGGAGGGGTGGCGTGAAGGCGCGGAAAATGCGGCGACGGGTCGTCCCATCCCCTGGAAGATGATCGAACCGGACATCGTTCTCAGGGATGGCCAGACGCTCACGGCCGGCGACATTTCTGTCCAGGCCTTCGAGACTCCCGGACACACGATGGGCACCGCTTCCTTCGCCTACGATGTGCGCGACGGTTCCCGCACCTATCGAGCGATCACAGTCGGCGGTCTTGGCCTCAATGCGATCCAGGGTCCCGAGCAGGTCGAGGCCTATATCGCAAGCGTCAAGCGGATTCGCGCGATGACATACGACAAAACGCGCCCGATTGAACTTCACCTGACGACGCACGGCTTCTCCAATGGCCTGACCGAGGCGAAAGAGAAGCTGAAATCCCGGGGACCCGGCGACCCTCATCCGCTGGTGGACATCGTTGGCTTTCGCCAGCAGCTGGACGCGCTGCAGGACGGAGCGGAAAAGCGCCTGATCGTCGAGCGCGCAAAGAAGGCAAAACCGTAAAGCGTCGGCGGCAAGCGGGCAGCGTCCAAATGCCTCAAGCTGAGGCGCCGGCGCAGCCGGCGTCCCGAAGCATTGGGGTTGCGGCCATCCTTCGAGACGCGCCTGCGGCGCTCCTCAGGATGAGGGCCGCGTTCGGGGCGACAGGAGCAAGCGGAAAGCGGACGTTAGCCCAATCCCTTTACGCCAGGCTCCCCGCTTTCGCGCCGAGCGCGGCCTGCGCCGCCGCGAGCCGCGCGATCGGCACGCGGAACGGCGAGCAGGAGACATAGTCGAGCCCGGTCTTTTCGCAGAAGGCGATCGAGGCGGGATCGCCGCCGTGCTCGCCGCAGATGCCGAGCTTCATGCCCGGTCGCGTCTTGCGGCCGCGTTCGGCCGCGATCTTCACGAGTTCGCCGACGCCCTCCTGGTCGATCGTCACGAACGGGTCGTGCGAGAGAATGCCCTTCTGGGTGTAGGGCCCGAGGAAGGAGGCGGCGTCGTCGCGCGAAATGCCGAGCGTGGTCTGCGTGAGATCGTTGGTGCCGAAGGAGAAGAATTCGGCGCCTTCGGCGATTTCGCCGGCGCGCAGCGCGGCGCGCGGAAGCTCGATCATCGTGCCGACGGTGTAGGGGATCGTCACGCCGGTTTCCTTCGCCACCGTCTCCGCCATCGCGACGATGCGCGCCTTGATGAGATCGAATTCCGGCTTGGTCATGACGAGCGGAATCATCACCTCGGCGTGTACGGCTTCGCTTGTCTTCTTCGAGGCTTCGACCGCGCCTTCGAAGATGGCGCGCGCCTGCATTTCCGCGATTTCCGGATAGGCGATCGCGATGCGTACGCCGCGGAAGCCGAGCATCGGATTGAACTCGTGCAATTCCTGCGCGCGCGATTTGAGCTTGGAAGGGTCCGCGCCCATGCTGGCGGCGACTTCGGCGATTTCCTCGTCCGTGTGCGGAAGGAATTCGTGCAACGGCGGATCGAGCAGCCGGATCGTCACGGGCAAGCCGTGCATGATCTCGAACAGGGCGGCGAAATCGCTGCGCTGCATCGGCAGCAGTTTGGCGAGCGCCGCGCGCCTGCCGTGTTCGTCGTCGGAAAGGATCATTTCGCGCACCGCGACGATGCGGTCGCCCTCGAAGAACATGTGTTCCGTGCGGCAGAGGCCGATGCCTTCCGCCCCGAACTTGCGCGCGACGCGCGCATCGACGGGCGTGTCGGCGTTCGTGCGGACCTTCATGCGGCGGGCCTGGTCCGCCCATTCCATCAGCGTTCCGAAATCGCCGGACAATTCCGGCTGAAGCATGTTGACCGCGCCGTCGATCACCTGCCCGGTCGAGCCGTCGATGGTGATCACGTCGCCCTTGCGGAACGTCCTCGGACCGGCGCGCATCACGCCGGTCGCGTAGTCGACGCGCAGCGTGCCGGCGCCGGACACGCACGGCTTGCCCATTCCGCGCGCGACGACCGCGGCGTGAGACGTCATGCCGCCGCGCGTCGTCAGAATGCCTTCGGCGGCGTGCATGCCGTGAATGTCTTCCGGGCTCGTCTCGACGCGTACGAGAATGACCTTGTGCCCGGCCGCTTTCAGCTGCTCGGCCTCGTCGGAATTGAACACGATCTCGCCGGAGGCTGCGCCCGGCGAAGCGGGCAGGCCCGTGGCGACGATCTTGCGTTCGGCGTTCGGGTCGATGGTCGGGTGCAGAAGTTGATCGAGCGAAGCGGGCTCGACGCGCAGGATGGCGTCGTTGCGCGAAATCAGGCCTTCGTTCGCCATCGCGATGGCGATCTGCAGCGCGGCCTTCGTCGTGCGCTTGCCGTTGCGCGTCTGCAGCATCCACAATTTGCCGCGTTCGACCGTGAATTCCATGTCCTGCATGTCGCGGTAATGCGTCTCGAGCAGGTGGGTGATGCGCACGAATTCGTGGAACACCTCCGGCAGCGCCGTCTCCATCGACGGTTTGTCGGATTTGGCGGCGATCCGGGCTGCTTCGGTGATGTTCTGGGGCGTACGTATGCCGGCCACGACATCCTCGCCCTGCGCATTGATGAGAAACTCGCCGTAGAGCTCCTTCTCGCCGGTGGAGGGATTGCGCGTGAAGGCGACGCCGGTCGCCGACGTGTCGCCCATGTTGCCGAACACCATCGCCTGCACGTTGACCGCCGTGCCCCAGTCGGCGGGAATGTCGTGCAGCCGGCGATAGGTGATCGCGCGCTGGTTCATCCAGGAAGAGAAGACCGCGCCGATCGCGCCCCACAATTGCTCGCGCGGATCTTGCGGGAACGGCTTGTCGATCTCGCGCTGGACGATCTTCTTGTATTCGTCGATCACCTTGCGCCAGTCGTCGGCCGTCAGGTCGGTGTCGAGGTGGAGGCCTTTGCTCTCCTTGTAGAATTCGAGCGCGTCCTCGAAATTGTGATGATCGATGTCGAGCACCACGTTCGAATACATCTGGATGAAGCGCCGGTAGGAATCGAAGGCGAATCGTTCGTCGCCCGCCCCGCGCGCCAGCGCGCCGACCGTCTCGTCGTTGAGGCCGAGGTTGAGAACCGTGTCCATCATGCCGGGCATGGAGGCGCGCGCCCCCGATCGCACGGAGACGAGCAACGGGTTCGCGCCGCTGCCGAATTCGCGCCCCGTGAGCTTCCCGACATGCGCGAGCGCGGCGTCGACCTGGCCCGCAAGGTCGTCGGGATACTTGTGGTCGTGCGCGTAGAAATACGTGCAGACTTCGGTGGTGATCGTGAAGCCGGGCGGCACCGGCAATCCGAGATTGGCCATCTCGGCGAGGTTCGCGCCCTTGCCGCCGAGCAGGTTTTTCATGCCGCTCTCGCCTTCGGCTTTGCCGTCGCCGAAAGTGTAGACCCATTTAGCCATCGGATGCCGCCTTCAATGGACCGCCGCCCGGTAGGGGGCGGCGGAATCGCCGCTCGATCCAGAACGCGCCCCTATTGGAGCAATCCGGGCTTCCGATCAATCGAGGGCGTCAAAGCCGGTTTATGCGCTCTTGAGGCGCATGCCGAACGCAATCCAAGTCAATCCGTAAAAAAACAGATCAATTCCGAGGAATGTCCCGAGGACGAACAGGCTGGAGGCCGGCCAGCTCGCGATGATCATCCCGCCGAGCAGGACGCCGACGAGGCCCGACAGGATGATGAGCGCCTTCGGCCCGTGGTCGAGCCGCAGCGCCGCGATGATCCGGGCGACCCCGACCACCAGCAGCGCAACGCCGATCAGCAGCGTGTAGCCGGCCGCCGCCAGCATGGGCTGGGCGAGGGCGAAGGCGCCGGCGACGATATAGAGCAGGCCCACGACGATCCACATCGCCGTGCGGCCCCAGGAGCGCGCATTGAGGCCGAGGCCGATCTCCGCGCCGCCCGTGACGATCATGGCGATCGCGATCATGAAGACGGAGGCGATCGTCCCCTCGACGACGAGATAGAGCAGGATCGCGGCCCCCATGACCGCCGCCAGCAGGCCGAAGGCGACGAACCAGCCCCATTTGCCGCGGATCCTGTGAATGGCTTCTCCGAGATTGTGAGGGCGGGCGCCGGGTGCGCTTTGGGGCATGGTCATGATTCAGCTCCGGTTGGACAGCCAGAACAGGATTGTAGGGCGCCGTCGGCCGATACGCCTCTGTTTCGTTTCGGGCCGCGGTTTCCGGCCCGAAGATTGCGGCGCCGCAACGTTTCGGTGTAGATCGGAACCAAAGCCGGGACCGGGGCGTATCCCCGACCACGAGACGAGAGTGACCACTTCCAAGACCCCCCTCCTCGACAGGATCAGCGTTCCGGAAGACCTCCGCAAGCTCCCAGAGAGCGATATGCGGCAGGTGGCGGACGAATTGCGCGCCGAAACGATCGACGCGGTTTCGGTGACCGGCGGCCATCTGGGCGCGGGCCTCGGGGTCGTCGAACTGACCGTCGCGATCCACCGGGTCTTCGATACGCCGCGCGACCGCCTGATCTGGGACGTAGGACACCAGGCCTATCCCCATAAGATATTGACTGGCCGGCGCGATCGCATCCGCACCCTGCGAAAGGGCGGAGGGCTGTCCGGCTTCACCAAGCGCGCGGAAAGCCCGTACGACCCCTTCGGCGCCGCCCATTCGTCCACCTCGATCTCGGCCGGCCTCGGCATGGCGGTCGCCCGCGATCTTTCCGGCGGCGCGAACCACGTCATATCGGTCATCGGCGACGGCTCGATGTCAGCGGGCATGGCCTATGAGGCCATGAACAACGCCGGCGCCCGCAAGGAGCGCCTGATCGTCATCCTCAACGACAACGACATGTCGATCGCCCCGCCGGTCGGCGCCATGTCGGCCTACCTGGCCCGGCTGGCCTCGGGCCGATACGTTTCGATTCGGGAAACGGTGAAGCAGATCGCCAGCCGCCTGCCGCGGCCGCTCTACGAGCGCGCCAAGAAGGCGGAAGAATACGGCCGCGCCTTCGTGACCGGCGGAACGATGTTCGAGGAGCTCGGCTTCTATTACGTCGGCCCGATCGACGGCCACAATCTCGACCATCTGCTGCCGATCCTGAAAAACGTGCGCGATATGCAGACGGGCCCCGTGCTCGTGCATGTCGTCACGCAGAAGGGCAAGGGCTACGAGCCGGCCGAGCGTTCCGCCGACAAGTACCACGGGGTCAACAAGTTCGACGTCATCACCGGCGCGCAGGTGAAGCCCAAGGCCAATGCGCCGTCCTACACCAAGGTGTTCGCCGACAGCCTCGTGCAGGAGGCCCGCCATGACGACAAGATCGTCGCGATCACCGCGGCCATGCCGTCGGGCACAGGGCTCGACATATTCGGCAAGGCGTTCCCCGGCCGCACCTTCGACGTCGGCATCGCCGAGCAGCATGCGGTGACGTTTGCGGCCGGCATGGCGAGCGAGGGCTACAAGCCGTTCTGCGCGATCTATTCGACCTTCCTGCAGCGCGGCTACGACCAGGTCGTCCACGACGTCGACCTGCAGAAGCTGCCCGTGCGCTTCGCCATGGACCGCGCCGGCCTCGTGGGCGCCGACGGACCGACGCACGCCGGCGCATTCGACATCGCCTATCTCGGCTGCCTGCCGAACATGGTGGTGATGGCGGCCGCCGACGAAGCCGAACTGGTTCACATGGTCGCGACCGCGGCGGCCTACGACGAGGGCCCGATCGCGTTCCGCTACCCGCGCGGCGAAGGCGTCGGCGTCGAAATGCCGGAGCGCGGGCAGGCGCTCGAGATCGGCAAGGGCCGCATTATCCGCGAAGGCTCCAAAGTCGCGATCTTGTCGCTCGGAACGCGCCTGGCGGAGGCGCTCGTCGCCGCGGAAGATCTGACGGCGCGCGGCTTCTCGACCACGGTCGCCGACGCGCGTTTCGCCAAGCCGCTCGACAGGGACCTCGTGCGCCGGCTGGCCGCGAACCACGAAATCCTCATCACCGTCGAGGAAGGTTCGCGCGGCGGGTTCGGCGCCTATGTGCTGCAATTCCTCGCCGAAGACGGCGCGCTCGACCGCGGCCTGAAGATCCGGACCATGACCCTGCCCGACGCCTATCAGGACCACGATTCGCCGGAAAAGATGTATGCGGCGGCCGGTCTCGACGCCAAGGGCATCATAGCGGCCGTGCTCTCGGCGCTCGGCGACGAAAAAGGCGCCGCGCGCGTGATGATCGCGTGATATTTTCCCGCGACGTGTGAGCCGCGGGAGTTTCCATGCAAGGCTGCCTCTTCTGCGCGATCGCGCATGGCGACGTTCCCTCCCATCGCGTGTGCGAGACGGACGAGCTCGTCGCCTTCCTCGACATCCAGCCGCTGCGGCCGGGCCACGCGCTGATCGTTCCGCGCGCGCATCACGATTATTTCGACGATCTGCCGGAGCGACTCGCCGCCGACATCGTCGTGCTCGGCCAGAAGCTCGGGCGCGCCATGAAGCAAATCTACGCGGCGCCGCGCGTCGCCTTCGCCTTCATGGGCTTCGACGTGCCGCATGCGCATGCGCATGTGGTTCCCGTCTTCGACAAGACCGACATCACCTCGCGCCGCGCGATCGTCGAGGAAAAGATCACGTTCCGCGCGCCGCCGCGCGCCAGCGAGGAAGAGTTGGCGGCGGGCGCGAAAAACTTGCTTGCCGCGCTGGCCGCGCATGGTTGAGCCGACAAGACGCCTCGACATCGCCCTCGTCGAACGCGGCTTCTTTGCGAGCCGCGCCAAGGCGCGCGAGGCGATCGAGGCGGGGCTCGTCAAGACGGACGGACGCATCGCCACCAAGCCGTCCGAACCCGTGGGCGCGGAAACGTCCATCGAAGCGGCGCCCGTTTACGCCTGGGTCTCGCGCGGCGGCGTCAAGCTCGCAGCCGCGCTCGACGCTTTCGCGATCGATCCGGCAGGTCTCTGCTGTCTCGACATCGGCGCATCGACCGGCGGATTTACGGATGTCCTGCTGGCGCGCGGCGCCGAGAGCGTGACTTGCGTCGACGTCGGTCATGGGCAATTGCACCCGAAGATCGCCGCCGACGCCCGCGTGAAATCGCTGGAGAAAACGGACGCGCGCGGCCTTGCCGCGTCGGATCTTCTCGCGCCGCCCGCGCTCGTCGTCGTCGACGTCAGCTTCATCTCGCTCGAAAGAATTCTCGCGCCCGTTCTCGCGCTCGCGCCGCCAGGCGCAAAACTCGTCGCGCTCATCAAGCCGCAGTTCGAGGCCGGCTCCGACAATGTGAAGAAAGGGATCGTGCGCGACGCCAGCATCCACGCCGACGTATGCGCGCGCATCGACAAACATATCGCCGGTCTCGGCTGGCGGAAGATCGGCCTCATCGCCTCGCCGATCGCAGGCGGCGACGGCAATCGCGAATTCCTGATCGGGGCGCAGCGGCCGTGAAGACGATTGATCTCAACGCGACACTCAGCATCGAGCGCCTCGGCGCGCGCGGCGAAGGCGTGGCGCGCACGCCGCATGGGTTGGCGTTCGTGCCTTACGCGCTCGCTGGCGAGGAAGTGATTGCGGAGGTCGACGGCGAGCGCGGCAGGCTCGTGGAAATCCTGAAAGCGTCGCCCGATCGCATCGCGCCGTTCTGTAGATATTACGGGGAGTGCGGCGGCTGCGCCGTGCAGGCGCTGGCGCCGGACGCCTATCTCGCGTGGAAACGCTCATTGCTCGTCGATGCGCTCGCCAATGCGCATCTCGAGACCGAAGTGGCGCCGATCGTGGACGCGCATGGCGCGGGGCGCCGTCGGGTCGTCTTTCACGCGCGGTTCGGCGTCGGTCGTCCGAAAGTCGGCTTCATGCGGGCGCGCGCGCACGAAATCGTCGACATCGAGGCCTGTCCGCTGCTGGCGCCGGCGCTCTCCGCCGCGCCGCGCGTGGCGCGCGACATCGCCGGCGTATTGGCGCCCCTCGGCAAGCCGCTCGACATCGCCGTGACGGCGACCGACAGCGGCCTCGACGTCGATCTGCGCGGCGCGGGCGAACTCGAATTCGCGCTGACGCAAAAGCTCGTCGCTCTCGCCGAAAATTGCGATCTGGCGCGCATTTCCAACCACGGCGTCGTCGTCATCGAGCGCCGGCGCCCGCGTCTTTCCATCGGGCGGGCCGATCTCGTCCTGCCGGCCGGCGCCTTCCTGCAAGCGACGGTCGCGGGCGAGGAAGCGCTCGCGCGGTTCGTCGCCGCCGCGATCGGCAAGGCGGCGAAAATCGCCGATCTCTTCGCCGGCGCAGGCACGTTTGCGCTCCGGCTCGCGGAAAGCGCGGACGTTCACGCCGTCGAACAGGATGCGGCCGCGTTATCGGCGCTCTCGCGCGCGGCGCGTCACGCGCAAGGACTGCGGCGCGTTTCGACCGAGGCGCGCGATCTTTTCCGCCGGCCGTTGACGCGCGGCGAACTCGACGCCTTCGACGCGCTTGTATTCGATCCGCCGCGCGCAGGCGCAGAGGCCCAGGCGAGGGAGATCGCCGCCAGCGCGCTGCCGCTGGTCGTCGCCGTCTCCTGCAATGTGCAGACGTTCGCGCGCGACGCTCGAATTCTGGTCGACGGCGGTTACGCGCTCCACAGCGCCACGCCCGTCGACCAATTCAGGCATTCGGCCCATGTCGAAACGGTCGCGGTCTTTCATCGCGCCGCGAGGAAGAAAGCAAAGCGCGGTCTTCTGTCGCGATAGCGCTCAGCGGCCGCTGCGGTCCACGAAGAGAAAAGCGGCCGCGAAGGCCAGCTCCACCACGACGGCAGAGCCTATGCCCGCGCTGACGTGGCCGCGAAAATATTCGACGGCGCCGAGGATCGCGAGGCTGGTGAAAGCTGCGATCGCGCCGTTGCAAATGCCGGTGCGGGCGGGCGAGGGGCCGATATCGCGTGTGGATGCGAGGATGACCGCCATGCCCAGAAACAGCGCTCCCAGGCGCTTCGCGACGAAGTCCGACGAAGGGTTGGAGGTTACGCCCCATGTGTCGAGCATTCGCTCGGGCGCCGCGAAGAACACCAGGCAGAGGACGAGGGACAATCCCGCCGCCGCGATCGCGACGGTCTTGTAGCTGATGGTCAAATTCGCCTCCCGTTCCGGTCGTCTTCGCGGAGCATAACCAAAGCGCAGCGTGGACGTAACCATGCGCGGGGCGGCGTCGCCGCCTTTCAGATCAGGTTCGCGCGGCCTGTCGGCGCCTGCAATTGCGGTCCGTCGCTCTTGTAGGAATTGACGGCGGACGAAACCTCGAAAAACTCGATCAGATCGTCGGGCGCCGGCCGCATGAGATCGAGCGCGGGATCGGCTTTGTCGCTCGAGCAGTCGAGCCAGCGATCGAAATCTTTCGGGTCGAGAATGACGGGCATGCGGTCGTGAACGGCGACGGTCGCGGCGTTCGCCGACGTGGTGACAATGCATCCTGTTTCGATCTCGCCGCCCTGAGGGTCCGACCAGGTCTCGTAGAGGCCTGCGAAACCCATCGGGGCGCGGTCGCGCCGGCGCAGCAGAAAGGGTTGCTTAACCACTTTCAAACCCGCGCCCGCGAGCCGCCGCCACTCGTACCATCCGTCGGCGATGAACAGACACCGTCGCCGGCGCATCGCGGCGCGAAAGCTCGGCTTGGCCGTTATGCCCTCGGCCCGCGCGTTGATGATGAGCGGAAACGCCTTCGGGTCTTTGACGAAGCCGGGCAGAAAACCCCAGCGAACCAGACCGAAGCGCCGTTGGCCGTCGTTCGCCCGCACGATCGGAACCGGCTGCGTCGGCGCGACATTGTAGCGCGGCGGGAAATTCGGCTGCTCGACAAAGCCGAACAATTTCCGCATCGCCTCCGGGGGCAGGGTGATTGCGTATCGGCCGCACATGCGTTCGCTTCCTGTTTGTGGAAAGGTCCTGTTATCGAATTTGCGGATAAGGTCGGTCTTCAATGTGACGACGATCGGGACGATGTCGCTCGGCCAGGGCTTTGAAGAAGACGGTGATCGCGCCAAGCAGGACGCTCTCGAGCGTCGGGCTGCGGCGTTGATCAATCCTGCTTCGGGCCTCGCGAACGACTTCCTCAACGTCTACAACGAAATCCTGATGCTGATCGAGATGCTGCCGGAGGCCCCGGAGCTCGCCGACGATGTGTTCGCCTGGCGCCCGTGCAGCTATCGCGCCTATTTCATGCAGTCCGAGCTGCCGGGCAGCAACGAGGCGCTCGACGCCTACGCTCGCCTCGAACCGGCGTTCAGGATGCTGTTCGAAACCTCGGTCGAATTGCTCGCGGAATGCGGGATCGCCGCGACCCGCGCGATCGAGAAAGCGATCGCATCGGGCGACCAGGCGCAGAGCGAATTGCTCGCCGATCTCTGTGCGGACTGGTGCCTCAACATCCGTCGGCAGCTCGAGGCGACCGAACAGCTCATTACCTTGGGCCGCGCCGCTGCGCGCTACGACCGCCAGGCCATGGTCGACGTCGTCTTCAACGCGGCTTGATCTTCAGCCTTTCGCGCGGTTCAGGAACGACTCGAACGCGGCCTTCGCCTCGGGCGATTTCAGCGCCTTTGCGAATGCCGCGCTTTCGCGCTCCATCGCCGCCACGATGTCCTTGCGGTCGCCGCGCATCAACTGGCGCGCCATGCGCAAGGCGCCGGCCGGCTTTGCGGCGAGCTTGCGCGCAGCCGCCATCGCCGTCTCCGCCAGTTCCGCCTGCGGGACGATCCCATTCACGAGGCCGAGATCCTTTGCCTCCTGCGGGCCGAAGGCTTCCGCCAGCAGGATGTATTCGCTCGCCTTCGCCATGCCGAACCGCGCCGGCGCCAGCAACGAGGAGCCCGCCTCCGGCAGCAATCCGAGGTCGACGAACGGCATGCGGAATTTTGCGGCCGGCGTCGCATAGACGAGATCGCAATGGAAAAGCAGCGTCGTGCCTACGCCGACCGCGACGCCGTCGACCGCAGCGACGATCGGCGTGTCGAGGGTCGCGATCTTGCGGATGAAGGGAAAGGCGCGGCTTTCCTGCCCGCGCGTCGCGGTCGCCAGAAAGTCGCCGAGATCGTTGCCGGCGGTGAAGGCGCCGCCGGAGCCTTCCAGAACCACGGCTCTGACGTCGTCTCTGGCGTCCGCCTGTTCCATCGCGGCCGTCATTGCGTCATACATCGCGCCGGTGAGCGCATTTTTCTTGTCGGGGCGGTTCATCGTGATCCGCATCACGCCCGCCTCGATTGCGACAATCGTTTCCGTGGTCATGGCGTCTCCCGTGTGTTTGTGTCGCGCCGCGCGGGCCGAGGTAGGAATGTCCAAGTTTATACCTAAACCAAATCCATGGGCAAAGGCGTGAGGGCGCGGCGACTTTTCTCCACATCGGACGGCGTCGAGGAAGCGGCCCGGATATTGCGCGCAGACGGGCTCGTCGCCTTTGCGACCGAGACGGTCTATGGCCTCGGCGCCGATGCGACCTCGCCGCAGGCCGTCGCGCGCATTTACGCCGCCAAGGGCCGCCCGGCCTTCAATCCTCTGATCGCTCATGTCGCGGACACGGACGCGGCGCGGCGCGAGGGGCGTTTTTCGCCCATGGCCGAACGCCTCGCCCGTCATTTCTGGCCGGGCCCGCTCACGCTCGTGCTTCCGCTCGCGGAGACAGCGAGCGTCTGCGAACTCGCGCGCGCCGGGCTCGACACGATTGCGCTGCGCGTCCCCGCGCACGCAGTCGCGCTCGAGCTTCTTCGCCACGCCGGCCGCCCGATCGCGGCGCCGTCGGCCAATCGATCCGGCCACGTCAGCCCGGTCGACGCCGATCACGTGCTCGAGGATCTCGGAGAGACGATCGAGGCGGTGCTCGACAGCGGCGCGACGCCCGTCGGCGTCGAATCCACGATCGTCGCCTGCCTCGCCGATCGCGCGGTCTTGTTGCGGCCGGGCGGCGCCCCGCGCGCAGAAATCGAAGCGATCGTCGGTCCGTTGTCGGCGGCCGAAAAGGGCAAGGTGAGCGCGCCGGGCATGCTCGCCTCGCACTATGCGCCGCGTGCGCGGCTGCGCCTCGGCGCGGCGCAGCTGGAGCCCGGCGAGGCGGGCCTCGATTTTGGCGGAAGCTTTCCGCACTCTTCGGGCGCGATGATCCTCGACCTTGCCCCCGATCGCGATCTGGCGCGTGCGGCCGCCAACCTCTACGCTTATCTGCGTCGGCTCGATGCGTCCGGCGCTGCGTCCATCGCGGTCGCGCCGGTGCCCGTCACAGGGCTCGGCGAGGCCATCGCCGACAGGCTAGCGCGCGCTGCGGCGCCTAGGCCGGAGAAATCGTTGATTTGAGCATATTCGGTTCAGAAACTCTGAACCATGTAAAAAACCAATTGTAGCAGTGGTTTAACGTGAGTGATAATTAACTGTAAACGCTGTTGGCGGCCTGTTGGCGTCGGCGGCGCGCGGAAGGCGGCTCCATGCGTCGAGTGACCAGATGAACTGGGATGATTTCCGACTTGTGCGCGCCATCGCCGAGGCGAAATCTCTCGTCGGTGCCGCGGACTCGCTCGGACTGAACCACTCCACCGTTTTCCGTCGCCTTGGCCAGATCGAAGGCGATCTCGGCCGGTCCTTGTTCGAACGTTCCCGGTCCGGTTATGCGGCGACGAGCGCCGGCGAGGAAATGGTCGCGCTCGCCAATCGCATGTCGGACGGCGTGCTGGAGTTCGAACGCCGTCTTGCCGGTCAGGACGAACGTCCCCGCGGCGAATTGCGCGTCACCACCACGGATTCTCTCTATTCGTCGCTCCTTGCGCCGATGATCGCGGACTTCCTGACCGCCTATCCCGAGATCAGCGTCGAAATCATCGTCTCGAACGCGGCGCTCAATCTGTCGCGTCGCGACGCCGACGTCGCGATCCGCGCGACCGCGGAGCCGCCGGACACGCTCATCGGCCGCAAGGTCGGTTCGATGGCCTGGGGCGTGTATGCGAAGGCCGGATCCGCATTCGCAAAGATGGATCCGCTGGGACCCGAGGCGCTCTACGTCGGTTTCGCGTCGCCGATGGAAGAACTCGCTGCGGCGCAGTGGATTTCGCAAAACGTGCCGCCCGCACGTGTCGTCGCGCGCGTAAACACCATGCATATCGCCGCGGTTTCCGCAGCGGCCGGAATCGGCATTGCGGTCGTTCCGCGCGTTGTTGGCGACGCCATGCCCGACCTGGTCCGGCTCGATGTCGAAATTCCCACGACGAGCGCGTTGTGGCTGCTCACGCACGCGGACCTCAAGGGCGCCGCGCGCGTGCGTGCGTTCATGGATCACGTCTGGACGCAGCTTTCGCGCGAGCGCGCGAGGCTGACGGGCGAATAGAGTCAGCTGATCGCGACGATCTTCGCCTTCTGGTGTTTGACCTCGACGCTGTCGCCGACTTCCTTGCCGATCAACGCCTTCGCGAGCGGCGCGACGTGTGGAATGAGGCCCTTGGTCGGATCGGCCTGGTCCTCGCCGACAATCGTGAACTTCTGCTGGTCGCCGCTTTTCGATTTCACGACGACCGTATGGCCGAAGCGCACCTCGCCCTTGTCCGCGATCGGCTGCACGAGTTCTGCATTCGCGCGTCGGGCCGACCAGTAGTTGAGATCGCGCGCGGCGAGCGCGATGGCGCGCCGATTGCGCTCGTTCTCGGCCTTGGCGAGCGCGACGCGCGCGGCTTCCAGCGCGTGTTCGATCTGCGCGAGACCTTCGGGGGTGACGAGATTGCGATGCTGGCTTACCGGCCGCTCGCCGATGTCCTCGATGGACTCGCTGTCGTCGTTCTCGCGTGTGAATGCGCTGCTCATCGCTCCCGCTCGGCTCTGGTTATCAGGGACAGGATCACCTCCTGAAGATGGTCCCGTCCTTGATCCAAATCTAGGCCTCAGCGACGCAAGTTCGTCCGCCAGGCGAGCCTGCGGGCGAAAATGAGGCTATCCGACCGCGACGACGATGCGCCCTCGGGTCTTGCCCGCGAGGATTTCCGGGCCGAGCGAGAGAACGTCCTCGAGCTTGACCGTGCTCGATATGGCCGCGAGCTTGGCCTTGTCGAGATCGCGCGCCAAACGCTTCCACGCCTCCTGCCGCAGCGCCTGAGGCGCCATGACGCTGTCGACGCCGAGCAAAGCCACGCCGCGCAAAATGAACGGCGCGACGGAGGCGGGCAGGTCCATTCCCTGCGCGAGACCGCAGGCGGCGACTGCGCCCGCGTATTTCGTCTGCGCGAGCACATTGGCGAGCGTGTGCGAGCCGACGCTGTCGACGGCCGCCGCCCAGCGTTCCTTTCCGAGCGGCTTGCCCGGGGCGGAGAGTTCGTTCCTGTCGATGATCTCGGCTGCGCCGAGCCCCTTGAGATAGTCGGCTTCCGATGCGCGGCCGGTCGAGGCGATGACATGCCAGCCGAGTTTCGCGAGCAGCGCGACAGCGACCGAGCCGACGCCGCCAGCTGCGCCCGTGACGACCACGGGACCGCGCGCCGGCGTCATGCCGTAGCGCTCGAGCGCCATGACGCTCAGCATCGCGGTGTAGCCGGCCGTGCCGACCGCCATCGCTTCCGCCGCGGTCATGCCGTCGGGCAGATGGACGAGCCAGTCGCCCTTGACGCGAGCCTTCTCTGCGTAGCCGCCGAGATGCGTTTCGCCGACGCCGAAGCCGTTGAGAATGACCTTGTCGCCGGTCTTGAAGTTCGGATTCGTAGATGCAGTCACGACGCCCGAGAAATCGATGCCGGGGATCATCGGGAAGCGGCGCACGACCGGAGACTTTCCGGTCATGGCGAGGCCGTCCTTGTAATTGACCGTCGAATGCGACACGGCGACCGTGACGTCGCCCTCCATCAGGTCCTTCTCGTCGAATTGCGTCAGCTGGGCGCGATAACCCTGGTCGTCCTTGTCGATGCGGATGGCCTTGAACGTGCTCACGATTGGTCTCCCTCGAATTTTCTCCGGGGGATTTCTAGGCGCGAACGCGGGCTGTCACAACCTGCCGTCTCGCCGGCGTCGGGCCGGCCGGACCGAACAGGCTTCTCGGGCGTGCAAATTCGACATCGAAATTCCTCGAGAATATCGTATCGCTTTCGAACGAGCCGGCTGTGAGCGCTAGCGCCGACGCATGTCGCGCATGACGGTTCGCAAGCTTGTTCCCGTTGTCGGCGGCCCGGTGAAAGCATGGAGGGCTGAAATGAAGATTTATATTTTGATCGGTTACCTGATCATCCTTCTCTATGCTACGGCTTGCGCCTTCTTCGCGCCGTCCAATATCGGACCTTTGGCCGGGCTGGCGATCGGCGCCGGGTATTTTATATTTTTCTGGTTTCTCGCGGGCGTCTACCTCGCCGATGTGCTGCATTTGGGCATCGCGCACCGCTCGCTCGATTTCAGGCCCTGGTTTGTCAAGGCTGTGACGCTCGCCAACAACATTTTTGGGATTTACGTCGGCCCTGTCGAATGGGTCAATCGTCACCGCCTGCATCACAAATATTCGGACCGTGAGGGCGATCCCAACAAGCTCGACCAGGACGGGTTCTGGAGGACGCTCTATCTTTGCATGTTTCCCTACGCTTGCACGGAAAATCTGGCCAGGGACGAAATCCTGCAGTCGCGCACGTTCAGGCTGTGCTCCAGCAACCTCTTCATGGCAGCGACGCAGGTCTTCAATTTTTCGTTGTTGTGGTTCATCGTCGGCGACGCGAAATTCGCAGCCGCGATGTGGATCGGCATGCGGATTTTCGCGCTCTGGGTCAACATGGTTCAGAATTACTGGACCCACACCCGCGAATTCGGCTACCGTCGCTACGACGACGAGACCGACAATGCGATGAACATCGGCGAGTGGTTTCCGGTGACAGCGACGTTCAGCGCATGCCTTCAGAACAATCACCATCACTATCCCAATTTGCTGCGCCTGAGCCACAGCGAGTCGGAATATGATTTCGGCTTTCTGACGATCAGGGCGATGAAGTCGCTCGGCCTCGTCGCGGCGACGAAGAAGGGAACCGTGCTCCCGCGGGACGTCCCTCTTTCATCCCTGGGGTTCTAGAGTTTTCCGGTTTGGCCTGAAGAACGGCATGATCGTTTGGCGGAGGAAGCCGAGCGGAATTTCCTCTGCGTCCAATCCGTACTTTTCGGGCCAACGGTTCGGATAGTAATACGTGCCGAAAAGCCGGTCGATCCACGGAAAATGGATCGCGAAATTCTTGTCGATGGCCTCCTTCTCGGAGGAATGATGCCAATGGTGGTAGCGCGGCATCACGAGGAACGGCTCGAGCCATTTGACACTCGGTCCGAAATTGCAATGCGTCCACGTCGCATGCACGGTCACGAAAATCAGATAGGCGAGGATGATGTCCTGCGAGAACGCGAGCATCATCGGCACGAGAATACCGCCGCGCACGAGGACGTCGTCGACGACGTGAGACCTGGAGCCCGCGATCCAGTCGAGCGCTTTCGAGGAGTGATGGATCGAATGAAACCGCCACAGGAACGGCACCTTGTGCAGGGCGAAATGAATCGCCCATTCGGCGAAATCGGCGACGATCATCGCCAGCGCGAACTGCACGAGGATCGGCAGCGAGGCGATGAAATGCGCGATATGCGGAATGGCGAGATAACGTGTGGCCGCGGTCGCCGGCAGCAGGATGAAGAATGACACGACCTGCACGGGAATGTGGGTCGAGATGAAATAGATCAGGTCCAGCGTCCATTGCGGCCGGAAGGTGCCTTGTTGCGCGTATCGCGGCCAGAAGCGTTCGAGCGGCACGTAGATCAGAGCCGTCGCGAAAAGGTCGAGCAGAAAATAATCGAGCCCGATGGCCGGACCGTCCGTCAGTTCGCCCGTGATTTTCACATTGGCCCCGCCGAGCAGGGCCGCGGTCGTCGCCAGGACGAGGCCGGCGAACGCGAGAACCTTCTTTCTGCGCAGGATGGAGCCGATCGTGCCGAAGAACAGCGCCGCCCAGATCAGGCCCTGAATGAGCAGGCGGATGGTCTCGACGGGATAATGGACGCGCAGTTCCGGCGTGGTCAGTTGCTGCGGAAAGTAGAGGCAGAGCACGCCGCCGAAAGCGAGGGCGCCGAAAAAGGCGGACAGGACGTTGGACCACCAGCCCGTTCCCAATGCCTTGTCGTCGTGATCGCCGAGAAATTCGTTGATCCGCTGTTCGTTCATGAAAACCCGCCCGCCGGTGACGCGTGTGCTGGCCGTATACAAAGAATGATCGTGCGGCTTCTCTCCGGTCCGACAGCCAAATGCCCATGTCGAGCACGCACGTCCGCCACGCCGGCTTGATCGCGAAACTTAAGAATGTCGCGCTTAAGAAAGCCTTACAACCGACAATTTTCGCCGCGCGGCGGGTAGGCGCGGCGATCTCCCGCTCCGCCGTACCGGCGGCGCATTTTTTGCGCTACAGCGTCAGCACCGTCGCGCCGCTCGTCCCGCGTGAGGCGAGCGCGCGATGCGCATCGGCTGCGCGTTCGAGTGGAAACAATTGGCGCGGCTCGCTGACGATCTTGCCCGCGAGCACGAGATCGAACAATTCTTTCGCCATGTCGAGCATGTGCGCGCGCGGCGTGATGTAGTGCATCATCGCCGGCCGCGTGACCCAGAGCGAGCCTTTGGCGGCGAGCAGCACCGTATCGATGACGACGGGGCCCGACGACGTTCCGTTGCTGACCAGCGTTCCGCGCGGCTGAAGGCTGTCGAGCGAGGCTGTCAGCGTGTCCTTGCCGACTGAATCGTACACGACCGGCACGCCCTTGCCGTCCGTGATCTCGCGCACCCTTTTGGCGATGTCTTCGCGGCCCGAAATGATCGTATGCGCGCATCCGTTCGCCCTTGCGAGCTCCGCCTTCTCGTCCGAGCTGACGACGCCGATCATCGTGACGCCGATCGCGCGCGCCCATTGGCAGGCGATCAGGCCGACGCCGCCGGCGGCGGCGTGATAGAGGATCGTTTCGCCGCCTTTCAGAGGATGAACCTGGCGAAACAGATATTGCGCCGTCATGCCCTTCATCATCAGCGTGGATGCGGTCTTGTCGGACACGCCGTCCGGCAGCGGAATGAGCACGTCGGCCGGCATGATGCGCGCGTCCGAATAGGCGCCCTGCGGACCGATGAGATATCCGACGCGCTGGCCGACCTTGATGTCGGTGACGCCGGGTCCGACGGCTTCGACGATTCCCACTGCGTCTGAACCGAGTCCGCTCGGAAGCTTGTTGGGATAGAAGCCGGTGCGGATGTAGATGTCGATGAAATTCACGGCGACATAGGTGTGGCGCACGCGCGCCTGACCCGGACCGGGCTCGCCGATCTCGAGGGTTTCCAGCTTCAGCACCTCGGGGCCGCCGGTTTCGTAGAAGCGGATCGCTCTGGTCATTTCATCTTCCCGTTTGTTTCTTGATCGCTCGCCCCATCCTATCAGGCGGCTTGCAGTTCGCGGACGAATTCTTCCGCGCGCGGCCAATGTCCGAAGCCGGACGCAGGATTGAGATGGCCGACGTCGCCAAGATCGACGAGGCGCGCGCCCCAATCCTGCGCCAGCCCCGCGACGCGTTCGAAACGCGCCAGCGGATCGTTGCGGCTCGCCGCCACGATCGTCGCGAACGGCAGGGGCGCGCGCGGGACCGGAAACCAGCCGGCTGATCGGAGCGCCTCGATCGTCGGATAACCTTCGGGCATCGCGGTATCGATGTCCGGCGGCGCGGCGAGCAGTGCGCCGTGTACGAGTCTTTTCGTGCGCCTCGCCCAGTGCGCGGCCATGATGCAGCCCGCGCTGTGGGCGACGAGGATCAGCGGCCCGTCGATCGCCTGCGCCGCCGCTTCGATCGCGTCGAGGCGGATGCGCAGATCGACGTTGACGCGCCCCATCGGCGCGACGCGAGCGACGTTCGGCAGACGCTGCGCGAGCAGCGTCTGCCAGTGGTCGGGCGCTTCATCTCGCAGACCCGGAACGATCAGGAGGCCGGCGCCCGTCATCCCGCTTATTCGGCCGCCTGCAGGAACGCCTTGCGGCTTTCGCGGTTGGGGGCGAAGCCGTTCCTGGCGAGCGTTTCTTCGGTCGTCTCGTAGAATTCGTCGATCTTGAGGATCTTCTTGGCTTCCTTGCCGGTCGCGACCGGACGCCCGAATTCGCGGGACAGACGCACGAGCTGCTCGACCTGCGCGACGGTTTTCATCTTCGCGCTACGGTCCTGGTTCCAGAGATTGTCCTCGATGCCGCACCGGACGTGCAGGCCCATGGCGATCGCCATCATGTTGATCGGCAGCACGTTGCGCATCGAGCTTTCGAGCGTGAGGACCGCGCCGTCGGGCGTCGCGCGCAGGAAGTTCGCCAGATTGTAGATGTTCGGCGCATCCATGCCGCCGCCGATCGCAACCCAGTTCATCACGAGCGGTCCCTTGTAGACGCCGCGCCGGATCATGCGCTCTACCGTCTCGAAGCTGTTGATGTTGTAGAACTGGAACGCGCTCTGGATCTTCTTCGCGCTCAGCCGCTTCACGTGCTCTTCAGCCCAGCCCGGGCCGCCGGGAACGATCATCTCGCGGAACGCCTGATAATATTCCGGTTCGGAGAGCGAAGTGCCGGCGATGTCGGCGGCTTCCATCTGCTCGACGACGTTCATTTGCGACGTGTTGACCGTCACCGTCACCTGATCGGGCTTCGGCAGCAGCTCGGCAAGCATGTGGCGCGTGTCGTCGGACAGCCATTTGGCCTTCTCGCCCTCGGTTTCCGGCGCGAAAGAGATCGAACCGCCGACCTGCAGAACCATGTCCGGCACCGCTTCGCGCAGGCGCTCCAGCAATTCGTTGAATTTCGAAAGGCGCTTCGAGCCCTTGCCGTCCTCTTCGCGCACATGGACGTGCAGCACGGTCGCGCCTGCATTGTAGCAATCGACCGCCTTCTGCACCTGGTCCTTCATGCTGACCGCAATGTCCTCCGGAAAATCGCGCGGCAGCCATTCCGGCCCGTAGGGCGCGGCGGTGATCACGAGTTTCTGCTGGTTTTCGGGAAAGAGCGCGCCGTCGAGAAAGTTCATGGTGTTTCCTCCGTTTGAGATATTGCGTCGAAGATGAAGCGGAAGGCTTCGTTCAGTACGGCGTGTCGCCGATGATGCCCGCACGCTCCATCTTTCGATGGCAGGGCGGGTAGTCCATGACCGCGTAATGCTGGGTCGCGCGGTTGTCCCAGAAGGCGACGCTGTTCTTTTTCCAGCGCCAGCGCACCTGATATTCGGGGATCGCCGACTGGCTGATGAGATATTGCAGCAAATCGCTCATGCCGCGCGTGAAGTCCTGGCCGTAACGGACGTTTTGCGCGGTGTGGAAATTCGTGAAATGCGTGGTGAAGCCGTTCACGAAGAGAATCTTTTCGCCGGTCTCCGGATGCGTGCGCACGACCGGATGCTCGGCGTCCGGATATTGCGCCCGCAGCGCGTGGCGCTTCTCGATCGGCATGGCCGCGCCGAAAGTCGACTCGATCGAATGGCGCGCGCGAAGGCCCGCGATCTGCGTCTTGATCTGCTCGGGCAGCTTCTCGTAGGCGAGCGCCATGTTCGCCCACATCGTGTCGCCGCCGACGTCGGGACATTCCACGCAGCGCAGCACGCAGCCGAACGGCGGCTTCTCGCGCCAGGTGGCGTCGGTATGCCAGGAATTCTCGTAGCGGTCGTTCGGCGAATCCGGCGACTTGTAGATGCGCACGAGGCCGGGATGATCGGGATCGCTGCCGGCGACCGGATGATCCTCCAGCTCGCCGAAGTGGCGCGCGAACGCCACATGCTCTGCGCGCGAAAAATCCTGGTCGCGGAAGAACAGCACCTTGTGCTTCAGGAGCAGCGCCCGGATTTCCGCGACGGTCGCCGGATCGCGCGAGGCTGCGCCGAGATTGACGTTCCCGATTTCCGCGCCGATTGCGCAAGTCAGCGGTTCGACCTTCAAGGATCCCAGCGACGCGTTCTGTACGATCGCCGGCGACTTCTGCGCAGCAGCTCCCATTTCGTCCTCCCGACGGGCGGTTTGTGTCCATCGCCATCGTCTGGATCAAAAAATAAGGGGGATCGGTTCGGATCGTTTTTCATTTGACGACATCGATTTGTCATTTTACGACATGCGTCCGAGGCAAAACATGGCGCCATCGACGATCAGATCGGCCGCGCTCGCCAATTTCGCGGACGTGGCCCGCCAGGTCGGGCTCGACCCGTTCGCGCTCGTGCGGCGCGTCGGAATCGACGCCCGGGCCCTGACGGACGGCGATCTGCGGGTCTCTGCGGCGCGGGTCGCCGAATTGCTGGAATGCGCGGCGAGCGACGCGAATTGCCCGACCTTCGGCCTTCGCATGGCGGAATCGCGCAAGACGTCCGATTTCGGCGCCGTCAGTCTCGTCATCTCGCATCAGGCGACATTGCGCGACGTGCTCGAGACGATGGTGCGATACCGCAATCTCCTGAATTCGACGCTTGCGCTGCACGTCGAAATGGTCGGCGATATTTTCGACGTGAAGGAAGAGCTGGTCGTGGATTTCGACGGGCCCAAGACGCAGTCCTACGAACTGGCGGTCGGCATTCTCTCACGCCTGTTCCGGTCGATCCTCGGCGACCGATGGCGCCCGGTCGCCGCGCATTTCACCCACGCACGGCCGGCCGATACGGGCATTCATCGCCGCCTGTTCGGCGAACGCGTGGAGTTCGACGCGGATTTCAACGGATTGAGCGGCCTTGCGAGCGATCTCGACCGCGCCAATGTCGCGGCCGATCCCGCGCTCGCCCGTTATGCGCATCAATTCGTCGAGACGCTGAACGATGCGCGCCAGTCGAGCATGGAGCACGAGACCCGCAAGGCCGTCTATCTGCTGCTGCCGCTCGGCGGCGCTTCGATCGAACGCGTCGCCCGAAGCCTCGGCGTCCACGAACGCACGCTGCAACGCCGGCTTGCGGAGGAGGGTGTGGAATTCTCCGATCTCGTCAACGGCGTGCGGCGGGAACTGGTGGAGCGCTATCTCGCAAATCCCGCCTATTCGCTGACGCGCATCGCCGAAATGCTGGGCTACGGCCAGCTCAGTTCGTTCACGCGCTGGTTCGCGGCGCAGTTCGGCGCAGCGCCGAGCGCATGGCGAAAGGCGCGCGCAATCCGCGCGCCCTGACCCCTCACATGTTCGCGTAATTCGGTCCGCCGCCGCCCTCGGGGCACGTCCAGTTGATGTTCTGCGCGGGATCCTTGATGTCGCAGGTTTTGCAATGGACGCAATTCTGCGCGTTGATGACGAAGCGCGGATCCTTCTTGTTGGCTTCGTCGCCGTAGACGACCTCGTAGACGCCGGCCGGGCAGTAGAGCCGCGCAGGCTCGCCATATTCCGGAAGATTCTTCGAGATCGGAATCGAGGGGTCCTTCAGCTTCAGATGGATCGGCTGGTCTTCCTCGTGGTTGGTCGAGGACAGGAACACGCTGGACAATTTGTCGAACGACAATTTGCCGTCGGGTTTCGGATAGACGATCGGCGTCACCTCGCTGATCGGCTTCAAGGTCGCGTAATCCGGCTTGCCGTGCTTCAGCGTACCGAACAGCGAGAAGCCGAACAATTCGTTCGTCCACATGTCGAGGCCGCCGAGTCCGACGCCGATCGCGGTGCCGAACTTCGACCAGAGCGGCTTGACGTTGCGGACTTTCTTCAGGTCCTTGCCGATATCGCCCGAACGCCATTCGTTCTCGATCTCGACGACTTCGTCGTGCTCGCGTCCGGCGCCGATCGCCGCGGCGATCTTTTCGGCGACGAGCATGCCCGACAGCATCGCGTTATGCGTGCCCTTGATGCGCGGCACGTTGATGAAACCGGCCGAGCATCCCATCAGCGAGCCGCCGGGGAAGGTCAGCTTCGGCACCGACTGCCAGCCGCCCTCCGATATTGCGCGCGCGCCGTACGCGAGGCGCTTTCCGCCTTCCAGATATTGCGCGACGACCGGGTGGTGCTTGAAACGCTGGAATTCGTCGAACGGCGAGAGCGTCGGATTGCTGTAATTCAGATGCAGCACGAAACCGACGACGAGCTGGTTGTCTTCGATGTGGTAGAGGAACGAGCCGCCGCCGGTGTTCATCGACAATGGCCAGCCGAACGTGTGCTGCACGAGGCCCGGCTTGTGTTTGGCCGGATCGATTTGCCACAATTCCTTGATGCCGATGCCGAATTTCGGAAAGTCGCGGCCCTCGTCCAGCTTGTATTTCGCGATGAGCTGCTTGGCGAGCGATCCGCGCACGCCTTCGCCGATCAGCGTGTATTTCCCGCGCAGTTCCATGCCGCGCGTGAAGGAGTCTTTGAGATGGCCGTCGCGCGCGACGCCCATGTCGCCGGTCGCGACGCCGAGCACCTCGCCCTTTTCGCCGTAAAGGATTTCGGTCGCCGCGAAGCCCGGATAGATTTCGACGCCGAGCGCCTCTGCTTT